>CAYPAL010000027.1:2082-14183 GCA_964408695.1 uncultured Oscillospiraceae bacterium | reverse complement strand
GCTCATCGTGGGCCTCCCGCGTACCTCATCACTTACTTTTACCATTATAAATGATTTTCTCGCGGGAAACACGCCCGGTCCATCCGATCATTCCGAAAGGTGCTCAAGGTATTTTTGCACTCCGAAAGGGGCGGTCCGGGAAGGTTTTTCGAGTCGCGTAGTGATATAATCGAAAAAAAGGATCACGGAGGGAAAATATGAAGGCTGTTCGTTGCCCGGGTTGCGGAGCGAACCTCCGATTGGAAGATAATCTCATGTCCGCGAAATGCTCGTTCTGCGGGGGCACGATCGCGCTTTCCCCGCAGGATCTCGGCGTCGATATGATGACTTCCGAGGTTTTGGCGGAGATGTTTCACGGCGATGCCGCCGGGGTCTTTCTCAAGAAGAAGATGGAAGAACTCAACATGGACGAGTACTGGAAGCATCACGCGCAGACGGTAACGTTTATCGCCGAGGATGATTCCGTCGTGGAGATCTCCTACATTCATAACGCGACGTCCCAAAACACGGCGATCTTCATGGGTCGGTCGAATGTGTTTCTTTTATTCTCCGATCCGAAGGACGCGAAGCGCTATGTCGACACGGCTTCTTCCTTGCGATTTCCGCCCGACGACAAGTATTCCATGAAGCAGTTTCTGCCGGAGGTCACGCATCAATTTACTCTGCGGGACGGGCGTGTCCTCGCAGTCATTTCCCGGGGCCGATACGAGTATCCGCTCGTTTCTTTCAAAAAATTGCCGGACGTCCACGCCGCGTGGATCGTAAGCCGACTGGAAAACCTCTGCTGTTTGCTTGAGTACAACGAACTGACCCTGTCGGACATCGACATCCGGGACATTTACATCAACCCGGAGACGCATCAGGCCTATCTGTACGGGGGGCTGTGGCGGGCGTGCCGGACCTCGAAGGCCCGGGCAAAGGAGAACCCGTTCGAAGCCGAACTGCTGGCCGTCCGCAAAATCGCGGCCGCGGTGATGGGCTTTTCGGGGATCGAGGACACCCGGAGCGCGGTTCCGGAGGCTTTTTACGAATTTTTAAGCGAAAAGCCGAAGGAAGACGCGTTTTCGGATTTCGCGTGGTGGGACGTTTCGTTGACGCTGGCCTACGGGAAGCGTGTTTTTCGCAAAATGGGACTGAACGAAAGCACATTATATTGAGCGCGTAAGCTCGGGAAAGGGAAACGATTATGGGACACGGGAGTTACAAGAGCAGTGACTGGGCGCAACTCAGAAACAGTCGCAACATCAACGCAAATTCGACGGTCAATGATCTCTATCAATCCAGAGGGATGAAGGAGTACTATGATCCTTCTAAGATCAAGGTCCGGGAGTCGCGGGATTCTGAAGATAATCCGCTCTCGACGGCGATCATCGTCGGACTCGACGTGACCGGTTCCATGGGCTATCTGTCTGAGGAGATCGCGAAAAATTCTCTCAATAAGACGATGCTGGAGATCTACGATAAAGAGCCGGTCACGAACCCGCACATCATGTTTCAGGCGATCGGCGACAGCAAGTCGGATCGCGCTCCGCTTCAAGCCACTCAGTTCGAGGCGGATATCCGCATCGCCGAACAACTTCTGGATGTCTTTTTCGAGGGCGGCGGAGGCGGAAACGGCGGAGAATCGTATTGCCTCTCGTGGTATTTTGCGGACACGCGCACGGATATCGACTGTTATATCAAGCGCGGGAAGAAGGGCTATATTTTCACGATCGGCGACGAGTGTTGCCACGATTCATTGACCCGGGAGGAGATCAAGCGCGTGTTCGGCGACGACGCGGAGCGCGACTTCTCGGCTAAGGAGTTATATCAATCGGCCGCGAAAAAATACAACATCTTTCACATCGTGACGAAGGCCGGCTCGTACAAGAACCAGAAGAGCGGTAAGGCGTGGGAGAAATTGATCCCGGGACGGGTCATCGAACTCGAACCCGAGCAATTGAAGTACCTTGCGGAACTGTTTGTATCCGTCATGCAGTTGACGGAGGGCGGGAACAAGAAAGATATCGTAGGGCAGTGGAAAGATCAGGGCGCTCAACTGATCGTTGCGGACGCGTTGGGAAGACTCGTTCTCGAGGATAACAAACCGGGCTTCTTTAAGTTCTGATGAGCCGCAAAATTACCGTGGTCGTCGGTAAAAATTTCGGCGACGAAGGGAAAGGTCTTGCGACCGATTACTTTTCGGGGCGGTCGACCGATGCGCTTGTGATCAAGCACAACGGCGGCGCGCAGGCGGGTCATACCGTGGACCGGCCGGCCGGACGATTTGTCTTTCATCAGCTCTCCTCCGGGTCGTTTCACGGCGTGCCGACGTTTCTCTCCGCAACCTTTCTTCCGGATCTTTTGAAATTGCCCGGGGAAGCGGAAGATTTTCGAAAAGCAGCGGGGCAGTTACCGTCGATATATGTCGACACGCGGTGCCGCCTGGCGACCGTTTTCGATGTGCTTTTGAACGCTTTTACCGAGAGCTCGAGAGGCGCGGAGCGCCACGGAAGCTGCGGCATGGGGATCCATGAGACCGTGATCCGTAACGAGAATGAGGAGTATGCGCTCTCGCTTTCGGAGTTTGAGTCTTTCTCGCCCCGGGAGGCCGGTCTTTTTCTCGAAAAGATCCGTACAGAGTACGTCCCGTTACGCCTGAATCAATTGACTCTTCGGATGCAAGACGGTAATGAGTGGTGCGATTTGTTGCGGGATCCGAATGTCTCGTGGAACGCGGCGGACGCGATGAGGGCGGCGACACATTATTTCACGACGGTCCGCGACGTGAAGGCGCTCCTTCAAGAGTCGGGGGACTTGATTTTCGAGGGGGCACAAGGCTTACTTCTTGATCGGAACAACATAGATTACAGGCCGCACCTGACGCCCTCGGACACGGGGAGCAAAAATCCGTTTGCGCTCCTTCGGGAATGCGGGATCTCCCATGACCGGGCGAACACAGAAGTGTGTTACGTGACGCGGTCGTACGTGACACGACACGGCGCGGGGCCTCTGCCGCACGAGTGCGATCGGGAGGAGATATCGCCCGGGATCCGGGACGAGACGAATGTCGAAAACGAGTGGCAGGAGTCTTTGCGGTTCGCGCGCCACCCGGAGGCGGGCGGGTTTTTGCGCGCCGTCGCGGAGGACCGGAAATGGTACGAGGGCGCACAGGTTTCCCTGCTGATCACGCATTTGAATGAGACCGACGGAAAGATCGTGAGCGCGGGCGGAGATGCCGATGTCGGGACTTATCTGGACGAAGGTGGGGACGGAGCCTTTTTCGATCGGATATATACCTCGTATACGCCGTATGCGGGAGATGTCCGAAGAGTTCGATAGTCTGGTCGATCGATCTTATTCGATCGGCCCGGGTCGAACATGATATCATGATATTGACATAGAAACGTGGAGCGTCCTTTGCTCTGCCGGACAGTCGTTGGAGGAAGTCATGAAGAGCATGAAAGATCAATACGCGGATGCTGTCGAGCGAAGAGTCTTCCTGGTCGTTTTGGACAGTCTGGGGATCGGGCGCGCGCCGGACGCGGCGCTTTTTGGGGATGAGGGGACGAACACCCTTGCGTCGATCGCTTTGTCCGATCGATTTGAGATACCGAATCTGACCCGGCTCGGGCTCCTGTCGATCCCGGGCGTCGCCGGGGATATCGGGGAGCGCCGCGGCGACGGGAAGACTCCGGCTTTGCCGCAGAAGCCGGAGGGTGCCTTCGGGCGTCTGACGGAGCGATCCAACGGCAAGGACACGACGATCGGGCACTGGGAGATCGCGGGGATCGTTTCTCCGACGCCGCTTCCGGTCTATCCGAACGGCTTTCCCGACGAGGTGATCTCGGAATTCGAGCGGCGGGTCGGCCGAAAGGTCCTTTGTAACCGGCCGTATTCCGGCACCGAAGTCATCCGTGAATACGGGCGGGAGCATATCGGGACCGGCGCTTTGATCGTTTACACTTCGGCGGACAGTGTGTTCCAGATCGCCGCGCACGAGGAGATCGTGCCGATCCAAGAGCTTTATCGATACTGTGAAATTGCGCGGGAGGTCCTCTCCGGCGAGCACGCGGTCGGGCGGGTGATCGCGCGGCCGTTTGTCGGTGAATACCCGGATTATGTCCGAACGTCCAACCGGCACGATTATTCATTGCCGCCGCCCGCTCCGACGATCCTGGATTTACTGTCCGATAAGGGCGCGGACGTGATATCGATCGGAAAGATCTTCGATATTTTCGCGGGAAAAGGGATCACTTCCTCGATTCGTACGAGCGGAAACGCCGACGGAGTCGGGCGTTTGATCGATGCGATGCAAGACGATTTCGCGGGACTTTGCTTTATCAACCTCGTGGATTTTGACAGCAAATACGGACACCGGAACGACGTGGACGGATATGCCGGGGCGCTTTCCGAATTTGACCGGGCTTTACCGGTAATCCTTTTGGGCTTGGGCGAGAACGACCTTCTCCTGATCACCGCCGACCACGGCTGTGACCCGGGAAATCCGTCGACCGATCACTCGCGCGAGACGGTGCCGCTTCTGGCGGGCGGACCCGGCATCCGTTCGGGTGCGAACATCGGGATCCGCGAGTCCTTCGCGGACATCGCGATGACGATCGCGGAATATCTCGGGGTAAAAGAAGAGGCGAGCGGAGTCCTCGCAGGGACATCGTTTTTTAAAGAGATCATCACGGTGGAGGACGGAAAATGAGCGGGAAAGATGAGCGGACCGGAGAAACAGAACGGACCGACCGGGAGCGGGCGATCCTTTCGATCACCGACCACACGCTTCTGCGGACGGATATGACCCAAGCGGAACTGATCAAGCTCTGCGATGAAGGGCTTTTTTATCGTACCGCTTCCGTCTGCATCCCGCCGTCGTTTGTCGCGGCGGCGGCCGAATACCTGGCCGGCCGGCTTCCCGTCTGTACGGTGATCGGTTTTCCGAACGGGTATTCGACGACCGGGACGAAGAGATTTGAAATCGCCGACGCGATCCGAAACGGGGCCGACGAGCTCGATGTCGTCATTCCGATCGGTGCGCTCAGGGAGGGGCGGACGGATCTTGTACGGGATGAACTTCGGGCACTGCGGGCGGCTTCGTCCGGGAAGATCCTCAAGGTGATCATCGAGACCTGCCTCCTTGATGAGGCGGAAAAGATCCGGATGTGCGAGATCGTCACCGAGGTCGGTGCGGACTTTATAAAGACTTCGACCGGATTTTCGAAAAGCGGTGCAGCCGCTGAGGATGTTCGGCTCTTGCGGGCGCACGCCGGTCCGGCGGTGAAGGTCAAGGCCGCGGGCGGGATCTCCTCGCTGAAAGACGCGGAGGCAATGATGCAGGCAGGTGCCGAAAGGCTCGGTACCAGTCGGATCGTGAAGCTGATCGCGGGAGCAACCGGCGGAGGCTACCAGGGACTGATTACGGGAGAGACAGGCGCAGGTTATTAGGGATTGATTGCGGGAAAGACCGGCGGCGAATATTTGTAACTGACCGGCGACGGTGCTTTTCGATCGAAGGAGGGCGGGAAAGATGAAAAGAAAAATGAGTGTTTCGGATCGACAATTGATCGACGCCGCCGGAAATGCTCGCGGATCGGCGTATTGCCCGTACTCGGGATTTTCGGTCGGGGCGGCGTTGCTGTGCGCGGACCAAAGTGTCGTCACCGGCTGTAACGTTGAAAACGCGGCGTTTATTTCGGTGTGCGCGGAGCAGAACGCGGTTTGCAAGGCCATCAGTGAGGGGAAGAGAGATTTTCGGGCGATTGCGGTCGTCGGCGCGCCTGAGGATGTGCCGGGGCAATACTGCCCGCCCTGCGGGAAATGCCGGCAGATTTTAGCGGAATTCTGTGATCCTAAAACCTTCGAAATCATTCTTTATGACACGGATGATTCCTGCAGGGTGTTTACGCTCGGCGAACTGCTGCCGGAATCATTCGGCGGCAAAGGATCCGCGGACGGCAAGTAGTCCTTTTTTCCGGCAAGGGTCAGGATCATCACGACGCTTCCCAGAACGGCGAAGCCGGTCGCGGCCAGAAGAACGCTGACGGTCGGGAAACGGTCCAGAAGCGGGCCGCCGACCATGTTTCCGAGCAAGTATCCGACACCCATGCCGAGCACGTTGAGGATCGCCTGCGCCCGAACGCGCTCGCCTTCGCGCGTGCTCATGTTGGCGAAGATGACCGAAATCGGAAAGAACATACCGTACGCCGGGATCTGAAGGATCTGCACGGCGAAAAGGAGCCCCAAACTTCCCGCGAATATCGTCGCGACGGACTTCACGATAAAAAATACCGACGATAAGATCAATATCCGTTGGATCTTGAACCGGGAGATCAGATACGTACCTGCGACCATGATCGGAAGCTCGACAAATGCGGCGATCGAACGCGTGATCCCCTGATCCGCAGTGTCTCCGCCGACGGAACCGACGATCTCCGGGATAAAGGTGTTGAGGCAGGCGTGACTGGCCATCAGAAAGCAGGTCGCGAGACCGAAGCCGGAAAAGGCGCGGTGGGTCCGGATGAATTCGATCGCGCCGGAAAAGTAGGCTTTTCGGACCGACACGGCTTTCGGGATATCGTCGGGGAGCGGAGGCGGAGACGTCATCAGAAGAGCGCAGACGATCATCCCTGCGGCGCAGAGGATAAAGGCGGGGATGATGACCCGGACGCCGAGCGATCGGACCAGTTGGCCGACCACGATGCCCGCGACCGCGAACGAGAAGGAACCGAACCCGCGCGCGACTCCGTAATTGACCCTGTAGCCCGCATTTCCGAACTGCATTCCGATCGCGTTCACCAGCGAAAAGGATGCGTGAAACGACGCGCCGAAGAGGAAGAAAATGATCGCCGCGAAAATCGCCGACGTCTGAAGAAACGACAGCCCGATCATCGCGCCGATCGAGATCAGGACCTGCAGAGCGACGATCCGCTTGAGCGGGATCCGGCGGTGCTTTTCCGCGAAAGAAGAAAAGAACGGTTGGGCGATGATGCTGGCGACGGCCTGAAGGGTCAGAAACGCGCTGGCCTCCGTATTAGTGAAGCCTTTCTCCGTCAGGAACACATACGCGTAACCGTTCTGGCAGAAAAACGAAAGCCAGAACGCGCACTGCAGTCCGATGAACTGAAGATTGGCTCGCCTGCCGGTTTTTTTGGAGTCTTCCGTTAGAGTCATATGCGGCTCCCTTTTCGGTGGAAAATGACGTTCAGGATGTAATGAAATCTCGAATAGTGAAGTCCGCGGACTTCTTTTCGGACTTCGAGACACTCGTCATACGCGACCGCGATCTCTTCATCCGAAGGCGTTACCAGACCGTATATCATTTTCTCATACGCGAGGGCTGTCGCATAGAGATCGAAGGCGTGCATATCATGCGTACACCCCGCGGCGGATGCGCGGGCCGAACGAACACGCATCGCGAGATCCAAAGGGCTTTCATCCGAAGCGATCCGGATCCCCAACAGATCCAGATGGTTCAGACAACGCTCGTAGAGAAAGGTTAGGCGCGTATTTGGAGAAAGTCGCTCCGCAAGATTCTCCTTGGGCGGGATCGACAGGTACCGTTTTTGTCGGTAGGCATAGAGTAAAGCAAGCAGAACAAGGATCGCGGCAGAGAAGAGGAATATTTTACCCGCGAGGATCAATGCGGACATAAATCTGCTTCTGTCCGACTTCCCGTCGGAAGTCGGCGACTTTGACGGGGATGGAGACGGAGTCGCCTCCGTTTCTTCGGGCGTCGGTTCCGGAGTCGGGTCGGGTTCCTCGGTCGGCGTGGGTGTCGGCGTGGGTGTCGCTTCGGATGGATCCGCCTCGTTCGGATTCCCGTAAGCAAAGCCCGACCCGCCCGGTGTGGAGTCAAAAGGGATCCAGCCGATGCCCTCGATGTATATTTCACACCAAGCGTGCGCTTCGTTGGAAGAAACGATCACGGTGGAAGCCTTGCCGGAAGAACTTTCGCTGACATCGACGAAAAAGCCCTCGACATAGCGGGCGGGGATGTCGTTAGCGCGTGCCATCATACACATGGCGGATGCGAAATAAACGCAGTAGCCCTTCCCCGTTTCCAGAAAATACTCGACAAAATCCCGACCGGCCGGGACCTCGGTGACATCCAGAGAGTATATGAAATTTTCACTCAGGTGATCCCGGATCGCGATCGCTTTTTGAAGCGGGGTATCGGTATCCTCCGTGATCGCCGTCGCGTAATCAATGACGGAATCCGGTACATTCGCATAGAGATACGCCTTGCGAACCGTCGATGTTTGAGAATAATCCCCTTCGGACAGATCGTGGCGTCGAATATAGGCTTCCAAAGCCAGCAGATCAGACTCGAAATCCGGTTGATTCGTCTGAAACACCATCGCTCGTATGATATAAGAATCACCGACGGAGAGGTTATTCTCGGCATAAAGCGAGGCGGATTCATCAAACAGGATCGACTCGGAGTAGGCGGCGTCCAGAAGATGATCCGGGTAAAAGATCGTCGCTCCGCACATCTCGGACGCGTTGCGGATGAACACGTCCGTCTCCCGGATGACGGGCGAAATATAGCTGATCGGCATCCATTGAGGGTTGGGTCGGAAGCTGTCAAAAAACGAAGGCTGAAAGGCGTCATGATCGTAAATATATGAATCCGACACCGGAACGACCTTGAGATCGGGACGGTTTCGGATCGAATAAGGCGCGTCCCCGGGAACCTCGAAGGACATCTCAAAAAAAGCCCTGCCACTGTCCCAATAGGTAACTTGGTAATCGTCGTAGGTTCGCGATTTCAAGAGCAAATCCCGGGAGGCCGTCACCTCAAGAACGAGATCGTCGGTCATTTGAATGGGCCCGCCCAGAGAACGGTTCCGGGAATCCAGCCCGGCGAATCCGGGATCAAAAAGGTACATCGGCGGGATCTCGGGGGGAGGTCCGGAATACAGATCCTTTACATCTCCGATCCAACTGTCGACACCTTCTTTGACGGAATCGTTACGCATCTTTTCGGACGGATAAACATGTTCGAATGCGATCGCCGTCAAGAGGATCATTCCGACAACGGTAATCATCATCCCGACGGCAAGCAGATGGCGATACCCGACTCTCAGACCGTGACGCGTGCGGTTTTCTTCTCCCCTGGATGTCAGGGAAAGAAGCGGGATCAGACCGATCACGGCGGGCAGCAAGATATAAAGATTGAGTGCTGTAAGCGGGTAAGTAAAGCAAACGGCCAGGACCGAGCCGAACAAGCCGAGCAGGACCGGCTCTGATTTTCGAAAAGCGATAACGGATATTCCGAACAGAAGACTGATGACCGTCGTCAGAATCAAAATGAATCCCCAGGCGAATGCGGGATCATCCGCACCGTTCTTCAGCGGCAATAGGGACAGCCAATGCTCAAATTCCTCTAAAACCGGCACCAGTTCGGGAATGCGACTAACATATATCAACGAAATGACGACCAGACAAACGGCCAGACAGAGGAGTATGGCGATACGGAAGTAGCGGTTTCGCATCGCCGTGAGAAGGATAAAATACGAGATACACACGACGAGTGCGCGAACGGCAAACGATGCGGACAACAGACGGAACAAGTCCATAAACCAATACACCAAACTGATGACACACATGAATGCGCCGGAGGTGCACAGGAGATATCGGAGTCCGTTCTGCGTCTTCATCGCTCGATCTCCTTATTTCCGAGATCCTTCGGATAGATCAGGAAGCATTTCACGCCCATGCGGGCATAATAATCGGAAACCGACCGTGCTTGATCCTCGAGACCGTTTTGTGTGATCAGGAACAGAGTAACCGTCGCCAAGTCGCCCGAAAAACGCGAAAGAAAGGACAGCGGTTCCGGTGTCAGAGCGGAGCTGAAGACGGAAAAAGAGTTTTTACCGATTTCCCATAAGGAGGACAGACGGTCCTTATAATCCTCGGGCACGGTTGGGGTGAATTTTCGGGTCGCGAGGTAGATTTTGGCCTTTTCCATCGATCCGGAGTGCAAGATGGCGCACTGTTCTTCCCCCTCCTCGGAAAAGCCGAGGATATTGACCGGACGTTGCTCGCGCACAAGGAAGGCGCAAAGGTCGGCGGCCTGACCGAAAAGACGGTCGGCGGTGATGGTCGCTTCCTCTCCCGTCACGACCGGACGGGTCAGGTCGATATAGAGCAGATGGAAGTCCTGCGTTCCCTTCTCGTATTCCTTGACGTAAAGGACTCCCGTTCTGGCGGTGCGCTTCCAGTTGACGGTCCTCAGATCGTCGCCGGGCCGATACTCGCGACCGCCGACGTTTTCTGATCTCTCACTGGTCTTTCTCATCGGGGGAATCAGTTCGGAGAAGACGCGCGGAGCCTTGGAAAAACGATTGATCCTGGGAAGAATGGGAATATAAGTCGGATTATCCGGCAGTCGACTCCGAAGAGGTACTTTGTACCGAAAAAATCCGAGAAAGTCGAAAAGCTCGACGGAGGAGACGCTAAATTCGTACAGTCCCGCATAATTTGAAGCCAGAGGGACCTTCAGTATTGCCGGTCGGGTCTTGGTCGCGGACGCGTGAAAAAAAAGTTTATCGCGCCGCAGATCCATGCAGTGCCCGTGCTCGCAAATCATTCGAATGTGCATGATCGGGAAAAAGTCCGAGCAAATGGTGATGCGACGGCTGAAATTCTCGTTCTTGCTCGGAAAAAGGCGTCTTCGATCCGATTCAATACGAAAAGACAGGGCCGCGAACGCAATTTCCGCGGCGGAAAGCAAGAGAAGGGACAAGAGAAAGACGAGAAGGTAAAAAAAGATACGTAGTCCGGAATACAGAAGTCCTCCCAGACAAACGATCGTTATCAGAATGAAAAAGACTCTTCGAAAGCGCATTATTTCGGGACCGGGATGCTCTTAAGCATTTCACCGAGGATCGTCTCGGCGGTTCTGCGCGATGAGCCGGCATCCGACCGCAGAACGATGCGATGAGAAAGAACCGGCAGGACCAGTCGTTTGACGTCCTGCGGAATGACATAATTTCGTCCCTCCATCATCGCCAGGGCCTTGGCGGCATTCATCAGGTGGATGGAGGCTCTGGGGCTGATCCCCATCAACAGATCCGGATGTTTTCGCGAAGCTTGGGCAAATGAGGAGATGTATTTTTTGATCAACTCGGCGCAAATGACGCTCGCGGCGCAGTTCTGAAGCATGAGGATATCCGCGGAGGAAATGATCGGCCGGATATCGAGTCCTCCGCTCTGTTGTTCGTTGCGAACCAGGATATTCACCTCCTCTTCGGGAGAGGGGTAGCCCATGTGAATAGAAAGACAGAAGCGGTCCAGTTGCGCGTCCGGAAGCGGGAATGTTCCGGCATGTTCGACCGGATTTTGTGTGGCAAGGACCATGAAGGGCTTGGGGGAAGCGTATGTCACTCCGTCAACGGTCACCTGTTGTTCCTGCATGATCTCCAGAAGGCTGGATTGTGTCTTCGGTGAGGTGCGGTTGATTTCGTCCGCGAGTAAAATCTGGTGGAAAATAGGACCGGGGTGGAACTCAAATTCCCGGGTCTTCATGTTGTAAACCGAAATTCCCGTTATATCCGAGGGCATCACGTCGGGGGTGAACTGGATGCGGGCAAAACTGCAATCCAGTGATTTGGCCAGAGCGTTGACCAGAGTGGTTTTTCCGATCCCGGGGACGTCTTCGAGAAGAACGTGGCCGCGGGAGAGAAGCGCGATCAAAAGCAGATTGACGGCGGCATCCTTACCGACCATCACTCGACTGATATTCGAACGGATACGCTCGACGAGGCCCAAAATATCGGCAGTGTCCATAAAATCACCCCGTTTCTTTTGAAACATTCGTTATGATTCTAGCACAGTTACATTTTTATGAACAATAAAAACTGTGCAAGTGTCCAATTCCGCTCCGGTTGATATTAACCATAAAACCTCTATAATTTAGGATGCGCGGTAATTATGAGGAGTTTTACATGTTTTCTTTAACACATAATCGCTTGCGGTGGACAATAATCGGTGCGATCATCCTGGTCGCGATCATCATCCTAACCGTCAAGTTTAATATTTTCGTCGATCAATACACGACCTCTTGCATCGGAAATCAGTCCCGGACCATGGGCGTGATCGATTCCGATCAA
>CAYPAL010000027.1:0-1982 GCA_964408695.1 uncultured Oscillospiraceae bacterium | reverse complement strand
ATCAATTACTATAAGATCCTCTTCCGCGGCGAGCCGGTCCAGTTGTGGGACATCGTGACCGTTCGGACGGCGGTCAACGTATCCGGGCAGTATCCGCTGTTGCTTTCATCCGCTCTGGTGCTGACTTTTTTGAGTCTTCTGCTGATCAGCGTTTTTGTCGCAAAGCTGGATTTTTCCACGCAGAGCAAAAAGATTCGCATGACGGGCGGGATCGCTTCCTTTATGCTGATCGTCGCCCTGGTCCTGTCGCTTTTCGCGACGGATCGGTATCAGATCACAAGACTGAGCTTCATGCAAAAGCTCGGGATCACGAATAATGTTTGGAACCAGCCCGCGAATTACTCCAAGAACGGACTTCTTTTGGCACTGACCATGAACGCGCAGGATCTGATCGTTGAAATGCCGGACGGATACAGCCGCGAAAAAATCATCCTGTTGGAGGAAGACATCAAAGATCGTGCCGCGAGCCGGAGCGAGGAGCGAATGATTCGTCCTGTCGCCCGCAACGCGGCGGAAGCGGCGGGAGAGTTTACTTCTTCCGAGAAGCCGGTTCGTCCGAACATCATCGTAATCATGTGCGAGTCTTACACCGATCTGACCGATATCGCTCCGTTTGAAACCAATCGAAGCGTGAACGATCACATCTCTTCCCTGAAAGAAGATACCATCCGGGGCGCGCTCCATGTTTCCACCTATGGGGGAGGAACGGCCAACTCCGAATTCGAGTTTCTGACCGGAAACGCCATGGCTTTCCTGCCGGGCGGCAGTGTGCCGTATTTACAGTACGTTGACGAAAAAACCGGATCTTTGGCCTGGGCGCTCAAGGATAACGGCTATTCCACCGTGGCGGTCCACCCTTACCTCGGGAGCGGCTGGAGTCGCCCGCAGGCATATGAGCGGTTGGGCTTTGACCGCTTTGTCACGATCGATGATTTTGACGATCCGGAGTACATCCGGGAGTATATAAGTGACAAGTCCTCCTTTGATAAGGTGATCGAGCTTTTCGAGCAGAAGGGCGACGCGCCGATCTTCGTGTTCAATGTCACGATGCAAAATCACGGCGGATACGGTGAGTCGCACGCCAATTTCACCGAGGACGTCCGACTGAGCGAGTATCCCGGACGTTTCCCTGAAACGGAGCAATACCTGTCGCTGATCCGCCGTACGGATGGAGCGGTTCAGGACCTGATCGACTACTTTTCCGCTTGCGATGAGCCGACGATCATCCTCTTTTTCGGAGATCATGCGCCCAGTATGAAGAACGGGTTCCTTGAGACCATTCTCGACAGTTCGATGGCAGACCTGTCCGCGGAGGATATGTGCAAGTTATATCGGACCGAGTATTTTCTCTGGGCGAACTACGATATCGTCGAGGCTCAGGACCGCGATATGAGCACCAACTATTTGTCTACCTTGCTTCTGGATACGGCCGGCATCGAACTGCCGGGGTACAATGTGTACTTAAAAGACTTGTACGGGAAGTATCCGGCGATCAGCACCATGGGCGTCATCGACGCGCTCGGGCGCCGCTACGATTGTGTCTCGGCGGCTCCCGATGAGGGCGGCATGCTGGAAAACTATTCCTACTTGATATACAATAACCTTTTTGGAAAAGAAGAAAGAGAAGCCTCCGTTTTTGACGAGCCGGTGCCGGTCTATATGCCGGCGGCGGAGGATCGATAGTCCGGTACCCACCGAAAGGAAACCATGGAAATTCAATCATTTAATGCACTGAACCTGTCCAAAGAGGTGCAAAAGGCACTTCTGGAGATCGGTATCAGCGTGCCGACCTCCGTGCAACAGAAAGCATTGCCGCCCATGATGGAGGGCTATAACGTGATTGCGCGCGCGCCGACCGGTACGGGCAAGACCTTCGCGTTTGGTATTCCGATCCTGGAGTACCTGAACATGAACGTCGATTATATTCAGGCGCTGATCCTGGCTCCGACCCGTGAGCTCGCGCTTCAAATCACCTCCGAAAT
>CAYPAL010000026.1:0-14514 GCA_964408695.1 uncultured Oscillospiraceae bacterium | reverse complement strand
AGACCCACGCGATAGGACCGAAACACGCTTTCCCGGAATTTTTCATAATTCTCAGTGACCGTTGCGATCCCTTCATCCGCATCATCATCGGACTCAATTTGCGGACATACATAATAGACCTGGCGACCTGCGTCGATCTGCCTCTTCATAATTTCGTAAACTCGCTCGTCTTCAGCAGAGGTCGCCCGATAGGTTTCGATCGGCATCCTTCCGGCAGGGATCGATTTGATGATCGAAATGTCAAGGTCGCCGTAAAGGATCATCGCAAGCGTCCTCGGGATCGGAGTCGCGGACATGACCAGCGTATGAAGATCTCTTCCGGTTTCGGTCGAAAGCGCACCTCTTTGGCGCACGCCGAAACGGTGCTGCTCGTCGGTAATCAACAGCGCCAGTGAGTGATACTCGTTCTTTTCGGAAAGCACTGCGTGAGTTCCGATTAGGATTTTCGTCTCTCCGATGAGCAGTCGCGCACGGATCTGACGTTTCTCCGCCGCTTTGGTAGTGCCGAGCATCAGGTCCGTACGGATCCCGACGCTCGAAAAGAGATCCTTCAAATTGTTATAGTGCTGTGCGGCCAAGACCGAGGTGGGCGCCATGAATATACTCTGATGCCCGCAAGCGGCGCACAGACACATCGCCGCGGACGCGACCGCTGTCTTACCGGATCCGACATCACCCTGGATCAGTCGATTCATCGGGCGAGGCGACGCAATGTCCCCGGCAACTTCGCGGATCACCCGCTCCTGATCGTCTGTCAAATGAAAGGGAAAGTTCCGGATAAAGTCTTGCAGGAGTCCTTTCGCGGCGGCATCCGGGCGGATCGGAACAGCATTTCCGGAAGCGGCCTTTTTCTTTTTGATGGACTTCAGGCCACCGATAATGAGGAACAATTCCTCGAAGACGAGGCGTTTTCGGGCTTCCTCGATCGCTGCCGCCGAGTCCGGAAAGTGGATCTTCTCGTAAGCGTAGGGCGCGGAGCAAAGTCGCTCCGCTTTTCGAACGGAATCGGGGATCGGCTCCGGAAGCTCCGGAAGCACCCTCGGAAGGATGTTATCCATTAACACACGAACGTGATTCTGCGTTAAGCCTTTGGTCATCGGATAGATCGGTCGGATCCCGGGAACGTCTTTTTCGTCCTCCTGTCGAAACATCGGATTAACGACCTCGAATGCTTTCCCGTCGCGTTTGATCCTTCCACGAAAAAGATATGCGGTGCCCTTTTCGAGCTTGTTCAGATAATAGGGCTGGTTGAACCAGACGGCCTTGATAACGCCGGACTCGTCCTCCAGGATCGTCTGGAGGACTGAGAATCGCCCTTTTCTAAAAAGCGATGGTTTCTGTCGGACGACCGCGCAAAAAGACGCATCCGTTCCGTCGACCAGTTCAGCGATCGGAACTTTGGACGTCCAGTCCTCATAGTCCTTCGGGAACAAGGAAACCAGATCGTACGCGCGATAAACACCGAGTCGCCGGAGCAACTCCAGCCTCTTGGGCGGTATGCTCAGGCACTTTTCGATCGGTTTTTCAAGAAGTCCGATTGGATCTATTTGACCGGCATCACGGTCGTTTCGCATATCGACAAACCTCACTGAGCGGACAAGCTTCGCACAAGGGCTTGCGCGCGGTGCACACCGCTCGCCCGTGCGCGACAAATCTGTGTCCCAGTGTAATCCATTTATCTTCGGGAATGCAAGCCGACAGGTCTCTTTCGACCTGAAGCGGTTGATCGGAGTCGGTCAGTCCCAAACGCTTCGCAACTCTCGCGCAGTGGGTATCCACCACGATGCCCGGTATACCGAACAACTCGCCGCGAATCAGATTGGCAACTTTCCTGCCGACGCCCGGCAAACGCTCCAAGTCCCGGCTTTCGGAAGGGATCCGGCCTCCGTATTCATCGAGAAGGATCTCCGAAGTGGCTTTGATGGCTCTGGACTTAGCCCGGTAAAGGCCACAGCTCTTGATGTCCTCTCCCAATTCGGCCGTCTCGGCATCAGCAAATTCGCGCATCCCGGGATACTTCTCAAAAAGAGTCGACGTGAGAATATTCACGCGTTTATCCGTGCATTGAGCCGATAGGATGCTCCGAACGAGAAAGTGAAAAGGATCCCCGTCGAAATCCAAAGAACAGGCCGCGACCGGATACAACTTTTCGAGCTCCGAAAGGATGATTCGTACATTCTCCTGCTTTCTCACTCATTCCGCCCTTTCGCCCGAACTGTTGAGAGTGAACACAAATTTCGCGCCGCCAAAGTCCTTGCTGTCCTCGACGCGAATCCCCTGTCCGTGAGCAACGAGTATTTCCTTGCAGATAAATAAGCCGAGTCCTGATCCGGTGTCGGTCCTCGACGGATCGATTTTATAAAAACTGTCAAATATTCGGGTCCTTTGGTCAAGCGGGATACCCGGGCCGGAATCTTCGACGGTTACGATGATCTGATTGTCCTTCGCTTCATAATACGTAGTGATCGCGATGATTCCGTCGTCCGGAGAGAACTTCATGGCGTTGGTCAACAGATTGTAAACCACCCTCATGATGGACTGTCTGTTTCCATACGCCGTCAAATCGCCCTTATCGTTTTCGAAAAGCTCCAGTTGAACCCCAAGATTTTTTTCGGAAAGCTGGTTTTCGAGATTGGAAAGCGTGTCACGAATCAAATGATTGATATCAAATGACTCCATATTATCTCGCTCAACGTGAGCAAGAGACGTCGCCTCCGTCATCGTATCGGTCAAAAGCTGGATGCGTTCCACCTCCGACTTGACGATTTGCATATATTTCTCGACCTTATCCGGCGGTATCGTTCCGTCCATTATTGCGGAAATAAATCCGTTAACGGAAGTCAGCGGGGTCCTCAGGTCATGCGCGATACTGGATATGAAAACACGCCGGTCCCCTTCCTGGCGTTCGAGCCGCTCGATCATGTCGTTTACGGCCGTTATCATCATTCCCAATTCGTCTACGATCAGATATTGGAACGGTGAATCCCTCTCCAACTCATCGTATTGGATACGAGCGGATAAATCGCCTTGGGTGACTTGACGGGCGACATCGGACAGCAGACGGATCGGTTTAACGATCGCGCGTGTCATCAGGGTAAAGAGGATCAGGGCGATCGCAAAGGAGATCCCGATCGGAAGTGCCAGCACATTGGCCAGCATCGACATCGTCTGCTGCTCGACATTTATCGACGAGTGGACCATCAGATATTGACCGGCCTTGTTGATCGGATAAGACGCGGAAATCCAATCATTTCTCGAGTCCGAAAACATCCCGCTTGTGCGGGTGTTTTGGACACCGCCCTGTGGCCCGAGAAAATTCGCCATATATTGATCGGGAATCCAAAATTCTCCGCTACGCTGTTGAAGCTGAGCGATCACTTGATTCGGGATATCCGAAGCGTAAAGAAGCTGACCGCTTTTATCGACGATCCAAATCGAGCATCCGAGAGACCAACCGATAAGCAAATCTTCCTCATTCTTAGTGAGGATAAAGGGCTCATTCTCGTCCTCGGGCATGATCGATCGCAAATGAGTGGAAATATAGCGTGCGTTATTATACACTTCAGTGGATTTCTCAGAAAGAAAAGATGTGGATGTGCGCTGATAGTAAACAAAACTCAGGACACCGAAAACCAACACCGTGGTCAGTGTCAGCGAAAGGATCGTCTTGATATAAACCGAACTGCTTTTGTATTTATCCGCCATCGTTTAACCGCTCCCCCCTGCAACAATTATTACAAGGGTGACGATTCAAATTTATAGCCGACGCCCCACACCGTCTTAATTTGCCAGTTCACATCTCTTCTGGGATCCTCGATCTTTTCCCGGATCCGCTTCACATGAACATCGACTGTTCGGGACTCTCCGTAAAAATCGTAGCCCCACACATTTTCGAGCAATTGCTCACGGGTGAATACCCGGTTCGGATGCGAAGCAAGAAAGAACAGCAATTCAAGTTCCTTGGGAGGCATTTCGATCTCTTGATCATCAACAAGGACAACATATCTGGCTTTGTCCACGACCAAGCCCATATACTGAACCAACTCTCCGGGTTCAACGGCTTCCTGCTGCGGGGCCGGAGCTTCTTCTTTCTTCTCGGTACGACGCAGGACCGCTTTGACACGGGCGAGCAGTTCTTTGGGTTCGAACGGCTTCTGGACATAATCGTCCGCGCCAAGTTCAAGTCCGACGACCTTGTCCAGAGTATCCGTGCGGGCCGTCAGCATGATGATCGGCACATCGGAGGTCTTTCTGATCTCACGGCAGATGTCATAACCGTCTTTTCCCGGAAGCATCAGATCCAATACCACAAGATCCGGGTCGGATGCTAAAAATGTGTCCACAGCTCTCGCACCCGAGAGGCAGCTGATCACCGCAAACCCATCCTTATCAAAATACAGGCGAAGAACTTCAACGATATTGGGATCATCATCAACAACCAAAACCTTCTTCATCTTCCACCTCACTTCTTGCTCAACATCTCGTTCAACTCCTCAAGAAAGGAATGAACGTCTTTGAACTGTCTGTATACCGATGCAAATCGGACGTACGCAACCTCGTCGATTTCCTTGAGCTTTGCCATGACCAGTTCTCCGATATCCCGGGAAGAGATCTCACGGTTTGCCGATCCCTGGATCTGGCCTTCAACGTATGTCAAAACCTCCCTCAGCTGATCCGTAGATACCGGGCGCTTCTCGCAAGCCTTCAGAAGACCGCTCAGAATTTTGTCCGGGTCGAAGGGCTCCCGGGAGCCGTCTTTCTTGATGACAAGAAGCGGCAACGACTCCACCTTTTCGTAGGTCGTGAATCGTGAATTGCACTTGATGCATTCCCGACGCCTCCTGATTGCAGCTCCATCCTCAGCGGGCCTGGAATCAATGACCCGATCCTCGTCATGTCCACAAAACGGGCATTTCATCGCTTATTCATCCAAATTCTCGTTGTCGGTCAAAAACCACGGCAACACTCTGTTCTTCTTATCCGGAGCCTGACGAGGATCCTGCTCACGCGGAGAAGGAGGTGCCGAGGGGCGGTTGGGACGGACCGGAGATACATTGGGCTGAGGCTGACCTACAGGTCGTTGCTGGGGAGCAACAGGTCTTTGTCCCGCCCCCTGAGGCGGATACGGATTCGGAGCGTACCCCTGCTTGGGAGCACCGCTCTCGCGAGGATATTGCTGAGGGCGAGGAGGTTGTTGTTTCGGCTGAGGGTAACCTCCCGTTTGAGGGCGATACGGCTCGACCTGCGGGAAAGCCGGATTTACCGGAGGCTCTTCCCGGACGGGAGCTTTTGCCTCTTCCGGGTCTCCAAACAGGAATTGCGGCATCTCCGGTTGTCTCTCCGTCGTCTTGGCATTCCCTCTGTTATAGCCCGAAGAACCCGAAGTGCTTTTTACCGGCTCACGAACGCCGGTCACCGGAGGATTACTTCTCGAAAGAGTTGACGTGGAAGGTTTGAATGTCGTAACGGAATCGGCGCCGTCAAAACCTGACGCGATCACCGTGATCATGATTTCATCCTCCAGCGTAGGATCGATCACGGCACCTACAATGATCTCGGCATCTCCGGAAACTGCCTCGCGCACTACGGAAGCCGCTTCATCGATTTCGTGAAGCTTCATGTTTTTCCCGCCGGTGAAGTTGAGAATTACGCCTCGCGCGCCTTCGATCGTCGTGTCCAGAAGCGGACTGCTTATCGCCTGCTTGACCGCGATAGCCGCCCGGCTCTCACCGGACGCCCTTCCGATTCCCATGTGGCAGACTCCCGCATTGGTCATGACACGGCGAACATCCGCAAGGTCAAGGTTGATCAAACCGGGGATCGCTACAAGGTCGGAAATTCCGGCCACACCGAACTTAAGAACCTGATCGGCCATGTTGAACGCTTCGTCGATGGAAGTATTCTCGTCCGTAATTTCAAGGAGCTTATCATTGGCAACAACGATCAGTGAGTCGACATATTTCTCGATCTCCCGAATCCCTCGTTCCGCGTTCTGCATGCGTCTGGGGCCTTCAAATCTAAACGGACGCGTTACGACTGCGACCGTCAAAATATTCAATTCGCGTGCGATCTGAGCAACGATCGGACCGGCTCCGGTTCCCGTTCCGCCGCCCATTCCGGCTGTAATGAAAAGCATATCCGTTCCCCGGATCGCCTGAGCAATCTCATCCTTTGATTCCTCGGCGGCTTTTTCCCCGATGGACGGGTCCGCCCCGCAACCCAACCCACGGGTTATCTTTTCGCCGATCTGAATCCTCGTCGGAGCCTTCGAGCGAGATAACGCCTGATGGTCGGAGTTGATCGAAATAAAATCGATCCCCTGAACGGCACTGTCGATCATTCGATCGACCGCATTGCACCCTCCGCCGCCGATTCCGACGACCTTGATGGTTGCAAATGGCTCTTCTTCCATAGAAAATCCGAGTCTATAATCCGACATGATGCCATCCTCCGTATATTTCAAATATATTTCATTAAATGTCCTAATTACCCATGTCCATTGTGCCTTTTGTCATGATTCTACACTAAATATAGTGGTCAGGCAAGAGAATTTGATGCTATATTTCATTCGTGTTACAAATATTCGAGCATTGCGTTCCATCCTTTTCTTGAGTATTTTATTGTCTGTTTTTTACACTTCGGACGCCGATCTTTCCGTGCGTCGAGCCGTGCTTTTTCGCTTGTCCGGCCGCTTTCTTTCACCTGGATCGATCAATTGTTCTTTCTCATCGTATATTCGGCTCCGGTCATGTCCAACACACCGGTATCCGAAAAATCGATAAGGTTGTTCGCGAAAGCGTGCCTTAACCAGATCATGTCTCCGTATATTTCCTTTAATGAACCGATTTTCACCAACATGCTCTGTGTGGAATTCTTCGGATGTACAACCAAGTAATTAATGTCTTTCCCGACATACCGGACCGAACCGACACAGTTCATCAGGCTAAAATCGGAACCTTCGGATCCCGCTGCGTCTGCGTCCAATATCGCCCCGAAAATGACCAGACAACGGTCCAGTCCCCGATTTTCGAAAAGGGTCATCGGCTGATTCAACACGGCCGTTTTGACCGGAATGCCCTCGATCATCGGAACACCGGACGGCGGGTCTGAGCTTGAGATCTCAAGCACATAACCCTCCGTGTCGATCACCGCATACCCGTCGGGAACATCCAAATAACCGATTTTCTGTCGCTCCACAACGATAATGCGGACTTTGGAGGGAAATTCGACACGAAACTGAACGGAACGAATGTACGGAAATGCTTCACACAGTTCCTCTTCTAATGATCCGTAACGAACTGTGAACAAAGGAATGATACCCCCGCCGACGCGAGACAGGATGTGATCCCCCGCATTCAGTCGGCTTGCGGCCATAATAGCCTCGGTTGAAATGACCCGGTTCCCCTCGACTGTGATCTCCCGAATCCGAAAAGCCGGCAGAAGAAGGACAAGTACGGAAATCAGGAGGACGACCAGAAACACGATCAAGACGACGATCGTTCCCTTTTTGGGGGAAGCGGATTTCGCTTGGGTGTCTTTTCTATGGTCGGCCAAGAACACCGTATTTGACAATTACGTCTCCTCCTTGCCTGGATTATTTCGCGAGCAAATACTCAATACGATTTCGGCAATTTTTTCGTCTGAGCCTTGAAAGTGAAGTCTCTTTGCATTTCTGCCCATTTCCATGCCCATCTCCCGATCGACGAGGAACTTACCGATCTCCTCGGACAACCGCCCGGAAGTCAGCTCGGCATCCGAAACGGTTACTCCGGCTCCCGCCTTGCTGAATTCGCGCGCATTATAGCTCTGATGGTCCCCGGCCGCAAACGGATACGGAATCATGACAGACGGCACCCCCACCGCCGCGACCTCCGCGCAGGTGATCGCGCCAGCTCGGCAAATGATCAGATCCGCGGCTGACATGTAAACGTGCGTCTCGTCGATGTATTCGTAAACCTCGACAGAATTATTTTTTCCGGTCATCTCCTCTTTCAACTCGTTATACTGCTGCTTTCCGGCCGACAGGATCACCCTGATCTTTTCCGCGTTTAAATGATCGAAAAGCCCCGTCACCGCGCGGTTGATCGTTCTGGATCCCAGACTTCCGCCCATTGCAAGAACGACAAACTCATCGGGTTTAAACCCGAGTTTATCTCGGCATTCTTCTCGTCCGAACTTTCCGAAGACCTCCCGGATCGGGTTTCCGGTATAATATACCCGCTCGGCAAACTTAAAATATCGTTCCATTCCGGGAAATCCGGTGCAGACCGCCGTCGCTTTTCGGGACATCAAGCGGTTGGACCTTCCCGGAAAGGCATTCTGCTCATGAAGGATCACCGGAATCTTCATCGCGGCGGCAGCCGATACCAGAGGACTGCATACGTAACCGCCCGTACCGATGACCGCATCCGGCTTAAATGTTCGGATCAATTCGATGCAGGCTTTTCTTCCGGCTCTGAAATCGCTGAGCGCCCGAAACATTTTTTTTGATATTTTCGAGGGGAATCCGCTTGCGCGGATCTCATGCATCCGGTAGCCGGCTTTGGGGATTAAATCATTTTCGATCCCGTGAGCCGTACCGCAAAATTCAACGACGCTCCCGGGGGCATCCCTGCGTATCCGGTCGGCAATCGCGACTGCCGGGTAAACATGACCACTTGTTCCGCCTCCCGCGGCTAATATTCGAACTTTCATCTTGCCCTCACTCCACGATGGGTTGTTTTTTGCGGCCTACACCGGATCTGGATACCGACAGTAAAAGTCCGACGGCAACCAGGAAAAATAGATTAGCCGATCCGCCCGCGCTGAAGAATGGAAGCGTTATCCCTGTCGGCGGAACTACGCCCATCGCGACACCGATATTCAGGAAGGCCTGGATAATGATCAAGCATGTGTATCCGACCGAAAGAATTCTCGAAAAATCCCCCTTTGCTTTCCACGCGATGGACAGACCTCCGCAAAGAAAAGCCCAAAACAACGCGATGATCGAGAGCCCTCCGATAAATCCCAGTTCCTCGCAAGCGATGGCAAAGACAAAGTCATTATGCGCCTCGGGCAAATACATGAATTTTTGTCGACTGTTGCCAAATCCGACCCCGGATAATCCACCTGAGCCGATTGCTATGATCGATTGTCGGTTCTGGTAAACTTCGTTCTCATCAGCGTCGGTTTCACTTTTTTCTTCCCGCGGGTCTTCTTCGGATTGAATGGTCGCAAAAATATTGAGACGCGTGCCAACATGCGAAAAGTTGTCCGCAAGTTTTTTGCGGTCGGATTCCTTCGCGAAAATCAGAAAAACGGAAAGCGCTATCGCCAATACAAGAAGAATGATGAGACTGCCGAAAAACCAGGAGCGCAATTTGATGCCCGACACAAAAAAGCACACTGCCGTGATGGCGATAACGATGATAAAGCAGGACATATGCGGTTGCATCACCACGAATGACAAACAGATCAGGATCGCCAGAACCGGCAAAGCCAAGTCAATAAACCCGTCGAAAAAGTTCTGATATCCCGGGTTTTTGCACTTAAGTCCGCCCGCTTTTCGCACGCGGACGATCAGCGAACGATAACCCGCGATGCAAAAGACAATAGCAACTTTGATAAACTCGGAGGACTGAAATGTCTTCCCGCCAAATTCCAGCCATCTGCGTGATCCGCCATATACCGCACCGAATTTCCAGGTCAAAATCGCAAGCGCCAAAGCTATGATATATGCGCCGACAAAGAAAGGCCAATGATCAAAAACATGTATCGGGATAAAAAGAAGCAACATCACGATCCCGATTCCGATTATGGTCCACTGCGCCTGGTTGATGACGTAATATAGAGGATTCTGCTCCATTGCGTATCCGCGTGACATACTGGCAGAAAAAAGCATGACCATTCCGTAGCAAATCAAGACAAATGTCAGAAGCAGAAGCGGAATATTCATACGATACGGACTTTCGACTTCAAGAACCTCGGATTTTCTCTCCCGGAGGAAGGTGACCGGTTTATTTTTCATCGTCAGTCCTCCTTTTCGGGCAAATTCGGACCGCCATCAAAGCTTATGATTTCCGCCGCGACCTTGTCAAAAGCGAAAGCGTTAGATGCTTTCACCAATATTACGTCACCGGTTTTTAAATCGGGGAGTAAAGCGCCGAGAAGCGATTCCCGGTCGTTGAAAACGAATACCGGCATGTCGGGTCTGCGCGCAAGTGCACCTTCCCGGACCTGATCGGCATATTCGCCACACACATAGATCCTGTCGATCCCCGCTTCCGCCGCGCTCGCGCCGACTTGATCGTGCAGTTCGGCCGAATAACTTCCGAGCTCCAGAATCCCGCCGATCGCGGCGATCTTACGACGTTCCCCCGCCAGAACACCGATGCTGTCGAAGGCTGCCGCCATCGACTCCGGGCTGGCATTATACGAGTCGTCGCAGACGGTGAAGTTTCTTGTTCGGATTATCTTTCCTCTGCCGCCTATCGGCCGATAGTCCTGTAGCGCCATTTTCACCTTGTCCAAGTCCGCGCCGAGAAAATAAGCGCAAAGGATCGAAAACATTGCGTTCTTTATATGATGTTTTCCCGTTGTCCCCAACTTAATGCGAATACTTTTTTCTGATTCTCCCCGGGCGGTGATCACCGCATCGAAAGAGGTCGTTTCTTCGGTCATTTCAACGCGATCCGAATGCACACAATGCTCAGCCTGCACTCTCCTGCAAACGGACGGTGTCCATACCGCCGCCCCCAAAGATCTCCATTTTACATGATCGGGGTCTGCAGCATAATTTACCAGCAACGGGTCGTCTCCGTTGATAATCAATATACCATCCGGGTTCAACCCTTCGCAGATTTCCATTTTAGCGGCGAGAATGTCTTCTCTGCTGCCGAGACGCTCGATATGCGAGACACCGACATTCGTCACAACGGCTATATCCGGACGCGCGATTGCGGTCAGGAGAGAGATTTCTCCCTTTTGCCGCATCCCCATCTCAAGGACCATCACCTCTGTGTCCTGAGGCGCCGAAAGAATGGTTGCCGGAAGGCCGATTTCGTTGTTGTTGTTTCTTGTCGTGGCATGCGTTTTTCCAACCGAGCTTATGGTCGCGGTAATCATTTCCCGTGTCGAAGTTTTACCGACGCTTCCCGTCACCGCTATGACCTTACAGCCGAGGCGTTTACGATAGTACTCAGCCAAATCCTGATAAGCCTTCAGCGTGTCTTTGACAAGGATTCCGACACATGATTCCGGAAGGAAATCCTTTTTCGAAAGGAGAATGATTCGGACGCCTTTGTCCGCAACCTCGCGGCAAAAGTAATGTCCGTCAAAGCGTTCCCCCACAAGAGCAACAAAGAGATCGTCCTCGACGACCGCTCGCGAATCCGTAGAAACACCGCGAATGCTCAGTCTCTCCTCGACGAGACCTGATCGATTCACAATTTCTCCGCCGACGGCGTTGACAATTTCCGCAATTGAAAACTCAGCCATTTTCCGTTATCCGTTCCTGCGTGTCGGGCAAGCGCCCGAGAATCTCTGCCGCGACCTCCGCGTCATCAAAATGAATGGTCTGATCCTTGAATATCTGGTAATTCTCATGTCCCTTGCCGGCAATAATGACAAAGTCTTCCGGCATCGCCTCAACAATGGCCTTTTCAATAGCCGTTTTACGGTCGGGCTCAATGATAAAGGCCCCGCTCGTACGCTCCATACCGCTGATGATGCCCCGAATGATTTCCATCGGCTCTTCACTGCGCGGGTTATCCGATGTCACAAAGGTCAGATCACTCAATCTACCGGAAACCTCTCCCATTTCGGAGCGTCGGGTAACCGATCTGTTGCCGCCACAGCCGAATACCGTGATCAGTCGACCGTGACAATACTCGCGAAGCGTCTCCAAAAGGATCTCGAGGCTCGCCGCGTTGTGCGCGTAGTCAACCAACACAGTAATATTTCGAGGATTCGGGATCATCTGAAGCCGTCCGGGCACCGTAATTTTTCCGATCGCTTCCCGGATCGCCTCAAACGAGATCCCGCACACTCCGGAGATCGCGATCGCGCATAACGCGTTATACACGTTAAAGAGTCCCGGAAGCGCGACGAAAATATTACCACTGAACCACGGACTTCTCAGGAAAAACTCCGTACCGGTGATTCCCCGTTTCCTGACCCTCTTGATCGATTCCGCCCGACAATCGCATTCTTCACTCAATCCATAGGTAAAAACGGGTCCGTATCTCTGGGCGTATTCGGTCACCTCTCGGCCGACCGAACAGTCCAAATTGACGACCGCATTTTTGCTCTGCTCGAAAATCATCAGCTTTGCATTCAGATATTCCCGCATGTCGGCATGCTCGGTCCTGCTGATATGATCCAAGTGCAAATTGGTGAAAGCTCCGACGAGAAATTCACAGCCGTAAACGCGATCGAACTGAAGCCCCAGAGAGGAAACCTCCATAACACAACTGTCCGATCCCGATTCGACAATTTCCGAGAGTATCTTCTGAAGATCGAACGCCTCCGGAGTCGTGCGATCAGCCTGTTTCACCTCGCCCGCGGATATATTCGCGACGGTTCCGATCATTCCGGATTTTTTGCCGGCCGCGGTAAAAATATCGTGCACCATATATGTAGTGGTGGTCTTCCCTTTGGTTCCGGTAATTCCGATCAGTTCCAGTTTTGTCGACGGATGATCGAAAAATGCCATGCTCATTTGAGCCAGAGCAATTCGGGTATCCTCTGTGCCGATAAAGGTTGTTCCGTATTTCTCGGACAGTTCCTCAAGATCACCGGTGGTGTATATATCCTGATCGATACTGACGACGATAACGGAGGCGCCCTTTTCGAGCCCATCGGGAATATATTGATGCGAGTCGTAAACGTGCCCGTGAATGCATACAAAAACACATCCCTGAGTTACTTTTCGAGAATCATATGCGATCGAGGAAACGCACTTGTCGACGGTTCCCGAAATCAATTCGTAGCGAACATCTCTTATAAGGCTAATGAGGCTGTGTTCCATAGTTGTCACTCCATTACCAATTTAATGATCGTACCGGCCGGCGTGGTGATCCTCTCGGGCTTTGCCTCCGGCTCTTCTGTCGGGGGATCTGTGATATCGGCGAAGCCGCCGGACTCTTCCGGGCTGATGCTGTCAACGGTCGTTTCTTGCGCAAGATCGGCGGTCGTTCCGTCCGTCCCGTCTTCCGGCGTCTCATCAATATGCTCTTCGGGAAGAACATATCCGTATTCCGGAGTCTGAGACACAACAACTCCCTCCGGATTTCCGCTAATGCTGATATTAACACCGCTGTCCCGGGCAAGGCGTTTGCACTCGTTG
This sequence comes from uncultured Oscillospiraceae bacterium, assembly GCA_964408695.1. Lineage (GTDB taxonomy): Bacteria > Bacillota > Clostridia > Saccharofermentanales > Saccharofermentanaceae > JAAYCT01. The sequence goes on along the minus strand of CAYPAL010000026.1, from coordinate 1,190 downwards.
ATGTTCTTCCCTACAAAATCCGGGACCATGACCTGCTTTCTGTCGGTGCTTTCAGGATCACAGGTGTAGAGCACTACAATGCCGTTCCGATAGAGAATGTCCTCATCGGTGGGATACATCACGGTAACCACCTGATCATCCGTCATATTATCGTCACCTTGAAGAACTGTAAACCCTTCACTGTAAAGTGTTCGGTTCGCCTCCTTAAAACTCATGCCTACGACGTCGGGCAATGAATACTTCGTCGTCATTCGGTAGTAATCGTTATCGGTCAGAATTCGTTCTACGCCCATATATTCGAGCGTTTCCGAGACGATATGGGCGGCAACGCGAGTTGCGGCGCTGGAACCCAACTCTTTATCGACCGGCTTATTGATCACGACCAGCACCACGATGGCCGGATTATCGTATGGAGCATAACAACCGAAAGAAAGAACGTGCATTCCTTCGTCGATGCCCACATCGATGGTCGATGTGCTTGTCTTTCCCGCAACACGGTATCCTTCAACATACCCTGCCGTTCCTGTTCCTTCCGTCACAACAGTCTTCATCATGGCTTTTACACGATCCGCGGTCAGATCCGAGAAAATCGTCTTGACCGGCTCCGGAGAAAACTCCTTCACGATAGTGCCGTTTTCGTCCGTCAGATACTTTGCGACTTGCGGCTTCATCAATGTTCCGCCGTTCACCAACGCACAATATACATTGGCCAGTTGAAGCGGAGTCACGGCCGACGACTCACCGAAGCTGAGGGTTGCCATATCGACCATGCTCGGATTTTCGTGAAAAATTCCCTTTCCCTCGGCCGGCAGATCGATTCCCGTCTTATCATAGAATCCGAAATTGCGGACGTATTGGTAATACTTGGTCACGCCGATGCGCTGAGCCAATTGAACGAAAACCGGGTTGCAGGAGCGCTCGAAGGCTTGCCGTAAGGTTTCCATGCCATGGTTGCCATATTCATGCTCACTCCAGCAGGATATCGTGTGAAGCTCGGACACCTCGATCGGGGCATCGCTGAAAATTTCATCCTCATAGGTCAGGCCCTCTTCCAGGGCGATGGCCGTCGTTAAAACCTTAAACGTCGAACCGGGCTCATAGGTATCCGAAATGGTGCGGTTTCTCCATATCCTGTACATCAAATACTTCATTTCTTCTTCATCGGACATCGATTCCCATAAAAAAGAATT
>CAYPAL010000025.1:0-14775 GCA_964408695.1 uncultured Oscillospiraceae bacterium | reverse complement strand
TTCTGCGCGTCCGAAAAGACGATCCTCGGATCCGAGGAGGCGTTTCGCGTCATCGGAAGAAGTTACGGATTGTGTGACTGATCGGTTTCTGAATCGAAGTGTTCGCCGTACGATGCCATGGAACCTTATAGCCCGATCGTTTCGCCTTCGGGCGAGACGATGACCAGAAGCACCCCTTTATCAAACGATATCTCCGCCTCGGCAGATCCGTTAGAGGGACGGTTGCTGATGCCCAGAGAGCGACCGGGATGAATCGTCAGGCCGTCTATAGGATAATACAAGCCGGTCGCCCGTATCCGCTCCGCAGGTCCGAATACCGGGATCAGCGATATGATCAGATCCTCTGTGGCCGGGATCTTCCTGTGATTTGATACATCGATCTTAAGGCCGGCAGGTCCGGCGAGAGGCCATATCCTTGTCTGACCGTCCGTAACCAGGATACTTCGGCCCTCCCGGGCATATCGGGCGGCGATCATGATATTGGAAAGCACATGGTCAAATCGTCCGGAAAGCGGCATAACAAGTAAGATCGGTTCGTTTTCGGGAACTCGTGACAGGCATAGTTCCGAGTCCGTCATGTCTTTATCTACGGGAAAAACTTCCGTCGGAACCCCACCGGACTTCGCCCAGGCCAAGGTCGCGGAATCGATCGAATCCATGTCACCGATGATCATATGAGGAAAAATGCCCATGGTGCGGGCATGAACAGCGCCCTCGTCCGCGCAGAGGATATAGTCCGAGGGAGATATTTGCGGGGCAATTTTCCCGCAATCGATCCTCGCTCCGCCGCAGAGGATTACGTAACGCATTTTTTCAGTTCCGTAACGGCTTTTCGCGGGTCTTCCGCGCCGAAAATCGAACTGCCAACGACGAGCACATCGGCACCCGCATCAACGATCGACCGAGCGTTCGAGGTCGTTATCCCTCCGTCCACGGAAATCAACGCATGCCCTCCGATCCGATCTAATTCCCGATGCACACTGCGGACACGTTCAATCGCTTCCGGCATAAATTCCTGTCCGCCGAATCCCGGGTGCACCGACATAATGAGTACGGTATCCAGTTTCTTGAGATATGGGAAAAGCGCCTCGACCGGAGTATCCGGGTGTACCGACAATCCGGCTCGTTTGCCCAAAGAATGAATGAGATCGATTCCGATATTCGGATCGTCAAGCGTTTCGACATGAAGCGTGATGACGTCCGAGCCGGCCTCCGAAAAAGGAATCACGAAAGGAATCGGATCGACCACCATCAGATGGACGTCAAATACCAGCGGAGTGACCTTTCGGATCGATTGGAGGACCGGAACACCGATCGTAATATTGGGCACATAATGACCGTCCATTACATCGACGTGGATCATCTTCACCTCCGGCTCGACGCTCTTGATCTCTTCGCCGAGTCGCGAAAAATCCGCCGCCAGAATGGACGGTGCAATCTCAATGCGCTTTTTCTCCGTCATGCTTCTTCTCCCTGTTGTTTGATTTTGATATGTTTTTCGATGAGGTTTCCCGAATCATGGAACGGTATCGTTCCAGGCGTCCCGGATCCATTCGCGCCTCTTCGATCGCGCAACCCTTTTCGCCGATATGCAGACAATCTTCAAACCGGCATTTGCCGTCGATCCTGTTGAGTTCATTATACCCGAGGCGGACGTCTCCCGTCTCTACCTGCATCCGAAGGATATCGAGATTCGTGAAACCCGGCGAGTCGGCCAGATAGCCGTCCTTAAACGGATACAGTTCGACGTGTCGGGTCGTGTGTTTTCCCATGTTGAGCCGTTCGCTGATGATGCCGACTTCGCGCGCCGGAACACCCGTCAACATATTGCAAAGGGTCGATTTGCCGACGCCGGATTGACCGGCGAATCCGACGATATTCCCGGCAAAATACTTCGGTAAAATTTCGGGCGGAATCGGTTCGGTGTTCGTGGAGCAGACTATGTCGTAACCCGCATCCGCATAAACGGAGCGAAAATACTCTCCGAATTCGGGATCGAGATCCATCTTGGTGATCCAAATGACCGGTCGTATCTCGTTCTTGGCGCAAAGGATCAAAAGCTTGTCCAGCATCTCGAGATACGGAACGGGTTGTTTCGTCGAAAAGGTCAGGATCAGGACATCCAGATTCGATATCGGGGGGCGGAGCATGAGATTTTTTCTCCGAGCTATTGAAGCGATCATATAGGGAATATCCGGATCTCCGGACCTCTCGTAACCCACGTGGTCGCCGACGGTCGGTACCAGATGTTTCTTTCGAAAAATACCGCGAGGCTTCGCCGGAAGTGTCCGTCCGTCGTCGGTCCGAACCGTATACAGTCCGCCGACACCCTTAATGATGACGCCCGTCGGGAGACCGGGCTTGCTGTCCCCGCTCCAACTCTGAGGCTGACCTGTTCTCCCGTCCGAGGTCATTCCGGATCATCCCCGGAGGGCTCCGTCGTAGTGGCCGGTGTGGTTGTAGTGGTCGTGGTGGTCGTCGCTTCCGTAGTCGGAGCAGGAGTTACTGTCGGTTGCGGAACAAAAACCGCAGTCAAGGTGTGATCTGACGCCGGCATGGTAAAGACAAACTGAGCCAAAGTACTGACCGTTGCGCCATTCGTGTCCGCCCAATGGGAGAAGTTATACCCTGTGGTAGGAGCCGCGATGATCGTTACCTCAGTTGCCTCGAGGATCGTCCCCGCTCCCTGAACGGTCCCGCCGCCGGCGGGCTCACTCACAAGAGTCAGTATGTATGGAGCGGGAGTCGGCGTCGGCGTCGGTGTCCCACCCCTCTGGGCGTCCTCTACAGTTCCGACGAAAAGCTTGATGGACGACTTACGGTTGACGACCGTTCCTTCCACCGGGTCTGTAAGCAAGACGTACTGTTCCCGCTTGGAAAGGCCTTCTGCCGCCGGATTCACCTCGATCGGCCCGAGAACGAGATCATTTTCTTCGATGACCTTCTCCGCTGCCTCAAGCGTCAGATTGAACAACTTCGGAACCGTAATGGTCTCGGTTTGCATGCTGAAAATAAGCGTAATCTGACTGCCGTTTTTGACCGCGGTCCCGAAGGAAGGCTCTGTTCGAATCACCGTTCCGGGTTCGAGAGAATCATTGATCTCTGAAATCACGGAGACCGTGAAGCCCATGGCGTCAAGAACCGTTTCCGCAGTTCTGTAATCCATCCCGCGGTAGTCCTCGAGAATGACCGAATCCTCTTGTTTGCTGACCTTAAGGATCAGCTTATTGCTTGTAGCCTTGATCTGGGTCCCCGCCGGAATGTTCTGCTCGAAAACGATGTTCTCACCGACGTCGGATCTTTGTTCATATCGATACTCGTAATTTGTGAAGCCTTGGGCCCTGAATTCTTCGATCACTTCATTGATTGATTTACCGACATAATCACTGACCTCAAAGGCTTGCGGCACCTTTCTGTTAATGCTGTTTGCGAGGGTATCGAGGAGCAGCGCGCCCACTCCGATCAAAACTCCGACGATCACCATAACAAGAAGGATAACGAGAATATTATCCTTGAGTCGGGAGCGCCGCCTCTTTTCGATGGAGCGCTCGATATCGCGAAGTTTGGAGTAACTCGGCTCCTGACGCATAGACGGCATATTGTTGGTGGTCGTATCATATACTTCCTGCTGGGTAACGACACCATATGTTCCGTTCGGATCCACCATCAGCGAATCGAGCTCGGAAACCATCTCCCGGATAGTGGAATAACGCGCTTCAATGCCTTTTTGCATGCTCTTCTGTATGATCGCGTCCAAGCCGTGCGGTACTCCGGGAACAAAGCCGGAAGCCAGCGGGACCGGCTCCTGAAGATGCTTCACCGCCACAGCCACAGGCGTTTCTCCGTCGAACGGCAACCGACCGGTGACCATCTCAAAAAGCATGACCCCCGTCGAATAAATATCCGATGCCGGGCCGACCATCGCACCGCGCGCCTGCTCCGGAGAAAAATAGTGGACGGATCCCAGCGCCCCTCCCGAGGTCAATGTGATCGTATTGCTGGTAGCGGCACGGGCAATCCCGAAATCCGTGACCTTCGCGATTCGATCCTTGGTGATCATGATGTTATGCGGCTTGATATCCCGGTGCACGATCCCGTTCTGATGGGCATGTTCAAGAGCCAGCCCGACCTGAATGGCGATCGGGACCGCAATCCTCCAATCGATGTGGTGATTCTGTTGAATCAACTCCTTGAGTGAAATCCCTTCCACATACTCCTGGACCATATAGCGAAAATTGCCTTCCTGCCCGATGCCGAGAACGCGCACGATATTCGCGTGCGAAAGGGCGGCCGCCGCCTTCGCTTCAGTGTCAAAACGTTTGATGAATTCACTGTCGGCAGAGAACTCGGGCTTGAGGATCTTGATCGCGACCATGGCTCCGGACGTCATGTCCGATGCAAGGTAAACATTTGCCATGCCACCGGTGCCGATCAATTTTGCGATTCGGTAACGACCTCCGAGGATCTTCCCCTCGGGGCCGTTGGTTGCTGTACTCATAGCGACTCCTTATTCTTTTCCATTGCGCAATGTATCAGGATCGCGGTGATGTTATCGGGTCCGCCGGCCTCGTTTGCCGTATCGATCAATTGACGGACACAGGAATCCAGGTTCTTGTGCCGCTTCAAAATCTTGCGTATCGTTTCCTCATCGATATAACCGTACAAGCCGTCCGTACACATCAAGATCAAATCCCCTTCGGAGATATCGAAAGAGTATGTATCGGGCTTCATGTATTCGTTGACACCGAGTGATCGGACAAGCACATGTCTCTTGGGGTGCGTCTCGGCTTCCTTCGGAGAAATCGATCCCATATCGACCAACTCCTGAACGAGGGTGTGATCAACCGTCAGGCGCTCAAGCGAGCCGCCGTGAAGCAGATAAACACGACAGTCGCCGATGTGCGACAGATAGAGGCGCCAATGTCTGAAAACCGCCAATGTAAGGGTCGTTCCCATCCCGCGGTATTCCTTATTATCAAGGGATTGGAGATAGACCCGCACATTAGCCTGCTCAATAGTTTCGTGCAGGAGCTTCTCGATGTCCTCGACGGACCGGGCTTTCTCTAATTGTTGCGGCAATGTGGACAGAGCGAACTCAACGGCGGTCCTGCTCGCGATCTCTCCGACCGCATGCCCGCCCATTCCGTCCGCAACAACAAAAACGCCGCTGTCTCCCACACTTAATATCGCGTGAAAGTCCTCGTTTTTTTCGCGAACCATACCCTTATCGGTTGCGCTGGCATATCTCATACTTCACCGTTCTCTCCGATATCCTCAGTCGAATACTCACAGGAACCATTTATGTCAAGGCCTCTTCGTAATTGACCGCACGCCGCCATGATATCCGAACCCATCTCCCGCCGGACGGTAACATTCATTCCCAATCGCTCCAGTTCCTCCCGAAAAGCCTGAACGACCTCAGGCCGGCTTCTGCGGTATTGACCTCCGGGAAACTCGTTGGCCGCGATCAAATTGATGTGACCGTTTATACCGCGCAGCAAAGCCGCAAGTTGTCTGGCATCCTCACGGGTATCGTTGATGCCGTCCAATAAAGCATATTCAAACGTGATTCGTCTTCCGGTCTTCCGGGTGTATTCCCTGCACGTGCGAATCAACGGATCCAGTTGAAACGAACGATTCACCGGCATCAACCGGGTCCTCAATGCGTCGTTTGCCGCATGCAGTGATACAGACAGGTTGACCTGCTTATCGACACACATGAATTCTATCATTTGAGGAACCAGTCCGCAAGTTGATATAGTGATGTGACGAGCACCCAAATTCAAGCCTTTCGGTGCATTAATCCGGTCGATAAAGGAGATCAGATTCGTATAATTATCAAACGGTTCTCCGATCCCCATCACCACGACGCGAGAAACACGCTCATTCGTCAATTTGCCGGGCAGGAGCACCTGGGCGAGCATCTCTCCGGCCGAAAGATCACGACCGAATCCGGCATGTGCGGACGCGCAGAAAGAACAGCCCATTTTACAGCCCGCCTGAGATGAAATACACACCGAATTTCCAAATCGGTACTTCATCAGAACGGTTTCGATGCGGTTACCGTCTCCCAGGCGGAAAACATACTTACGTGTTCCGTCGATTTGGGAGACCGATTCCTTTTCGAGGACAAACGAGTTCGGGTCGAAGCTGTTTTCGAGTTCGGCGACGATCGACTGCGGGAGGTTGGTCATTTCTCCGGGGTCGAAAACTCCCTTGACCAACCATCCGGTGATCTGGTCCGCCCGAAAACGCGGAAATCCCCGCTCCCGGGTCCACTCCGCCCATTGCTCATCGGTCATATCCATGATAAACGATTGCTTACTCATGCGATCCGCCTCATTTTCGCGATGAAAAATCCATCGCAACCGTCTGTGTCGGGCAGGAGCAGTATCCTCCCGTTACCGGCCTCTTCCGCGTGTCCCTTATCAGATAACAATGTCAGCGGCAACAACCGATCCAAGGGTTCCGGCTCAAAGTCGGGGCATTCCCGAAGAAAATCGTCCACGCGATTGCCGTTTTCATCCGGATTGATCGTACAGGTGCTATACACCAACACACCGCCTGGTTTCACATAACGGGCCGATTTCAAAAGAATATCCTTCTGGACTTCTAAAAGCGCCTGTATTCGCTCGTAGTTGATCGTCAGTCGGATATCCGGCTTTCTCTTGAGAAGGCCTAATCCACTGCACGGCACATCGGAAAGAACGATATCGTAGGATCCTTCGGGTCCGGTCACCGACGGATCGGGATTCCGCGCATCCGATATTCCGGTCCTGATCGAACGAATACCCAATCGATGCCGGTTCTCGTCGATCAGTTTCAGTCGGTTTTCGTGAATATCGAGCGCCAGGATATCCGCCCGATCCGAGGAAATTTCCGCCATATGACAACTCTTGCCGCCCGGAGCGGCGCAGACGTCCATCACCCGATCGCCGGGTCGTGGGCCGGCAAGGATGCCTGCGAGCATCGCCGCTTCGTCTTGGATCATGAAGAGGCCGTCCCGGTAAGCTTGTAAAGAGTCTACGGAAACGCCCTGAAGACCGAGCGTCAACGATTGATCCGTCAGTCGTCCGAATTCACATTCCACGCCCTCCCGCTCCAATGCTTCCTTGAGCTCCGATCGTGTGCATTTGAGCATGTTGACGCGCGCCGTCACCTTTGCCTCACCCAAAAAGGCATCGGCTAAGGACTCCGCCTTCTGCTCTCCGTACCACTTGATCAGGAGTCCCGTGATCTCACGGCTGAGGGAAAAACGAACGTAAGGCTTTTCACTCTGAAGTGTCTCGAAAAAACGATCCGATTCGGAAGCCACCGCCCGGAGCACGGCGTTGACGAGCGATTTAGCGCCCGGGTTTGCCCGTTTGGCGGCGATCGCGACCGAAGTATTGACCGCGGCATAATCCGGGATGGATTCGGAAAAAAGGATCTGCCACGTGCCCATCCGGAGAATGGTCCGAATCGCCGGGTCGAGGTCAGAAACGGTGCCGCGCACCTTCTTTTCGATCATGAAATCGAGCGTCACGGTCCGGGTGATCACACCATAGAAAAGCGCGGTGATAAAGCTCTTATCCCGCGCGTCAAGTTCCGGACATCCTTTCAGAGTTTGTTTAAGGACCAGTTGAGCATAGCCCTCTTTCTCGTACACCTCGAAAAGCATCGCGAAGCAAATCATTCTCGGATCCGCGGCTCCTCGGCTCATCCTTCACCGCCGAAATGATCCGCAACAGAAAAATTATGCGCACACTCGGTTGCGTCGAGTTTCTTACAGGACTCGGGTTGAATACAACGAAGAAGCAAAGGGACATCCCCGCACATAACGGCCAGGACCCCCTTGCGCGCGCAGATCAGCGTTCCGGGCTCCGGTTCTCCGTGGGCGATACGATACGCATCCTCCAGTTCATCCGTTTTCCCGGGAAAAGCGGAACAGTAGATCTTCATTCTCTTGCCTTTGTATTCGGTGAATGCACCCGGCCATTCGGCAAGACCGCGGATCTGGTTGTGGATCGATTCGGCGGAGTCCCTCCAATCGATCAGCCCTTGCTCCCGAGTGATCGGCGGCGCATATGTGGCTCTTTCATGATCCTGAGGGATCGGCAAGATCGTGCCGTCCAAATACCCGGGGATCGTTTCCACTAACAGTTCGGCCCCTATGTCGGCCAAACGCACCGTAAGATCCGGTGCGTTCTCGTCGTGTCCGATCGGGCAGACGGCACTTGACAGCATCGGTCCGGTGTCCATACCCTCATCCATCCGTATGATCGTGACGCCGGTTTCGTATTCACCCTTTAGGATCGCCCATTGAATCGGAGCGGCGCCCCGGTACTTCGGCAGGATCGATCCGTGGACATTCAGACATCCGAATTTCGGGATCTCCAAAACACTCACCGGAAGGATCTTCCCGTATGCGGCGGTAACGATCAGATCCGGTCGCAGTTCTTTGATTTGTGTCACGACCTCGTCGTCACGAAGACGATTCGGCTGGTAAACCGGAACTCCCGCCGCCTCGGCCGTCAGTTTGACCGGCGGCGGAGTCAGTTGCATTTTTCTGCCGACCGGCTTGTCCGGCTGAGTAAAGCACGCAACGACTCGATAACCGGAGTTTATTAGTCTCTCCAGCACAACGGAAGCAAATTTCGGGGTCCCCATGAAAATTATGCGTTCGTTCAATCCGGTTCTTCCTGTTCCACGATCTTATCGATGAATAAAACGCCGTTGAGATGATCGTTCTCATGGCATATGCATACCGCAAGAAGGCCTTCGGCCTTCAACTCAAAAGGTTCTCCGTGGCGGTCCAGAGCTCGTACGGTGATCCGTTCCGGCCGTGCGACACATCCCGATCGTCCGGGAACGGACAAGCAGCCTTCCTCACCGATGACCTCACCTTCGGCTTCGATGATTTCCGGATTAATAAACTCAAGCAGTCCGTGTTCTTCACCGACGTCCACAACAAATACGCGCCTCAGTACACCGACCTGCGGAGCGGCCAATCCGATCCCGCGGCCTTCATATTTCATAGTTTCCGCCATATCGTCCAATAGAACGCATATCTTGTCATTCACTTCAACGACCTCTCGCGCCCGCTTTCTAAGTATGTCGTCCCCGACGGTAACGATGTCTCTTAATGCCATGTTCATCAACCTCTTTCTGTCTGTATATTGTATCATAAACGCATCGAAATCCGCGATGCGGAAGAATTCCTCCATTCAAACGACCGCAGAGGAATCTCATCTGGACGGACGATATATCATTGCTGTCAGTACGGGTCGATATCCGTATACATCGTGAAACCCGAATCGGAGAACCGCTCCCGGATCCGAGTGAAAACATCGGCCAGCGCGCTTTTATTTCTGGCTTTGATGTTGATCTGGAATCGGTATCGGTCCCGAAGCTTGTAGACTAAGGCCGGACCGGGTCCGAAAATGCGAGCGGACCCGTCCGACACAGCGGGAACGAGAGTCAAAAGAAATTCCTTCATCTCCAGGATCTGCGCACGACCCAATGCCTCGTCTTGATTGGACAGGACCAGGTTCCCGAACGCAAGAAACGGCGGGTAGCCGAGCCGCCTTCGGTATTCAAGCTCCTTTTCGAAAAAGCCCGCGTAATCGGATGTCGCCGAATATTTGATAATTTCGTCCTCCGGCTGATACGTCTGGATATAAACACTTCCGGGCTTTTCCCCCCTGCCCGCGCGTCCGGAGGCTTGGGTGATCAACTGGAAGGCCCGTTCGCCCGCCCTGAAATCAGACGCGCGGATCAGCATATCCGCGCTGATAATGCCGACGACGGTCACCAGGGGAAAATCATGACCTTTCGCGATCATCTGCGTTCCGACCAAAATATCCGCCTCCTTGTTGCGAAAAGCGTTCAGGAGCCGCGCATGAGCTCCTCTGCCGGCGGTCGTATCCTGATCCATCCGGATGATCCGGCGATCGGGGAACATCTCCTTAACGGTCTCCTCCAACTGCTGGGTGCCCATTCCCATTTTGCCCTGGAGTGAGCTTCCGCATTCCGGGCACGTCTCCGGCACCTTTCGTACGTGCATACAATAATGGCACACCAAGACCGGCTTTCTTCCCGATCCGGGAGCATGAAGCGTCATGGTGACCGAACAGTGCGGGCACAGGATCGTATTTCCGCAGGACCGACACAGGAGGAAGCTGGAATACCCTCTTTTGTTCAAGAAAAGCATCACCTGCTCGCCGCGCCCGAGCGCATCATTCATCTCTGAGCGAAGTGCCCGACTCAGGATCGACCGGTTGCCCTTAATGAGCTCCTCGCGCATATCCACGATATTCACCTTCGGCATCCGTGCTTCCTTCACACGCTCCGGCAGGGTCAGTAGACGCGTATATCCCGATACTGCGGAAAAATAGGTCTCTACGGCGGGGGTCGCCGATCCGAACACCAGTATCGCTCCGGAAAGCCGCGATCTCATTCTCGCGACATCCCGGGCATGGTATCTCGGATGAGTCTCGGATTTATAAGAGGTATCCTGTTCTTCATCGACAATGATCAGTCGCAGATCCACCGCCGGCGCGAAAATCGCCGAACGGGCGCCGACGATAACGCGGGCTTCGCCTTTCCGGATCTTGTCCCACTGCTCGTAACGCTCGCGGGGCGTCAATCGGCTGTGTAACACCGCCAACCCGTTCGGAAAACGCTCCCGGACCCAGCGAATCATTTGAGGCGTCAGCGATATTTCGGGAACAAGAAAAATGACACTGCCGCCCCCGGAAACGATCCGATCGGCGCACTGAAGATACACTTCCGTCTTTCCGCTTCCGGTCACACCGAAAAGAAGAAATTCGCTCGGCGCCTCACCGGACAAAATGGAGTCGACCGCACTTTTCTGGCTGTCCGTTAGCATTGGGATAAACGCGTCCTCGAAAATGTCCGTTTCTTCCTCGACCGGAGTATTTGCCTCATCGGACTTTCGACGATGGATCTCGAGCAGACCCTTTTCGCGAAGAGACTGGATCGGGGAACGCGAAACCGACAGCGCGTTCATGATCTCGCTGATGGGCACCTCTTTACTTTCCAGAAGCAGTTCCAGGACCCTGATCTGTGCGAGACTGTTGAGTTCGTTCTCGACAAGGACTGACAGGGCCCGCTCCTCGTCCGCCAAGCAAGCCACCTGACGGGTCTTGTCTTTATGCTCGGTAACCACGGACGAGACCATCAGGCGGATCGCATCCCCGTAAGTACATGAATAGCGGGCTCTAACCAAATGAATCAGTCCCATCTGATCTTCGAAAAGCACCGGCTGCTCGTCGATGATTTCTAGTACGGATTTGAGCGCGGATGTGTATTCGCTCTTCTGGACAAGCGCGAGGACCAGAGCCGTTTCCGTTCTGTTGCCGCCGCCGAAGGGTACGCGCACAAACTGTCCGGGGCGAATTTTGCCTTCGCAGTGCTCCGGAACGTTATAATCATATTCGCGGTCGGTTCGACGCACGCAGTCACGTAAAACAACGGTAGCGATCATATCGGTCCTCCGCTTTTCATTCTCTCACAGCAACGAAAAAAGGTCTATCTGAACCGACGCGGGCAGATGATCGAGAACGCCGGACGCAATGAGTTTTTCAAGCGCCGCCGGACCGATGCCGCTTCGATTCAATACGTCCTCGCGGGTGGTGAACGGTCTCTCTTCCCGAGCCTTGCAGATGGCCTTGGCCATCGCGGTGCTGACGGACGTGATCGCGTTGATCGGGGGAAGTATTTTTCCGGGTCCGGCCTTGGCAAAGCGGGCCGCCTGTGATCTGTCCAAATCAACGGGCACAAACTCGATCCCCCGCGCGTACATCTCCTCGATCAGCTCATAGATGAAGTACTGGGACTTTTCGGTCTGCTTGCGCGATGAAAAACCTGTGTGAAGCTCCTTTTTGCGATTCCTGACCGATTCGATACCGCGACACATCGTGTCGCCGTCAAACTCATCCGCACGGATCGAGAAAAAGGCACAATAGTATTCCTCCGGATAGTAGACCTTGAACCAAGCGATGCGCAGGGAGGAAATCGCGTAGGCTACGGCATGGGACTTGGGAAACATATACTTGATCGTTTTGCAGGATTCGATGTACCATTCAGGCACACCGTGATTTCTCATCGATCCCTCTTGCTCGGGTAAAAGGCCCCTGCCCTTGCGGACGCGCTCCATGATGTCGAACGCCTCCTTATTCTCCAAGCCCCGGTAAATCAATTCGACCATAATGCTGTCGCGGCAACCGATGACATTTTCGAGCGTGCATATTTTGTTGCGGATCAGATCCTGCGCGTTTCCGTTCCACACATCGGTACCGTGCGACAGGCCCATCAACTGAACCAGATCGAAAAACTTTGACGGCTTCGTTTCCGCGATCATGTCACGCGCCATGAAGGTTCCCATTTCGGAGAGGCCGAGCGTTGCGGAATCCGTTTTATAGTCCGGGTCCCGGATGGCCAGTGCGTCCGTCGAAACGAAGAGTGACAGGATCTTCGGGTCGGTGATATCAATGGTACGAACGTCGACACCGGTCAAATCACTGAGCATGCGAAGCACCGTCGGATCGTCATGACCCAGGATATCGAGTTTCAAAATGGTATCGTGCATCGACTTGAAGTCAAAGTGGGTTGTTATGACCCCGGCGTCCGCTTTGTTTGCGGGGTATTGGATCGGAGTAAACTCATAGATCTCCATTTCTTTAGGAACGACGACAATACCGCCGGGGTGTTGTCCGGTCGTCCTTTTGACCCCGATCAACCCCATCGACCTTCTTCGGACCTCTGCGCGGTTGATCCCTTCTCCGGTTTGCTCGCTGATTTTCAAAACGACCGCCTCGGCGTTTCTTTCGGCGTAACAGGAGATCGTCCCCGCCCGAAAAGTATGGCTGGATCCGAATAACTCTTCAACATATCGGTGAGCCCTTGTTTGATACTCGCCCGAAAAATTTAAATCAATGTCCGGCTGCTTATCCCCGTAAAACCCAAGAAAAGTTTCAAAAGGGATCTCCTGGCCGTCACGTATCATCCCCGTCCCGCAATGCGGGCAATCCTTGAGCGGAAGGTCATAACCGGACCCGTATTGTCCGGAGATGTCGAATTCCGAATAGGCACACTCGGGACAGCGATAATGCGGCGGCAACGGATTCACCTCCGTTAAACCGCACAGCGTTGCCACCAGAGACGACCCGACGGATCCTCTGGAGCCGACGATATACCCGTCTTCGTTGGATTTTTTGACCAGCATATAGGCGATGTAGTACATGATCGCAAACCCGTTACCGATGATGGAATCCAACTCCTTGCGGACCCGCTCCTCGACGATCGGCGCGGTCTTACCCCGATAAGCATACATCTTCGAAGCCGCTTCCGTTGTGACGCGCGTGATCTCATCCGCGGCGGTCTCGATGACCGGAGGAAAAGTGCCGTGCGGGAATGGCTTTATATCCGCAGATATCCGTTCGGCGATCGCGTTCGTATTGGTCACGACCACCTCCGCGGCTCGTTCCTCGCCCAAATAGGAAAATTCACCGAGCATCTCCTCCGTCGTCCTGAAGTACAAATCGCAATCAAACTCGGCGTCCTTATACCCCATGTCCATCAGGAGGTATTTTCGGAACTCACCATCCTTTTTTTCGAGAAAATGCGCATCGGTCGTAGCGCAGACCGGGATTCCGAGCGTATCTCCCGCGAAAAGCACGAGACGGTTCAGGTTTTTCAGATCCTCCTCACTATGCAGGCCGCTCTCCGAGTCACGCAAATAGAATGCGTTGTTCGTAATCGGTTGGATCTCAAGGTAATCATATTGCGAGCAGACATGAAGGAATGACGGGTCATCCGTAAGCGAACGACAGGTCGCGTCATAATCCAGATTGCTCATCGTATAGTGTGTTCGAATTCGACTGAACACCTCGCCGCGCTCGCATGCGCTTCCGATGATCAGCCCGTCGCGAAAATACCGAAGGAGCGACTTGGGGATCCTCGGACGCATGGAGAAATATCGAATGTGCGATTCCGAAATCAGGCGATACAGGTGGTAGAGTCCCAAATCATTCTGCGCAAGAAAAACGATATGGTATACGGTCTGCTTCCGGGAGAGTATCTGACTTCTCGGGGCTTTTCCGGCGACGACATTCAGGTCCGAAAAATCCGAAATGCCGTATTGCCTGATCGCCGCGGCCATTACTTCGGCATCTCCTAAAAGCATCTCGTCGCATGGCTTCGGCCCCTCAGATAAGCCGCCTTCCGGCAAGACGTCCCCACCGCTTCCTTCCTGCCCGCGAAGCGACTCCGAAAGGGCTCCGATGTCCACCGTGACCGGATTGAATTTGACGCGATAACGAACGTGATTTTCGATATCGGCATCAAAGCCCGCATAACGAAGAAAAGAAAGACCGGTCAGCACTTCCGTACCGCAGACCGCATCTTGTCCGATAAACTCGGCGATCCTTTCGAGCATGGGAAAAAGGTCGGCCGCCGCTACGTCATGATCCGAATCCGGTCCGTCACCATATACCGAAGGTGACTGCTCGAAAATCGTATCGATACATTCGAATCGCCCGTCCTCTTTTCGCTCGAATCTCGCGGCTTTCGCGGAAACGATTCGATCACGAATCGGATCCGTTCCCGATGTTTCGACACGTAACACGACAAACGAGAGGGCGGGAGCGACTCGCTCCTCCGGGAAAAAAACCGGACAAGGGCCGTCGTCGACCAGATACCCTTCCATGCCGTAGATAACTTTAAACGCGCTGTCCGGATTCGATTTTCTGAACTTGGCCGCTGACTCAGCCG
>CAYPAL010000024.1:0-15510 GCA_964408695.1 uncultured Oscillospiraceae bacterium | reverse complement strand
GTTATCCGGGCGGACGGGACGATCAAACCGTCGTATGAAATGCTTGACCGATTGGCGAATCACGAGTGGCATTCCTCTGTTTCCGCGAAAACAAATGCCGAGGGCTTGGTCGAGCTCAACGGCTTCCGCGGTGAATACCGGGTTTCCTTTGACGATCGCACCGCCAGCCTGACCTTGAGCGAAGAAGAGCCTTCAAACGTCCTGACCGTAGTGGTCGACCGGTGATATAAAAGGAGATCTTTGAATGAATTTTCTCAGTTACAACAGTCCGTTCGGTCGCTTAATGATGCGTATGGTCGACGTGATCGTTCTGAGTCTTTTAACACTTCTGTGCTGTCTGCCGATCATAACGATCGGAGCGGCATTTTCGGCGCTTTATTATGTTCAGCTCAAGATGGTCCGCGATACCGAAAGCAGTATTGTCAGATGCTACTTTAAGGGGTTTAAGGACAATTTCCGGAAGGGGACTGCGCTGTGGGTCATCATGGCGGTCGTGATCGCCGTGCTTTATATGGATTTCTACTTATTGTCCTCAGTCGCTATGGACTATTCGGATCTTATTCGGATCCTTCTTCTGATCATGGGGGCATTTCTTACGATGGTCGGAAACTACATCTTTCCGATGCAGGCCCAGTTTGAGAACACCGTCTGGGGCACGATCAAGAAA
This sequence comes from uncultured Oscillospiraceae bacterium, assembly GCA_964408695.1. Classification (GTDB taxonomy): domain Bacteria; phylum Bacillota; class Clostridia; order Saccharofermentanales; family Saccharofermentanaceae; genus JAAYCT01. The sequence goes on along the minus strand of CAYPAL010000024.1, from coordinate 14,843 downwards.
TCATTTCTCGTCAGTGTCATGAATCTTCCCAAAAGCCTCCTTCTTCTTCTCATCATGGCGTGCCCGTTCGTCATCTTATTGTTATACCCGGAAACGGTTTACTTCCTGCCGTTTATCAGTATCGCCGCGATCCCCTACCTGAAGACACAGATCCTGGTTCGCATTTTCGATCGATATATGCCCAAAGAGAGCGAAGGAGAGATTTCCGGAGAGACACAATGAAACGACAGAAAAAAACGACATGGTTCCGAAGGCTATCCGCTAAAACGCTCCGTTTTTTGGAACGTGTCGCGCAACGCATTACCGCCCTTTTGGACAACCTGAAACTTCGCGACAAGATGATCATCACGAGCGTCGTTTGCGTTCTTCTTCCGATCGCGGCGACCAATATCATTTTTTTCTCGATGATGTATTCGGCCGAAAAGGAAAGACAGGAAAACGAGATCAACAACACGCTCAAGTCGGTCGAAATCACATTGGACAATATGATCGAATATATGACCGGCGCGGCGGCTAATCTATACACCACGAAAGAACTGTACCCGTTTTTGGATGAGCGGTATGACAGCAAATATGATTATTTGATCGCGTACAAGGCGAACTCCGCTCTTTTTCACAAGGTCACCTTCGGCAATAACACCTATATTTCAAACGTGCAAATATATTGCGACAACGACACATTAGTCAACGGCGGCGGGATTAATCGTCTGGATACGGCTCGGGAATCGGAATGGTATAAGCGCTTTGTCCATTCGGGTCGACAAATGGCGTTTTATCCGAGCCTGGATTCGAAATCGGAAACCGACAAGCGGGAATTATCGCTTCTTTGCCAAATGGATTACAATACAAACACGAGCAGAGAACGCATCATCAAGTTGAATCTGAATTATAACTACTTTACACGAGTTCTCAATCAGCAGTATTACAATGCCGATATATATATTTGCGACAGCGAACGCGTATTGTTTTCTTCCGTAGATACCAACAAAGGCACCAAGGCGTTTATACCGTTAGAGGAAATGGATTTCTCGGATGCGCGCTATTCGAGAACGTATGATGTGTTCGGAGAAACGTGGAATATTTACCTTTATCCCCACAGCCACATGAGGATCAACGCGGTCGATGTCCTACGGAGGCACGGGGAGCTTTTCATCGTGTTGGTCTTTATCAATATGTTGCTTCCGGCTATGGCAATCTACTTCATCAATCGTTCGATCACCCGACGGATCATTGTTTTGAGTAATCATCTTCAGATGGTAAAAGACGAGAAGTACATTCAGATGGACCTCTCCCCGTCCAAAGACGAAATCGGCGAGCTGGTCGAAAACTATAATCTCATGGTCGCGCAGATCGATAATATGACCGGTGTTGTTTTTAAAGAAAAAATCATGCGACAAGAGTATGAGCTTGCAAAGCAGCGGGCGGAACTACAAGCCCTGCACAGCCAGATCAACCCGCATTTCATCTTCAACGCGCTCGAGAGCATTCGCATGAGAAGCCTTCTGAAAAATGAGGAAGAGACGGCGAAAGTTATTGAGCTTTTAGCGGTATTGATGAGAAAATCCACCGACTGGTGGGACGACTGCGTCACATTGGCCGACGAGGTCAGTTTTGCCGAGGCGTATCTGAAACTTCAGCAGTACCGCTTCGGCAGTCGCTTGAGTTACAAAATCAACATTCATGAGGATTGCCTTGACCTTCTTCTGCCCAAGCTTACGTTGGTCACTTTTGTTGAAAACGCTTGCGTTCACGGCGTGGAAAACGTCAGTCACGACTGTATGGTTCTGGTCTCGGCCGAGATCGAGGACGGGTTTCTGGCCATCTACGTTGAAGATACGGGCGCCGGAATGAAACCTTCCGACCAAGAGGAGATCCTTAAGGAAATGCGTGAGGGCAATATTGAAAGTCTTCGCAGTCGACGCTCGGTCGGTATCCTCAATGCGTGCTTGAGGCTCAGAAGATACTTCGGAGACGATATTGTTTTCGAGATCGACAGCGAACCCCAAGCCGGAACCTGTATTACAATCAGGATCCCGCTCGAAAAGATCAGTCGATACGAAGGAGGTCCTACAGATGCTTAATGTCTTGATCGTTGATGATGAACCCTTCATTCGTCAGGGACTCGCCGTATTGATCGACTGGGAGGCAGAGGGTTTTTGTATCGCGGGAGAGGCTTCCAACGGAGAAGAAGCGATTTCCCTGCTAAAAAAAGGAGACTACGACCTCGTCATCGCGGATATTCGAATGCCCGTGATGGGCGGGATCGAGCTTTTACGACAAGCACGCGAAAACGGTCTCAGCAATGCGCCTTTCGTGATATTGAGCGGTCATTATGAATTCGAGTATGCCAAGGAAGCGATCCGATTCAGTTGCACCGATTATATTTTGAAACCGATCAAGAAGGAGGAACTCCTCTCTCTTCTGCGAAAGGTTTTCGCCGACTGCGAAAAGAGTCGGGAAGCCGAAAAGCAGGAAGAGTTTCGCGACCGTGTCGTCTTGGAGCGTCATCTCTCGTCGATCATTCTCGGAAAATTCGACAGCATCAACCTCGACTACGCTCGTGCGCATATCGGATCGAGCAACTGTTATCGATATGTCAATGTTCAGTTGAACATGTCGGACAAGCGCGTTCGGAGGGCCGACGAACGGATGCGCAGGAGTATGCAACGCAGATTGTATGATCATCTGCGCCGAATCATGGAGACAAACAGTCGTCATATCATTTTCGACGTCAACAAGCACGAGGATTGCTTTGACGTCGGATTCGTTTTCGCGGATTATCTGGCAAACGAGCTGTCCATGTCCGAGAGAGAATATCTCGAATGGTTCTCGGATAAAGCCTCAAGTCTCGAATACGGTATCACCGTACAAGCAGGTTGTCAGGTGCCCTCGCTCGAAAAACTGTCAGACTCTTTTCGATCGGCCACGATCGCGAAACTGATGCATAATTTTTCCGACGGCGGACTTTCCCTTTCAGGAGAACAGGGAACAACCGATAGTCAATATGCCGACATCGGATACGGAGAGCAAAAACGAAGTATGGATGAGTTGATTTCGTCCATCGAACATGGCGACAGACAGGAAATCGAACGCAACGTGGGTGAGTTGTACCGCCTGATCAGCGAATCGAACATGGATTACAAATCGATCGAACTGAATATGAACTACATCATGTTCAGCCTCCTCCATCTGGCCGCGGCCAGAGACCCGAACATCAATCAGGAGGAGATCGTCAGCTATCTGATCGAAAATACTTTCGATAAGGGATTGTCTCGAGGCAGTAAGCGCCATTTTCTCAATTTTTGTATTCAATATACCGAATACCTGGAGCAACTGAACACGCCGGCGTCCAGCAACGTAATCACTAAAGTCGAGCAAGAGATCCGGGAATCCTATATGCAGAACATCAGCCTGAAGTCTTTTAGCGAGAAGTATTTTATAAACAGCGCGTATCTCGGTCAGCTTTTCAAGAAACATTACGGATTACCCTTTAAGGACTATCTGAATGCCCAAAGGATCAATGCCGCGGCAGAAATGCTCTTAAGTACACGGAAGCATGTCTATGAAATTTCCGAGGCTGTGGGATATCAAAGTCTGGACTATTTCATATCCAAATTTGTCGCGGCGAAAGGACATACTCCGACACAATACAGGAAAAGGTACGAGCGACGGTCAGCGGGAAACGATTCGCCCATAAATAAGCGCTTTCCCTCGTCGGATAGTCAAAATTTGTAGGGGTATTTTCATACTTTGCATGGTTGTTGTTTTCACCCCGAATTTTAGAATGTATCTAATAGCTCAAGCAAAAACAGACTTGGGCATTAAGCCTGCACCGTTTTGTCGTGAAACAAAGAATGTCTCTTAGGATTCGTTTAATGTATAGCGGCGAAAAAGGGAGGAAAAATGAAAAGGGGGATTTTATCAAGATGAAGAAGAAACTCACCCGACTGATGGCAGTTATGTTGGCTGTCACCCTCTTATCCGGTCTGATGGCCGGATGTGAGAATCTGGGCAAGGACAAGGTAAAGAAATTCGACATGTTTATTGCCATGCCCGGAACCGAACTGAACGAGGGTAACAAAGCCCAAGCGAAGATTACCGAAATCACCGGTGTCGAGGTCAAAGAGACCTGGTTGACCGGCCAGACCGCTGAAGAAGCGATCGGCGTCATGGTTACCGCAAAGGATTTTCCGGATTTCATCGAGGCTTCCGACGGATACCAGATCATGGTCGACGCCGGTGCTTTGATCCCGATCGACAAGTATTGGGACAAATATCCGAACATCAAGAACTACCTGTCCGAGGAGCAGTGGAATATGTGCCGTAAAGCAGACGGTCACATCTACGCGATCCCTCAGTTCGGTATCGTAAACGATCGTGATGTCAGCCCGATCCACAACGATGAAGCTTGGTGGATCCAGACCCGTGTCCTGAAATGGGCCGGTTATCCGAAGGTCGAGACCCTCGACGAATACTTTAAGCTGATTGAAGATTACGCCGCGGCCAACCCGACGCACGTGGACGGCACGAATATCATCCCATACACCATCCTCAGTGAGGACTGGAGATATTTCTGCTTGGAGAATCCGCCTCTCTTCCTTGCCGGTTCTCCCAACGACGGTTCTGTTATTGTTGATCCCGAGACCCGTAAGGTCATCGACTACAATACCACTGCGATCGCCAAGCAGTATTTCAAGAAGCTGAACGAAGAGTTCAAGAAGGGAATGATCGATCCCGAATTCTTCTCTCAGTCCTATGACGAGTACATCGCCAAAATTTCCACCGGACGCGTTCTCGGTTTTGTTGACCAGTTCTGGAACTGGGGATACACCGCTCAAGACGCGATTAAGGCTGCCGGCCTGACTGATTGTACATATGTACCGCTTGGCATCGTTGCCGAAGCCGGTATCGAAGAGCGTTATCACAACGAGCCGGTCCTTGATGTTTCCGGCGGTCTTTCCATCACCACCAGTTGTAAAGACATCGACGGCGCGATGAAGTTCATCAGCGACCTGTTGACACAGGAAGTTTTGACGCTCCGTTTCTGGGGTATCAAAGACGTCGATTATAAAGTTGATGAGAACGGCCTCTTCTACAGAACACCGGAAATGCGCGCAAATGCCATAGAAGCCAACTACAAGGCAGACAACCTTTGCCCTTATGCTTACTTCCCGCAGTACGAGGGCATGAACCTCGACGGCAAGAACGCATGGCGTCCTGACAACCAGCCTTCCGAGTTCTTCGAAGATCTGTTGCCGGAAGTAAAAGAATGCCTCGAGGCTTACGGCGCGAAGACCTATGTTGAAATGCTCAATCCCAGCGTACCGAATTCGCCTTGGTTCCCGATGTGGTCCTATTCCAATGACCTGACCACTGAGACCCCCGGAGGCCTGGCTTGGGCTACGATGAGCGAAGTGAAGCATGAGTGGTTACCGCGTGTCGTCATGGCAGAGGACTTTGAGGCAGAGTGGGCGGCATATCTGGAAGAGTATAACGGACGTGCCGACATTGAAGCTTTCCTTGCTCAGATGCAGACTGAGGTCGACAGAAGAATTGCTGTTGCCGCAGGTAATTAAGGTACCCCATTCTGATGACATCCAGTAATTTGATGCCATCGCTGAGACAGTGTTAATCGAGAGGGTGGCCGGGTTTTCGGACAACGGCCACCCTCTCCTCATGAAAGGAAGTGTTGCGGCAGTGACAGATAAACAAAAAAACATACCCCTTTCGGCAGAAGCCGATTCGGCAGATGAAATCGCCGCAAAAAAGAAATCTGATTCAATTAAGAGACGCGAGCTCGCGTATACGTACAAGTCGACCTCTTCGCCATCCGCAAAAAAAGACGCGGAACCAATGGGTCCTTTATCCCGGGCAGATAAACGTCGGCAGAAGGCAGAGCGCTCTGCCGAACCAAAAATCAAACTGAATAAAAAGACTCTTTTACGTCAAAAAGAGCTTATCATAATCACGATCCCATTTGTCCTGTACGGTCTTCTGTTCTACTATATCCCTTTGGGCGGCTGGCTGATGGCCTTCCAGAAGTACAAACCTCAAAATGGTCTATTCGGATCCGAATGGGTCGGATTGGATGTTTTCAATCGCTTGCTCGTTGATAAATCTTTTCAATTGGTTTTCAGAAACACTTTAGCGATGGGTATCATCAATCTGGTCCTGAGCTTCGCTTTTGCGATCGGATTTGCTTTACTTCTCAATGAAGTTCGTCTGAGAGGACCTAAAAAATTCGTACAAACCGTTTCCTATTTGCCTCACTTTTTGTCATGGATCATTGTCGTCGGTATCATTCGCGACATGTTATCGATGGATCATGGTATCGTTAACGAGATACTCGTGAATCTTGGCGTATTCGATGGACCCGTTAATTTCTTCTCCAAGCCGAATTGGTTCTGGTGGATCGTCGGCTTCTCCAATGTTTGGAAAGAAACCGGATGGAACAGCATCATCTATCTAGCCGCGATCACCGCCATCAATCCGGAAATGTACGAAGCCGCATCGTTGGATGGTGCCGGACGCTTCGGGAAAATTTGGCATGTGACTTTGCCGGGGATACGCCCCACCATATTCATCCTTCTTCTGATCAACTTAGGAAATGTCTTAAATGTTGGATTTGAGATCCAGTACCTCCTCACCAACGGAATTGTTAAAAGTGTTTCCGAAACGATCGACATCTGGGTCTTATACTGGGGCATCGGCCAGGGCGATTTCTCATTGGGCACGGCCGCAGGTATTTTCAAGAGCGTTATCGCCATCATATTGATATTCCTTGCCAATGCGTCTGCTAAAGCAGCCGGCGAAGAGCGATTGTTTTAAGAAAGGAGACAAAAGACATGCAAAATGTTGAGTTGGAGCCGAAGTCAGAGTCGGTAGAAGTCAAAAGAATCAGAAGAAGAAAAAAGATCAACCCGACGGATCTGATATTCGTTACGATCAATACCCTGATCCTCTCCTTTGCGGTCGCGATCACACTATATCCGATTTTGAATACCCTCGCCGTATCCTTCAACGACGGCCTGGATGCCCTTCGCGGAGGCATCTATCTCATACCGCGCAAGATTTCATTGAAAAATTATGAAACGATTTTTAACATGAACAACTTACGCACCGCCGCAGTCAACTCGGTCCTGAGAACGGTGATCGCCTCGGTTTTACATCTTTCGGTTACCGCTTTGTTAGCTTACGTCTTGAGCGTAAAGGAATTTGTGTTCAAAAAGCCCGTCTCATTATTTTTCGTGCTGACCATGTATGTAAACGCCGGTCTGATCCCGACCTTCTTACTTTTTCGCGAGTTGAGACTCACCAACACTTTCTGGGTATATATCATTCCCGGCATGGTTGCCGCGTTCAACCTTCTGGTCCTGCGCACGTATATGAACTCCCTTCCCGACAGTTACAGAGAGTCCGCCCAGATCGACGGCGCGAATCACATGACTATATTCTTTAAGATTTACGCCCCGATCTGCAAACCCGTTTTTGCCACGATCGCTCTTTTCATAGCCGTTTACCATTGGTCGTCTTGGTTCGACAATATGATCTATAACCCGAGAAACACCGATCTGACGACTCTTCAGTATGAGCTTATGAAGCTGATGTCTTCGGTCACAAGCCAGACATCATCGGGAAGCGCCTACGGAAGAAGCACCCAATCGGTGGCGATCACGCCGACGTCCATACGCGCGGCCGCAACAATGGTCACGTCCATGCCTATCGTCGTCCTTTATCCCTTCCTTCAAAGATACTTTATTACCGGACTGACGATCGGCGGTGTCAAGGAATAGTAAGCCATCTACCGGAGTGCACCTCCTTTCTCTATACAGAACTGCCGCTTCGTCCACAAAGAACGAGGCGGCAGTTCTGTTTTGTACTAAAGAAACGTGCCGACATCCTCGACCTTTCGATTTCTCTAAACCATTGACTCAACGAGTCTGACCGCATCAACGACGCAACGACAGCAGACATCCATCTTGTTTTGCTCACGGAAAGCCATCTGACCCTCGGGAGATGTCAAATCAATGCCATCCAATATTACACGACAGACGCAACTGCTGTGAAGGGCCCTGAAATGCTCCAGAAACTCGTTGACCTTTTCATATGTATTTTCCTGTATAGAGCGGTCGTCGCCTTCCCTCTGCCCATAACGCAATCCCAGAGCCATAACGGCACCGGTCACGGCTCCGCAAGCCTCTCCGTTACGCGCGATCCCTCCGCCGAAGCCCGTTCCGATTCGAAAAGCATCGTCGCGGCTCATCCCGTAGCGCTCGGCAAACCGGCTCAGTACGGCCTGTGCGCAATTGTATCCGGAATTGAAAAGTAGACATACGTCTTTTTCGTTCATTTCCCGTTCTCCTTACCCTGCTGAAACGTTGTTATCCCGACAAATGATTATTTATTGATGTTTTTTGCATTTTACACCTTTATTCACCGTATGCCAATCCGGATATGTTCGAACGCTGATAAGCGTTACACTCGATTCGCGTATTTCAGTTTCTTCTCGGAGCAACTGTATTTTTCTTGATGTACCTGATTTCCGTACAGGTACAAAATGTGCATAAGCCCTTCACCTGTGTGAATGTCCTTTATCTGTTAACCGCCGTCGTCTTGGGGATGATCTCTGAAATTTTCTTGTACGGGTGTGCCGTCCAGGAAGATCCGGATCAGATCGCGTTTTGTGCCGGAACTCAAAAATTTTCGACTCCTGTTCAACGGGATCGAATAAGTCATTGAGCGGAGCACCGCGGGGATATTTGTTCTCCCTTCATGCTATTTATTCGAAGATTAATAATTCCAGCGGGAGCAGGTATTGTTGTTGACAAAAGCATCTTACAGACGTATTATTACACTTGTTATATAACGTCCGTTATTTTTTAGGAGGAACTCATGCCCAAGGAGACCCAATTTACCCGTGAGGATATTCTGGATGCCGCGTTCGATATTTTTCGGCGGGAAGGCTTAAACGCGCTTTCCGTCCGTAGAATTGCTGCTTTGGTCGGCTCTTCCACCGCTCCGGTGTACTCGTGCTTTTCGGGCATCGACGAGATCCGGGAAGCGTTGATGCAGGAGGCTTTCGAGCGGTTGATCCGATATACCGAGAAGACCTATACTGAGGACATTTTCCTTAACATTGGTCTCGGAATGGTGGAATTTGCAAAGGACTACCCCGTCGTGTACCGTACGATTTTTCTGGAGGACGCGCGCGGCCGGGATATGTTTCGCCGCTTTTCCGAGACGAGCAAGATCCAGATGCGCAAGGAACCGAACCTTCTGATATTCAGCGATGAAGAGATCGAATCGATCCTCGACAAGCTGACCGTGTATACACACGGGCTCGCCGCGATGATTTGCGCGGGTATCATTGAGGATCCGTCGACGGAGAGCCTGGTCGACAGGCTCCGTGCAACCGGCGGTGACATCATCGGCGCAACCGCGTTTATGACCGGCAAGTTTGACGAATACCCGGAGCTTTTCGAGATGATGAAAGGAGAATCACATGAAAAGAATCACCATCCTGAACGGAATCCCTGACGACTCGTATACCGGGTTCGAGGCGGCACTGGACAGCGTTGCCGCCACCGAAAGTCCGGAAAGACGTATAGATGTCATCCGGCTTCGTGATCTGGATATCCGATATTGTACCGGCTGTTGGGATTGCTGGGTCAAAACCCCGGGGCTATGCGCCCACCGGGATGATATGGACACCGTTTATAAGTCCGTCATGCAGTCGGATTTGTTCGTCTTCCTCTCCCCTGTTTCCATGGGATTTGTCAGCTCGTTGACCAAGAAGACCTGCGACCGGATGATCCCGTTGGTCCACCCGTACATCGTCGTGTACAAAGACGAGTTTCATCATAAGAATCGCTACGAGAAACGGCCGGAGATGGGACTGATCCTGCTCGATCCGGATAAGAACGACGTTGACTTTCATAACACCCGTAATATCTTTTCGCGTCTGTCGATCAATCTGCAGACGGACCTCACCCTGGCTTTGCACCTGACCGGTTCCGAAAAGGAGGTTTACAATGAAATTTCTACTTTGTAACGGATCGCCGCGTGGTAAAAACGGCAATTCCGGAATCCTCGTTGATGCGCTGGCAAAAGGTCTTTCCGAACACGCGGATGTCCGCATTGAAAAAGCACCGCTCAAACGCGTCGGCGAGCATGAGCAAACCGCCGAAACTCTCGCCGCCGCCGACTGTGCCATCATCGTCTTCCCTCTATATACCGATGCGATGCCGGGTATTACGATGGCGTTTTTCGAAAAGCTTGCGCCATACATCGGGTCGCTTAACGACCTGCACCTGGGCTTTGTTGTCCAATCCGGTTTTCCGGAAAAGATTCAGTCGCGTGCGGTCGAAAAGTACCTCGAGCGGTTGACCGGGATCCTCGGCGCACAGTATTCGGGTACCGCCATCTTCGGCGGGGGCATGGGTATGGGGAAGAAGCGCCTTGATCGTGTGCGTAAACTCGGAGAAACGTTCCTGCCGGATCGCGTCTTTGATCCATTTTTATTGGATCGGACGACCCGCATGGATCGGCTGAGCCCGGCCGGAAGCAAGGTGATGAGGGTCATCGCCTCTATGCCCCTGATTCAAGCACCGTGGATCCATCAGCTCAAGGCTAACGGAGCTTACGATAAGCGAAACGATCGACCGTACGCGTAGTGAACGATCCAATATCGATATCGGAGCCAGCTCAATTAAACCGCACTCTCGTCTCATACCTCGCCTCTGCCCTCACCGTGTCCAGCCGACAAGCGACTCCGTCCGTGAAGGTTGGGCGATTTTCGAGGAAAACCTTATCCTCGGCGCGAAGCGGAAAGATCTCGATTGTAAGCTCTTTGGGTATACCGAAGCGCTTGAGTCCGATTTCCCAGGGTTCTCCTGTGTTGAAATCGTCGCCTTCGGCGTTCCCGTCGATATAGAGTTTGGCACTGTCTCCTTGATAAGTAATGTGCAGGAGGCATTCCGCCGCCGGCTGAACACATTCGACGCGGACAGAATATAGCGCACGCAAGTCATCGGAAGGTATATTTTCGAACGACACTTCCGGTAAAGCATCTGCATATCTCTTCTCATACACGCGAAAAACGCCCGACTTGCCCGCGGCAGTCAGCCCTTCCGGGACTTTTCGAAAATCCGGATAGACCAGAACTCTTAAATCCCGGCCACTTTCGATCGTTATGCCGTCCTCGTCTTCAATAAGCGCTCCGTCCGTGATGATGAGGTGACCTTCAGCGACGCTCACCTTATACGCGTTGAGCGCTTGCTCACGTGTCAATGTGATGATCTCCGCCCTACCGGCCGGCCCCTCCATGTCATAACAAGGATTTCCGTCGGTATAGAAAAAATAGGTGTGGTCATTGAGGACGCACAAAGGCGTCGCTAACGCGGTCTTCAATACAGCGCTTCCGATCGGCATGTTGAACGGCAGGAAAAAGAAATCGCCGTCGCGAATGTCGATCGGCGGAAATGTAACGGAGCCGTTTTCGAGCGGGACCGTCAGAACCTCGGCAAGATGCTCCGCCTGCTTCTGACGGCGCTGATAATTATTTACGAACACGTAGCCGCTTTTTCCGCTTCGTCGTACGGAAATGCGTAAATTATCGGTGTTTTCCGGATGGAGCGGGTTGGTTTCGGGAATGAAGGTGTCCATTCGGGATAGTTCACTGCCGAAGTCCCGAAGGAACATCGCTAAAAGTTTAATTTCCCGGTAAGGTCCACCGAGTTGCCCGTACTCCCGGATCGGCGCCCGAAAATCATATGAGAACTCCGGCATGTCGTTGATATCACCGGCCTCCCGACTCTCATGCAAGCTCGAGAACCTCCCCTTGGGATTTGTACCTCCGCTGTACATATAGTATCCAAGCAAGCTCGCGCCGCTTCCGAGTTTTGCAAGAGACATCGCTCCGATGTCTTTGCCGGTCGCAACCGGACGGCGCCGGTGCGTCACCTGAAGGCCACCGCCGAGCTCGGCGGTCAGATACGGAAACTTTGAAGGATCAAACGAGAGAGTCTCGTTGATGCCGTAATCCGACCCGATGCTGTGGTCATTGCGCTCATGGGTGAAGATGTAGTTCCCGCTCGGCTCGATCTCGGTGATCCTCGGATCCCACGGAGCCTCGCAGTACCCGCCCATCACCGGCAATAATCCGGCCGTGATCGCCCCGCCCCAACCGGTCGCAGTGAAATACGGCACGTCAAAACCGATGTCGCGCGCAAGCCGCGTGAGCGTCCTCATGTGAAAGATTCCCTCGTCGCCGGAAAATCCGCCGCAGTGGCCATACTCGTTTTCGATCTGAACGCCGATGATCGGGCCGCCGTCCGAAGCAAACAAGCCCTTGACCTGCTCGAAAATCGCCCGATAAAAGCGCTCGACCTGCCGAAAATACTCCGGGTCGTTTGTTCTGGGCTCAAAGCCCTTTTCGAAAAGCCAGTCGGGGAACCCACCGTGGCGGACCTCGGCGTGCGACCATGGACCGATACGCAGGAAGAAGTAAAGCCCGCATTCACGGCAACTCTCGATGAAGCGCCGAAGGTCTTTTCGACCGGAAAAGTCGTATTCGCCTTCCGTCTCCTCATGGTGGATCCAGATCACGTACGACGAAGCGATATCGATCCCCCCTGCCTTCATTCGGCGAAGCCGGGTATCCCACTCGGTTTCCGGGACACGTGAATAGTGGATCTCGCCCATAACCGGAAACCATGGCTTTCCGTTCCGGGTGAGGCCGCGCTCGTTATAGTCGAATTTTTCCATTTTATTCCTTTACTCCGGCTCCCGCCAGGGACGACACCAGCACCTTTTGAGTGATCACAAAGAATGCAACAAACGGGATCGCGACGATCAGTGCGCCCGCGCAGAACAGGGTGAACTCATTTTTTCTGTCGGTAACAAAACTGAAAAGTCCTACCGCAAGGGTCTGATTCTCGTTGGAGCGCAGGATCAGCTTGGCGAATATGAATTCCATCCACGGGCCGGTGAAACTGACGATCGCCAAGAACGTGATGATCGGTTTCGCTTGAGGAAGTATGATACTGAAAAATGTCCGCGCACTGCTCGCGCCGTCGAGCCGGGCGGCCTCGTCATAGGCTCTCGGAATGGAGTCCATGTAGCTCTTAACGAGCCATGTGTTGTACGGAATGTTTCCTGCCAGATAAATAAGAACCATACCCCACAGGGAATCCAACCCGTTGATGCGCAGAAGAATGACGTAGATGGCAATCATTCCGATAAAGGAAGGAAAGATCTGCAGGATGAGTAGTGCCAGCATTATCGACTTCTTAAATACGAATCGGAATCGCGAAAACACATATGCGGCCAAAGAACATACCAGGACCGTCGACAAGGAGGTCCCCGCGGCGATGATCAGGGTGTTTTTGAACCACAAGAGATAGTTGGTTTCGGAAAAGAGACGCACAAAGTGTTTTGTTGTGAATCCTCCGCCAAAGGGAATGATACTCGTCGCCGAAATCGACCTCCCGGGCGAAAAGGCGGCGCTTACGGCGTAGATCAACGGGTACAGGACGACAAGGCTGATCAGGGAAAGGAAAATCACGATAAACGTCTTATAGACACGAGTCCGGAATCTCTGAAGTGAATTGTAGTACGTAAGGGTCGTCGGTTCGGGAGCATATCTCGAATCACCCAATGTCGCCGATTCGAGCGATGCAGCTTTTCTTTTGTCGGCTCTCGCTCTCTCTTCGGCCATTTTCGTAGCCCGTTCGACGCGATCCGCTCTCTCTTCGGCAAGCTTCATCTTCTCCGCGTCTGAAATTTTGGTTTGCGGTATCTTATCCGGAGCTTCCGGTTTTTTCTCCGAGTTTGCCATCATAATTCTCCTTCCTTGAAAGATTTGGTCCGTCTGAAGTTGAAGATCGCAAACGGTGCCAGCACGACAAATATACAGACCGCCAGGACGGCCGCATAATTGTACTTCTGCAAATTGAGCGTCAAATTGTAGATCCAGGTCACGACGATGTCCGTTCCCTTCGCGCTTGTCGTAGTGGAGTCCGCGACGACCGGATTACCGCCGGTCAGGAAGAAGATCGCGCCGAAGTTGTTGATATTATGCGTAAACGACATGATGATCAAAGGCATCGTTTGATAGATGACCGACGGCAACGTGATCGACTTGAATACTTGTAAACGGCTTGCGCCGTCGATTCGGGCCGCTTCGAATGTTTCCTTGGAAATCGCGGTCATCGAGCCCATCGTAAGGAGCATAAAGTAAGGAAAACCGGCCCAGAGATTGATGAGCACGACGGTGAATTTGGCCAAAGTCGGATCGCTGAGCCATGGGATAGTGGTTTCCTGTGTCATCAAGCCCAATTCGATCAACGTTCGGTTGATCGTACCGAAGCTCCCGTTTAAAAGGTTTTGCCACACCAGCATCGAAACGACCGCCGGGACCGCGTAGGGCAGGATAAAAAGGGTACGGAAGATCGGTGAGATTTTGAGTTTGGTCTCGTGCATGATGACGGCCATGAGCATACCGCCGGCATAACAAGTCACGGTCGCGGCAGTCGCCCAAATGAGGGTCCATGCGGCGACACGCCCAAGCGCCCCGGTCCAGGTTATATTGCCTCCGAACATCGTCTTAAAATTATCCAGACCGACCCAGTCCACGGTGTTATTGGGTGGTATGTGATCCGGAGACGAGTAGTTTGTAAACGCGACGGACGCCGAGAAAACAAGAGGAACCACAACAAAAAACAGTATTAGAATCACAAGCGGCGACAGTGCCGCGACGGGAAAGGCTTTTGTGCTCATCTCGGAGATGATCCGCTTGTAGGAAGGTAGTTGTCCGAGAGCACAGTATTCTTTATAAGTCGAAA
>CAYPAL010000023.1:0-15560 GCA_964408695.1 uncultured Oscillospiraceae bacterium | reverse complement strand
CTCGACGACCCTTCGGCTTATTACTGTACAAAGCTTCCAATGTCGAATCATCCGAAAGGATCTCGTTGGCCTGCATTCCGGAAATGGCCGAATTGACCATACGCATATTGTCCGATTTGCGGCTCGTTTGAGCGGCCACAGGTTTACCCGGGTCTTTTTTCGTATCCTTCGAAGGATCCTTCCGGCTCTTCTCGAACGCGTCTCTTGCGGCAAAATTCGCCTTGTCTTTGGTCAGTTCCGGCGGTAAATCAGGCTTATCACTCTTCGGCGGGCCTCTATGTGACGACGGCCCTCTGCCCGATGACCCGTCCATGTCATCCTTGCCCATCGGGCCCGGCTGTCTGCGAGGCGGATAGCCACCGGTAGGCGGATAGCCACCTGCAGGTCGGGGACGACCCGGTCCGTATGACTGACCGGAGGATGTTCCAGAATTATACGCTCCATCCCGATCGGAAGGGCGAATAAAAGTCGATCTCGATGTTGAAACAACACCCGGATTCTGCTGTGGCCTCGGTCCCGGTGCTTGTCCCTGAGCAGGTCTCTGCGAAGGAGGATACCCCGGCGCGGTCTGTCGCTGTGAAGGTCCGTATCCGGGCATTGGAGGTCTTTGTGAAGTGGTGGGTCCCGGCGTAGTCGGTCGCTGAGAAGGTCCGGCTGACGGTCCGGAAGTATCCGTAACCGGCTGAACCGGCTGTGCCTGTTGCGTTGTCTCCTCGGCCGGAGGTTCCTTAACGGGTAACTCCTCGACCTTGACCGGAACTGCCGACTCAGTCTTAACGGTTTCGATGATCGGTGTCGCCTTTGTCTGAGGCGCAACAATTCCGGGCGCTTCGGACGCCTCGTTTTCGGGTTGTTCTTTGGGAGCCGGCTCATCCTTCGGCGGACGGGCTTTCTTGTTTACTCTTCCGACCCGAAGGGTTTTAGTTCCCGAAATACCGCTGACGATGATCTCGGGTCCGGAAAGATCCTGCTTCTTATCGCGGGCTTCCATGCCCTCTTCGGGCTTCATTCCGGTCTTTTCTTTACTGTCTGTCATGAATTCCTCCTAATGGATACGTTGCCATTCGCCAATATAATATCATTATTCACCCGAAACATACTCATCCAGAAGTCGAATGAGCTGATCCGCAAAATTTTTGTCCGTAATTGCTACGACCGCGCGATCCCGCTTTCCAAGTCGAAGGCCAAGTTTGTTCTTGCTCGAAAACCGTCGGATAGGGATCCCCTTATCCTCGGAAATACGCTTCAGCAGTCTTAGTGTTCCCTCTGCAGAGTCATCGGCGGCAATGAATAAAAACACCTTATTCTTTCCCGATGCCGCGGATACCGCATCCGCTCCGGAAACCACCTGACCCGCGCGGGTCGCGAGCCCCATAAAAGAAAGGATTTTTTCCTCTGATACGGCTTTACCCGTATGGGAGGCTCCCGACGAACCAAACGGATCGGATTTCCGCTTTCCCGATGGGGCATTCCTGTCGCCCGCGTGATTCATGACCGCCTTCAACTGATCGGACATCCCCTCCCGGGAAATGCCCTTCAGGCTCTTTTCGATCCGGTGGGCTTTACATGCGGCCTCAAGGCAGTCGTTGCTTTTGCAAACATAGGCCCCTCTTCCCGGCATTTTGCCCGTCGGATCAACTTCGACCCGTCCGTCAGCCAACAAGACCACCCGAATCAAATCGCTCTTGTTCCTTCTTTCCCTGCATGAAACGCATAACCTTTGAGGAATCTTCTTCACTCATATCCTCCGTTTACGTTATCATTCCGTTACAGACGGGTCGGGCTTTTCGCCGGCATCCGTCTCGGTCTCAACCGATTCGATCATTTCGGGTTCTGTTGCGGTGGGTTCGGATACATTCTTTTCGGCGTCATCCGTCACCCCGTTCTCGGCGCTTTCCGTCGATTCAGAACCGTCTCCCTCCGCTACGGTAAACTTGGACATGAATTCTTCCTGAAGGATTTCCCTGTATTGCGATTCGCTCTTGATGTCGATTTTCCAGCCGGTCAAGCGGGCAGCCAAACGAACGTTTTGTCCGGCTCTGCCGATCGCCAAAGAATACTGATGATCGGGGACGACGACTTTGGCGCTCAATTCATGGGTTCCGTCGGTACGGGTCACGATCTCGGTGTCAACGCGAACCACCTTAGCCGGCAACAGGGAATTGCTGATAAATATCGCCGGATCGGGATTCCACTCGATCACATCGATTTTTTCCTCGCCGAGTTCATCCATGACCGCCTGAACACGTGTTCCTCTTTGTCCGACACAAGCCCCCAGCGGATCAACATCCTCATCACGGGTAAGCACGGCCATCTTCGTTCTCGATCCCGCTTCGCGCGCGATTGAAACGATCTCTACGATACCGTTTGCGATTTCGGGAACCTCCTGCTCAAAAAGCTTACGAACAAGATTGGGGTGACTTCTGGAGATGTATACAACGGGTCTTCCGTTGTGTTCTTCCACCTTCAGGATCAGAAACTTCATATGCTGATTAAAATTATACTTCTCATCACGAATCTGTTCCTGACGTGTGAGGGTAGCCTCCGCACGACCGATATCCACGAAAACAAATTTGCTGTCTTTTCTTTGAATAACGCCCGAGGCCAATTCGCCGATTCGGTCGGAAAATTCGTCTTGGATCCGAGCATGCTCGGCGCTTCTGAGTTTCTGGTTGATGGCGCTTTTCGCGGCGTTCGCGGCCAGACGTCCGAGCGACTCGACCGGGATCGTCATTTCGATCGTATCACCCTCTTCGAGTTCGGGATCGATTTGCTTGGCTTCCTCCAGCGAGATTTGCGTCTTCGGGTTATCAACGACCTCGGACACTTCGCGGACTTCATACACGTACATTTCTCCGGTCTCCCGGTCTATTTCCGCAAAAACATTGTCGTTCTGTCTCGACTCGGAAAATTCACGTTTGAACGCGGCGACGATCGCCTCTTCAATCGCTTCAAAAAGAACCTCCTCATCGAGACCTCTCTCTTTAGCGAGCAGTTTAATGGCTTCGATCATTTTTTCGTTCATGGATCCTTCTCCTTCCGATATAACAAATGAACGGGTATACTACAAAAAAACTCGGTGCTCCGTGACCTTCGACTTCGTGACCTTCTCAGAAACGAATCACTCTTTTTGCCGAAGCGATTTCCGAAAAGGCGACCTCGACTTGAGCGCCTGCCGTCTCCAGGATTACTTTATCCCCCGTAACTTCCGTGATGACGCCGGTAGCGTTCTTGACGCCGTCTCTCGACTGAAAGAGTTTAACATCGATCTGTTCTCCGACGCACCGCAAAAAATCCCTGGGTGTTTTCAATGAGCGGGTAAGCCCCGGCGAGGATACTTCGAAATAATCCGGGTCGGCCGAAAGGGATTTCTCGAAAATCGCATCCAAGGCCTTGCTGACCTTCTCACACTCGTCGATATTGATCCCGCCCGGTCGATCCACATAAACCCGAAGGAAATATGCACTGCCTTCTTTCTTGTACTCAACATCGACCAAATCGAAGCCCATCTGTGAAACAACAGGCTCAGCCAAGTCAAATGCCGCTTGCGCAATTCTGGATCTTGTCATCATTTTGATCTCCGAAAAGCTTGTACAAAAGAAAGAGCGGGCATCACCCACTCTCACGAATACTAACACACTACGGGAAGATTCTAACATTTTTATCGGTCGTGTGCAATATTATAATGCGCAAGGTTGAAAATAGTCACGTCTATAAGGCAATTTCAGCTCCCTTGACGTCCGGGATATATCGTTTTTTAACAATGTACACAAAAGAACTCTGATCTTGACCCTCTTTTGCTATTCAATTTATCCAGTTTATCGGGTAGAATGTTATTAATCCATGGCATCATGGCATGGATAATCAACACAAGAGGAGATGATGCCCAATGATAAAAGTGATTGCCGGTGCCAAGGGCACCGGAAAAACGGCCCGACTCGTCGACGATATCAACGAGCAGGCGAACCGCGACAACAATAATATTGTATGTATCGAGCGGGGAAACCGACTGGACCGACTCTTGAAATATCGGATTCGATTGATCGATGTAAGCGAGTATCATTGTAACGACTACGATCAGCTTCTGGCCTTTCTGTGTGGCGTGTACGCCCGTGACTATGATCTGACTCACCTTTACATCGACAGTATATATAAGGTGGCTCAATCGGATCTCCCTTCCGATTTTGCCGATTTTCTGGAGAAACTTGAGAATTTCCTTACCGACAAGAACATTGATGTCAGCATCATTTGCAGCAGTGACTCCGAAGGTCTCGATGAGAGGATCGCGAAGTACTGCTGATTTTTATAAATGGCTCAGGGCGTCCGGAGGAAACATAGGGTAAACACAAAGCGACCGCGTTTTACGTACGGTCGCTTTGTGTCTTAAGTAATTATTATCGGAGGTTAAAAAATCATGTGGAAAGAATTTAAGGCCTTTATCTCGAAGGGCAACGTAATCGACCTGGCCGTTGCCGTCGTCATCGGCGCGGCTTTCGGCAAAATAGTCACCGCGCTGGTGGATAATGTGATCATGCCGTGCATCGGTCTTTTGACGGCCGGCGTAGACTTTGCGGACATGAAAATCATCCTTCAAAATGGTGAGCTCGACGCGGCAGGCGAGATTCTAAAACCGGAAATCGCGATCGGATACGGCATGTTGATCAACACCGTTCTTCAATTTCTCATCGTCGCGCTTGTCATCTTTCTTATCGTGAAGGGGATCAACGCCGCACGCGCCAAGGCTGAAAGGCTTGCCCGGAAGGAAAAGTCGGAGGCTCCGGCCGCTCCGACTCCCGACGTAGCTCTGCTCACCGAGATCCGCGACCTTCTGAAGAAGGACTGATACTCGACATTTCGAATTTTCATGTCTTTTTCTGGTCGTTTTTCAACTGAAAGGCCACCTTGGAACGGCCTTGTGTTGTAGTTGCGTTTAAATAGTGATAGGTTAAGAAGAAACGGAGGTGCGAAAATGAGGCATAATATTTCCATTCTTGTCGAAAACCATTCCGGAGTGCTCGCCCGTGTTGCCAGCCTGTTTGCCCGACGCGGTTTCAATATCGAGAGCCTCGCTGTCGGAACCACCGCGAATCCTTCGATTTCCAGAATTTCGGTCTCTGTTTCCGCCGACGATACCGAGATCATTCAGATCGTGAAACAGCTGCATAAGCTCCCGATCGTCCTCAAGGTAAAGCGCTTGGAACGCGACGCGCACTTTACCCGCGAACTGGCTTTCATCAAAGTGACCTGCGACGACCAGACAAGGACTCCTGTCCTTCAGATCGTCGACATATTCAGAGGACACATCGTTGATGTATCTCCGAAAACCGCAACGATTGAAATTTCCGGCGACAGTGATAAAATCGAAGCTCTGATGGAACTGATCACTCCGTTCGGAATTTTAGAGGTCGTCCGTACCGGACAGATTTCAATCGAGCGAGGGGACCGGGTTCTTTCTTTGGACAGCGATTAGGATTTATTCTACGCAAGTAACAATTCACGGATATAAGCAAGGAGGCACATTTCATGAAAAAGATCTACAAGGATTCCGAATGCGACACACACGCACTGGACGGTAAGAAAGTGGCGGTCGTCGGGTACGGCAGTCAGGGCCACGCACATGCTTTAAACTTGAAGGAAAGCGGGATCGATGTGATCGTAGCGCTTTACGAGGGATCCCCTTCCTGGACGATCGCCGAGAAAGCCGGACTTACGGTCATGACGACCGCCGAGGCAACGCGCATCGCGGATGTGATCATGATCCTGATCAACGACGAGAAGCAACCGGCTATGTATGAGAAGGACATCATGCCGAATCTGTCCGAAGGCAAGGCTCTGGCCTTTGCGCACGGCTTCAATATTCATTTCGGAAGGATCAACCCGCCGAAGAACGTTGATGTTTTCTTGATCGCGCCAAAGGGTCCCGGACATACGGTTCGCGCGGAATATGAGATCGGCCGCGGCGTTCCTTGCCTCTATGCCGTATATCAAGATTTTTCAGGCAGATGCAAGGATATCGCATTCGCTTACGGTCGCGGAATCGGCGGTGCTCGAGCCGGCCTTCTGGAAACCACGTTCCGCGAAGAAACCGAGACCGATCTGTTCGGCGAGCAATGCGTTCTTTGCGGCGGAGTTTCCGAGTTGATGAAGACCGGATTCGAGGTCCTTTGCGAAGCGGGATATGACCCGGAGAACGCCTATTATGAGTGTATGCACGAGATGAAGCTGATCGTCGACATGGTCTACAAAGGCGGTCTTTCATGGATGCGTTATTCGATATCCGATACCGCCGAATATGGAGACTATTCGATCGGAAAGCGTATCATCACCGATGAGACCAAGAAAGAAATGAAGAAGGTCCTTTCCGAGATCCAGGACGGCACATTCGCGCGCAACTGGATCCTCGAGAATCAGTGCGGCCGCTTGAACTTCAACGCCAGAAGAAGACTCGAGACCGAGCACCCGATCGAAAAGGTCGGCAAAGAGCTTCGTGCCTTAATGAGCTGGAACGCCCCGCAGAATTAATTGCATCTTCATCTTTGAATCGAACGACAAAAGCGGCGCTGAAAGGCGCCGCTTTTTAATTGTGCTTACCATATCCTGAGAACGGATCAGGCCTTCCATAGCCCATGAATGTTACAATACTCGTAAATCTCATAATCATCGGTCTCCGGAGCGGAAAACCACGCGACCGGCTCGTCGCCGGGCTCAAGGAATTGAACGAAAACACCGGTCCCGGTGAACAAAATGACAAATTCTATATAATGTTTGTCGATCATCGGATGCGGGACGTCACCGACAGCCACCCGCAGTTTCCCTTCGTAATTCTTAACGACCGGGACGTGCTTTTCTTTGGATGCGGTATCATCCTGTCCTGCAACCAATAAGTCCATCGGCTGTCCGCAACAGACCAACTCTCCTTCGCCCTCATGAAGCATCGTGACAATGTTTCCGCAAATTGCGCATCTGTACACCTTCAAATTTCTCGCCATACCGTACCTCCTTCTTTGACTCCGTTCGAAAAGATCTTAGTAATTGGTCGACTGCAGTTCAAAATAAGCCTTCGGATGGTTGCATACCGGACACATCTCCGGCGGCTTCACGGCGATATGAAGGTGACCGCAGTTTCCGCATTTCCATACCACAACACCGTCTCGCTCGAAAACTTCGCCTTTTTCGATTCTTTCTGCCAAGAGACGATATCTCGTTTCATGTTCCTTCTCGATTTTCGCGACGCCTTCAAATAACGCGGCGATTTGATTAAAGCCCTCTTCGCGGGCGTCCTGCGCAAAACGATTGTACATATCCCGCCACTCATAGTTTTCGCCGTCGGCGGCATCCAATAAATTGGTTATGGTTTCCGGTACATCTCCGCCGTGAAGAGCCTTAAACCAGAGCTTTGCGTGTTCTTTCTCGTTCCCGCTGGTCTCCATGAAGATGTTGGAGATTTGGACAAAACCGTCCTTTTTGGCTTTGGAAGCGTAATACGCATATTTATTCGTCGCCATGGACTCCCCGGCGAATGCCTCATTTAAGTTTTTTTCTGTCTTGGTTCCTTTAAGTTCCATGTGCTTTCTCCCCTCGTTTTCGTTTATTTCCCGGAGCATTCCGGACAAATGCCGAATGCCCGAACTTCATAGTTATGGATCTCCCATTGGTTGAGCATATCCGGCAAGCGACAGCCATCCAACGCAAAGTCTATAATTCCTCCGCATTTTTCACAAATGAAATGCCCGTGGCACTCCATCAAAGCATCCAGACGAACCTCGCCCTCGGAGGCGCGAATCATTCGAAGCAGACCGGCGGAAGCCAACGTGTCAACTGTATTGTATATGGTCGTCTTGGAAAGCGACGGATTTTCGTTCTTGAGAAAATGGTACACGGTATCCACCGTCGGGTGGGTCCTGTTCTCGATCAAATACCTGTATACGCCGATCCTTTGAGGAGTTAAACGTATGTTCTTTCTTGCGAACAAGTCAACGATATCATTTACGATCTCTTGAGAATGGTAATCCATACGCTCTCCTTTCTTGTAATCTTTCCATTATAATAATGCGTACTTATTTATTTGTCAAACCATATCGAGTCAATCCAAACTAATTCTTCTTCTTCTTTTTCTTATTCTTTTTCGCTTCTTTCTTCTTGATCTTCTTGTTCACAATGATCGTTTCATCCGGAATGTCCGGACTTGGGATGACCGATTTCGGAGTTGGAAGCATCGGTGTTTTTTTAAGCGAGGGCTTTGAAGCGGACGTCTTTACACTGATGTTCTTGCGTCCCGGATCCTCCGGCTTTTCGAGGATCAACTCCTCGAAAAGCCTTACAAGCTTATAAACCCCTTCCCTGTTCAATCGATATCGGACATATTTTCCCTCTCTTGCCGAGTCTACCAATCCGCAGGAGCATAGGAGGTTCAAGTGATGAGAAAGCGTCGGTTGGGTGATCGAAAAGAAGGTCAGGATGTCTTTGCCGCAAAGCAATGGATTGTTCGACAGGGTCTTCATGATTTGAATTCGGGTAGGGTCCGATATGACCTGGATCAGACTATGCTCCAATGCTTCTTTATCGGCCTTATTTTCCGAATCAGATATGCCCTTCTCCTTTTTTGGCGGCGTAAGAGACAGATCCGAAGGATTATCCGAGAAATCTCTTTTCATGGCTTCACTCCTTTATGAAATCAATTGCTCCTTCAACGCATCTTCGAACTCCGATAAATTCGCACACGCGATCACTTCGGTGTTTTCCTCTAAGAGTATTTCGTCCTCACCGCTTATAAGCATCATCAAAGGAACGCCCATTTTGCGCAAAAGAATCAACTGGTATTCTTTGCTGCTTTTTGATGACAGGTACTTTTCGAGCATTTTCAGCACCTGCTTGGCGTCCTCTAAATATATACCGGATAAGCGCATCAAATGGTCGACGACATACATGGAAAACACGTCGTCGAAATCAAGTTTCTCTTTAGTGGGAAACACGGACGAAAAGGCGGTAACGGTCAGTTTGTTTACCATATTCAGCTTGATAAAATCACTCAACGGAATCAAAAAGCTCTTCACGTTTGCCGAAAATATCTCGCGCAGTTGATCCACGGAGAGCTCTCCTTTTAGTTCCTGGATCTTCCCGACTCGCGCCAGTATCCTGTCTTTCGGAAAAAAAGTGGCTTGTCCGGTACGGGTCGCTTTGTGAATAAACCAGGATTCGGGAATTAGGTTCATTCTCTTCCATCGGTACAGTGTCCCGTACGAGATCCGAACCGCTCTGAGCAGGTCCCGTTTTGAAATCAATTCTTCATCCGGCATATCCTTCACCTCAACAAAAAAGCTGCAGACGGCATTTGCGAGTCTACAGCTTGATTGTAAGGTAACAATGTTACAGAGCGTGAACGCTTAGATGGCAAGATTCTTGCCACTTGGAGTCGAGGCACATATTAATCAAAGCGTGCGGCCAGTTCATCCAGAACGATGTCGGTAATTTCTTCCAGGCTCCCGGCATCCGCAATATCTTCGATCAGTTCCGGGAAAAGCAATAACGCAGCGACCGACACCGCGATGGTGATGATCAGTCCGATCAGTATCCAGAGCAGGATCGCCCTTGACATGGCTTTTCTGTTCTGGTTCTTTCCGCCAAAAGCAAATATGAGAAGAGCAATGAATCCGACGACCGGAATCGCCGCCAAGAGCAGATACCAGAAAGCCCCTGCTGTCGAAAACGGCTTGACCTCCTTGGGCATCTCCTTCAAAGCAGCCTTAGCCTGCTTCTTTGTTTCTTTCTTCTCTTGCTTCTTAGCTGCCTTAGCGGCTGCCTTTTCGGCAGCCTGAGCGGCTGCTTGAGAGGTTACCGGCGAGGGAACAACGGGAGCCACCGCGACGACAGGTTGCTCAGGCGCAGGCTCAACTACTTCTTCCTTTACTTCTTCCACTGTCGAACCGAGCGTTTCTCGGGTATCCGCTAATTCTTGTTCTACATAATCGACATTTTCAGCCGTCTCTTCAAATGCTACTTCGGCGTTCTCACGGACTTCTTCTTTGATTTCTTCATTCGCTTCGGATACAGTTTCCATCATATTTGCTCCGCATTCGGGACAGAATACTGCTGCTCCGTCTACTTCGGTTTTGCATTTTGGACAAATCATTCCATTCCCTCCTTTATTGCATCCCACAATATCATATCGTTAATTATATCACATGATGCCCGATTTATTCATCGAAAATCGACAAGACTAAATAAAACAGACAAAAAGGAACCCATCGCCGGAGAACGATCTCCGGCGATGGGTTCTGTGCATCTGGTGGGTAGTAATGGACTCGAACCATCGACCCCTTGCATGTCAAGCAAGTACTCTAACCAGCTGAGCTAACCACCCAAACGCCTAGTAATTATACTTAAAATATCTTCGGCTGTCCATAGCAAATCACGCATTTTGATTCGTCTGATTCGATGAATCCGATCATATCGGCGCTTACTCGGGAACCGTACCTTGAATGATTATGAATTGCCCGGGCAGTAAGGTAATTCGTCCGCTTTGGTTCCGCCTCTTTGCGGATGCGATTTTCTCTCCGGTGTCAGAATAATGATCTACGGTAATTCGATCGATCCGATAATCGGTTTCGATGCGAAACTGTCTTGGTTGATCGCCGGTATTGGTAACGATGATGCACAAAGAATTTCCGTCAATAAACGCGAAGGCGCCTGCACCCTCCGGTAAACTGTCTGTCTCCGAAGGGGTTTGCCCCTCATCCCCGGCTATGGGAGATATGGCATATAAACTTAAAGGAGAGCCGGAAATCGAATTGTTCAGGGCCGAAACAGAGGAAAGAAGGGCTTGAACATTGTCCTCGACAATGCCGCTTTCCCGGATACCGAGTCTTTCCGATGCGGCAAAGACTTCCCGGTTGAAATCATAGAAACTCTCCGTTCCCGGAAGATCGATACATATGACGGACGTGCGATGCCCGAGGTCGTGAAGCAGAAAATCAACGTATGCGGCAGCCGTCACCGCCGTATTCGTCTGACTCTGTCCGTCCGGTGCGTTATCCTCCGTTAACGTGCGAAAATATGCCGCTCCGATCCATTCTCCGACATTCTCTCTGGGGCGGGACAGGATTCGGGGAATCCGGTCATAATAATCCAGATATCCCGTCGATATCACCTCGCCGGATATCGGGGGAACCGCTTCGTCGGTTTCGATTCCGGATAATCCCTCAATATGGAGAGACGTCGAATGAAAATCAGCCGTCGAGAGCATTGATCCGCCCGAATAATTCATCCCGTCCAAGAAAAGGATCCGGTCTTTGATGTCCAAATAATGAGGGGACGATTCCATAACATTGATGATGAAATCAACAAACGCTCCTCTTTGAAGATCCGTCTTGAAAAGGTTGGCAGAGTCTGCGATCTCAAACACAATACGTTCAAATTGTGTGCTCCAAGGCACTGCGGTTCCGTTTTCGATGCGCATTTTACCGTATGGCTCGGATATGCTTCCGCACAAATACTCCATCAGGTGCTCAATTTGCTCCTGTCCGACAGACGACTCGATGATCAGCCAGGGATTCGTTTGTGCATACCGAGTCATCTTCAATGAATCCTCAAGGGATACGCATCCTTGCGAAACGTAGCCCATGCCGTCAACGGTTCTGCCGCCCTCGTTGCCGATCGGATAGTAATAAGTCTGAGATGATGTATCGGGCAACCCGAAAGAGATGTTGGACAGCCGTAAGTAGCTCGGGTGAATGTCTCGGATCGTATTCATATATTCTTCGGGAATCGACTCGGATGCAAATCGATCCGGTCCGAAGTAAATCTTATCCATGAAGAGTTCGCCCCTGCCTGTATAACCGATGTTCAATCGTACCTCTCCGGCCTCGTCGCCGCATGCCTCGGCAGGAAGGACCAGCAAAGCGGAATAGTGTCTCCAGTTGTTGCCTACTTCGGAGAAAACCGTTCCGACGGATTCAAAGTCACCGGAAAGCCAAACCATGACTTCGCCGTCACTCATTCCGTCTTGTTTCAACCATACCTCAATACGGTAAAATGTTTTCTCGAACAAGTCCTGCGAGCTTTCCTTGGATAATATCTGCGATACAAATCGGGCGTCGGTTGCGTCGCTTTTCGGTTCGGAAAAGAGTTTCAGAGAGGATTCTCCGCCCGAAGGCGGTGCGTCGTCGGAAATCTGTGCTGCCGCATCGCTCCCGTACAACAGCCATAATCCGTCTGATGATTGTCGGCTCGTTCCGTCAAAAACGGCAGTCTGATGCGTGAGATAACACATATCTCCGGCCGCGATGGACGTGTCCGTCAAATGTTCACCGTATTCCACCCTTGTCAGTAAACGAGTTGAATAAAAAGCACCATCCCGGAATAATATGATCTTCCCGTCCGCCGCACGCCCGAAAACCTTTACCGGCGCGGACGACGGGGTATACAATTCCTTCCAGGACATTCTGTCATCGGAAAGGATAAAAGTCTTGCCTCCTTCGGTCAACAATAAAATCTCACCCGAAGGATCAGCCGTTACCGATCGAGGTACGATGCTCTCTCCTCTTTCCGCCGTTGCCTTATAACCCGAAAAAACAAAAATCCCAGTGTCAGCGTTGTACTCACCGAATGCAATCTCTCCGGAGTCGCCGACAACGATATAGCGCCCGTTAAAATATGTTGCGCACAGCCAGTCCGCTGAGTTGTCCGAAAAGGGGCGTTCAAGATCATTCAGGCTTCGAATAATGAGTCCGTTGGACGTTGTGAGCATCGTTCCGTCGGAACCTGCAAACAGAGCGGTTTGTCCGTCTCCGGCAGCGGCGAGGATATCGGACTTTGTTTTACTGTCGATCGTTGTTACTTCACCGTCGCAATAGGACAGGATCTTTCCTCCGTCGCCCGCGGCAATGATGACCTTATCAACAGAAATGATCGCTCTGGGTATCTCCTCGTTAACGATTTCTGTCCCATACGAGTTGAAATTTTTACCGTCCGTAGAAGTGAAAACCGACCAGTCTTCGGCAAGCGCATTGAATCTGCCTCCCGCTTCGGAAGCGGCGATGATCGGCGCATGCGCGGGAAGGCTGAAAATCCTGCGGGAGGCTGTCGTCAAATCAGATATATACTGCCCGTCCCTCGAAAAAGCAAGCGTATTACCGACAGAGGACACGATGAAGCGGATTTCCGGATCCGTCTCAATCAAACCTTCCATTCTGGATTGCGGTCCGAATTGGCTCTCCTTGAAATCCACGACATCGGACAATAATTTCTGAACCATTTTACCTTGCTCGTCCAGTGACATGATCCGAACAGTCCCCCCGACAAAACTTCCGTCGGAATACGACCGGCCGTCCTGACCGTCCTGGAGCAAATAAACGTAATCATCCGACCCTTCAAACACGGTGAACAATTGATCGTTCGTTATTTTTTCGAAAGAGCTTCCCAACACCATGTTCGGCGTGGACAGCGTACCGATATTCAATCCTATACCGCGAATTTCAGTCCCCGAAATTTCCGAACTGACACGGACCTGATCGGTCTGTGCGGTTTGGCGAAAAAAGCCGAGATAAAGCACCAACAATGCTCCGGCAGCAACAAACACACCCAGCACGACCGAAGTCACAACGAATGGCCTTTTATGAATTCTACTCCCCAAAAGACGACGCATGGCTGTCCTCCGTCTGTGCTTTTCCGTAAATGTCTCTTTTCAGATATACCACGGCGACGACCGAAAGCGCAATTGCCGCGAAGTATATAATCCCTAAAACATTGAGCCACTTTTCGCTCGCGGGATATATGATCTGCAATACGGAGCCGAAGAAATTGTACACACCATGAAGCATGATCGTTAAGAATATACTGCGCGAAAGAACGTAGACCGCCGATATTACGACGCCGCAAAGGAATGCATATCCGATTTGAATCGGCTGAACATGAACAATGGCAAAGACCGCCGCCGTCAAAATGACCGCAACGACCGGCTTCATCGTCGAGAGAAATTCCTGAAGAATGATTCCTCTGAATATTAGTTCTTCGACGATCGGTACCAAAAGGGTGATGGATACGCTGTACGCAATCTTCTCGAAAAGCGTCAAATCTCCGACACTGAGCAGAGCCTCATATTCCTCTATGCTTTCTTGTACAAAGGACAAAGGAGCCAAAACCGTCTCGGCGAAATAAAAATAGAGCATTGTGACGCCCAGGAGACCGAGCGCAATGATGACACCCGACAAAACCATGGGCGGCGACAATTGTCTCCGCAACAATTTCTTGCCCTCAACCAGTTCGGATACATATACCCAGATGATCACCAACGGAATCAACACCACCATGGATATCGCGTGAACAAAATACATATGGCTCTCATAACGTTCTCCGAGAAACAGCATCGCGATTCCGGAACTGATGATGATCACCGCATAATAGAGTGCCGCTCCGAAGAGCGGCACTAAAAAAGTGCGTATTCTAAGAGGTGACGATCTAGGCATTAGGCCTGACTCGTTTGGATTGTGACTCATGTGACGAATGAAATCTCCTCATAAACACAATAAAAGCCTTGTGAAGCTCGTTATTGTCACGAATCGAATAAAATAGCTGGTCTCCCGTCGCCGAAAACTCCGTTCTCATAATGACCAGTTCGGGCTCGGCGTGATTCCCGTCATCCGGCTCGTAGTTGTACATAACCACATACTCTCTTCCTTCGATCACAAATGAATCGATGATGGAAAGATAGTACTCCTTGCCGTTGATCACGTCCCGGATCACCGCCATCGCGCTATCCGGTTTCTTCGCCTTGCCGGTGGCAAGGATCTTCGCTTCCGTCTTACTCTTCTTCTGATTCTTCGTCTTCATCTTCGACGTCAGCTTCCTCACACAGGCGGTCGTATTCGGCGTAAACTTCATCCGACTCCGCTTCTTCGAGGCTCATCAATCCTTCTTCGCCGTTGTCCAGTTCAATGACCTTTGTGATCACCAGTTCCGGATCTTCCTCATCCACGGTCACCAAGACACAATATGCCTGGTCCTTGAACTCGAATCCGTCCACTACCGCAAACTGATACTCTTCGCCGGTCTCGGCGTCGACCATCGTGATGGTCTCCTGCTCTTCACAACCACAATCTTCTGCCCCGTTCTCCGCGCAGTTCTCGTGATCCTCTCCACAGCCACATCCACAATCCTTTTCCTCGTATGTCATGTTGTACCTCCTCGCCGCCGCGAATATATTTTGAAATTATAATGCTAAGTCTTGACTAATTATAGCATGAATCAGTTTATGGGGCGATGATTGTCCAAATACTCGCGAAGAATGATTTGAGCGGCCATCTGATCAATGACGCCCTTACGATCCTTTCCCGAAACACCCGTTTCGATCAGAATTCGAGAAGCGATCACTGTGGTATAACGCTCGTCCGCATAAATCGGAGAAATGCCCGTTTTTTCGAAAAACAATGTCCCGAATAACTCGGCGGCTTGTTGGGACGCGCTGACCACCCCGTCCGTTCGTCTCGGAGAACCCAAGATGACCGTTTCCACATCGTTCTCTTCGATGATTCCGGAAAGGCGCTCCAAGACACGTTCCGGATTCT
>CAYPAL010000022.1:9973-15701 GCA_964408695.1 uncultured Oscillospiraceae bacterium | reverse complement strand
CCTCTCTCTCCGCCATTTATAGATTTCTGCAACAAATAGTTCAGACCAGCACTCGCTCCACCCGAAGCGCCCTACCAAGTCGAGCCCACCTTTTCCCGAATGAGTTCCGCAGGATCGCTCTTAAGCGATCCGAGGACCTGTCTGAATGAGGGAAAATCGGTGGGTCGACTCCAAATCCCTCTCTCTCCGCCTCGAAAAACAGGCACCGAATCAAAATCGGTCATGCCTTAACTAATTCACTTCATATGGTTCAATATTCCATCTTCTTTTTCTTGAAAACAAATATACATTGGTGACCATCAACTTCTACCTTTTCTTTTTTCCATTCGTTATATAAATAATCAACAAACTCTTCATATTCACGATTATCTAAATACTGTACCAACGGTTGTGAATTCACCAGCCATTCAAAATCTAAAATGTCAGACTCTTTAAAGGGTTTAAAAACCAGCTCTTTCATATAAACGATATCGAAATATCTGTCAATAATTTCCGCTGACTTTTTATATGTAAATTCCGGCTTTCCCAAAACGATTGAATCATTATCAAGATATTTTCTCAAATGCTTTTCTAAATATTCTTTAGACTTAAAAGCATGATCACAAAGTGAAAACCTACAACAACCATATCCTCCATCGTTCAAAATATCATATGAGTACTTAAAATAATCATTGAGCTTATCGTATGTCTTCAGCCAATGCAGCATTGCATTTGATACTATAAAATCGTATTTTCCTTCTGCTTTTCTCAGCCAATCCAGTACATCCGAATTTATAAAAGTAATTCCGTCATATTCTTTACTTGCTCTAGCAATCATACCTTCATCAATATCTACACCAACTACTCTACCTTCATTCCCTACAATACTAAATATGAAATTTGTAAGTGTTCCCTCCCCACATCCTAAATCCGCAATTTTTGTTCCCGCTAATGGGAAAACAGAGTTCAAACTATTTATCATTTCTTTTCCATATAATAATTGGTATTTTGACTGAATTTGATAATATTTTTCAGTATTCCACAAAATCATATTAATCCACCAATTTCACTACCGCACAAACAAAAAATCTCCATATCTACTCCCACAATCTCAAATCCGATCATTTCACACCGACACCGAAAACTTTCACTCCCCTCATAACCCTCTATAGTGCGTTTCAAAACTCGTCCAATCATTACTAAAACGCACAAATTTCTGCAGTCTCCGTGCCCCGATTTCCGAGAAATATAAACTCCCCTTCATCTTATCAGATTGCCGATTATTTTCGCTGTCTCCCTTGCCATGTCATAATCGAAAAGCGTCCCGTTTAGATATCTATTCGGGGAGCAGGTCAGATCGGGGATGAAAAAAAACGATCATCTCAACATGGCTTCCACCGAGGCTTCCCGGATCACTTCACATTGATTTCGTCCTCGATAAAAATCGTTCCGTCCGCTAAACGGATCTTCACGTAGTACGTTCCCTTCGTTAATCCTTCCGGAATATTCGTATTGATAAGAATCGCATTTAATTCTTGCCGATCCGTGAAAATCTTTTTGCCGGATACCAGGCTATCG
Source organism: uncultured Oscillospiraceae bacterium (assembly GCA_964408695.1). Classification (GTDB taxonomy): domain Bacteria; phylum Bacillota; class Clostridia; order Saccharofermentanales; family Saccharofermentanaceae; genus JAAYCT01. Next base: position 14,144 of record CAYPAL010000022.1, on the reverse strand, counting down.
CTTTGACCATCCTTATAGAATTCGTACTCAAATACAACTCCGATATGCTCTTCATTGAAAGCGAAAAAATAGACGAGTTTCGTTGAGCCCGCTATGTAATTTTTCGCCAACTCCATCGTTTCGAAATCAAACCATTCGTTCGCCAGAAGATCTTTCTTAAGCGACTCGACCGATTCTTCGACCTGCTCTCCGTATGTTAAATACAGAATGTCATACACAAACGGAGTGATTTTCTCTTCGGATAACAATCGACTGCTTGCTTCCACGTAACTTGATTCGATCTCTTCTTCCGGTAACCGCACGAACGGATCAACGTTTTGCGTACAATTCCCGCAAACGGTAAAGATCTCCGGGAGCTCTGTCAAAACCCATCTGTTTTGTTCCGTATTATAAGCTAATTCGATCGTTCCTTTTGTGGTGATCTCCTTGGGATTCTTTTGAAGCTCGGTAATCAAGTATTCGGAGAGCACATCGGCAGATTCCGATAACGCCTTTTCATAAACAGCGTCATCCATTTCGATAAATCCCAACACCAGAATTCCGGCCACATTCAGACGTTTGTCATCATCACCAATCACCGCTTCTCCGGCGGCCAATGGATCCTTATAGGTCATTTCAACATCAATGGAAAACACGGAATCCGAAACAAACTCCCCTTCTCCGAATTCCCATGTCATGGATCCAAAAATCGCTTTATACAGATCCTTACTTCTCGACCAATCCAAATCCAGAAAGTTTATGCTCGAAAACTTAGCCTTACTTAATGTCGAAAGCTCAGCGAAGTCGGCCTCTTTCAGCGCCGTCATCACGGAATCGGCAACGCCTTCGGCAAGAACCCGTCGCTCATCCACCGTCGTCTCCGTGCTCACGGCATTTTTTCCGAACACCGATGTGCAGGAAGCCAGAAGCATCATCAAACCAACGATTACAGCCAGCACACCAAAGAACTTACCGAAAATCTTACTCATACTCATTCCCCCCTATCCATATCGTTCGTCTTCTGTATGGGATTCTTTAAAACATGCAAAGATCCGATGAGGATACAGCTGATCCATTTCAACAACGATCACATCAGCCAAATCGCCCTGTGATATAGTCACTGGTTCGTTTATCCTTGGGGTTCCCAAAAACTTCAGCAGTAATGCCTTGTTCAATCAAATTCCCCATCAAAAGGAATGCAACGCGGTCCGCGATGCGTCCGGCCTGTTGAACGTTATGGGGCGCGATGATAATGGTATATTGCTCCTTGAGTTGCTTGAGCGATTCTTCAATTTTAGCCGTTGATACCGGGTCAAGTGCCGAACATGGCCTGTCCAGCAAAATAACATCCGGCTCGAGCGCCAGAACGCGCGCGATACACAAGCGTTGCTGCTGTCCGCCGGAAAGCCGCATAGCCGGGGTGTGTAACCGATCTTTCACTTCATCCCAAAGCGCGGCCATGCGCAGCGCCTTTTCAACGATCACAGTCAACGAAGTCTTGGATTTATTACCGCTCAGCCGAGGGCCGTAAGCGATATTTTCGAAAATGGATATCGGGAGCGGGGTCGGCACATCAAAGACCATCCCGACCTTGCGGCGCAGTTCCGTAACACGAACATCCGGCGCAAAAATATTCTTACCGTCCAGAAGTATCTGCCCATCCATATGGGTACCCGGAATCAAGTCGCAAAGACGGTTCAGCGCGCGAAGCAGGGTCGTGGTACCGCTGTTTGCCGGGCCAAAGACAGCAAGAATTTCATTGCTGCGTATATCCAGACTTAAATCCCGGATCACCTGCTTTTTATGATAAAAGAAGTTAAATTTATTAATGACTATTTTCGGTTTCGGGTCCATATTTCACCTCTTAACGGCCTTTTGCCACGAATCGATTCACGAGCGAGTTGGCACCGACATTGATTATAAAAATAATGATGATCAAAAGGGCCGCTGTACCATAGGCCTTTTCCATCGAGATCCCCTCACGGGCCATGATGTAGAAATGTTCTGCCATTGTTCGGCTGGGCGAAAAGATCGATACAGGCATCCTTAGGGCTGTACCGATTGTCAGAATAACAGCGGCCGTCTCCGCTACACATCGACCGATACCCAGAATGACGCCCACTGCGATACCCCGGACTGCCGATGGAAATATAGCCTTCTTTATCGTTTGCCATTTTGTGCCACCCAAAGAGTAACTGACCTCGCGATACTGGTTGGACACGGTACGGATCGACTCTTCGGAGGTGCGTATGATTGTTGGCAAAATCATGACGGCAAGAGTCAGCCCACCGGACAGGATGGACCACCCCAAATTGAGGTACATAACGAAGAAAATAAATCCGAATAGTCCGTAGACGATGGAGGGTATCCCGGACAGCGACTCTGCACTGAAACGTATGATTCGAGTGACTTTGCCCTCTTTGGTGTATTCCGTAAGAAAGAAAGCCGTTCCTACTCCGAAGGGGGTTGCGATAACGACAGCGACTGCGGTCACCCATAATGTTCCGACAATGGTCGATGAAATGCCGCCGGACCGACCCATATTTCGCGGAATCTCTGTCAGAAATTGCCAGTTGATTTCCGGCACCCCTTTTATCAGTATGAAAATTACAATCGCCAGAAGAATCACAATGACAAAAAGGGCGGACGCCCAAATCAATGTTTTCGCTACCTTCTGTGTGATTTTCGGATTCATTCTCATAGCAACCTCATCTTCTCCGGGTAATATATTGAGCTGAAGCATTCAGAATCATGATAATAACCAGGAGCACGATACCGGTCGCGAAAAGCGCCTGCTGGTGATCGCCGGATGCATATCCCATCTCAATTCCGATATTCGTGGTCAAGGTCCTGGCCGGATCAAGAATCGATTCAGGGATGGCGACCGCGTTACCGAGAACCATGATGACCGCCATGGTCTCCCCGATCGCCCGACCGATGCCCAGGATGATTGCGGCCACAATTCCCGACTTCGCGGCGGGCAGTTGTACGGAACGGATCGTCTGCCATTGTGTCATACCCAGCGCATAGGCGCCCTCTTTGTATTGACGGGGTAACGACATGAGCGAGACTTCTGCAATGCTTATGATCGTCGGCAAAATCATGATGGCAAGAATGATGGAACCGGCCAATATGCTTAAGCCCGGCCCTCCCAGATAATTCCGTATGGCGGGCACAACAAATATCAGCCCCCAGAAACCGTATACCACAGAAGGGATGGCAGCCAGCAGCTGGATCGCCGGTCGGATGATATTGCTGAGTATCACCGGGGCAAACTCAGACAAAAAGATACTGCAGCTGATCGCGACAGGAACCCCTAATAGCGCAGCGCCCAGCGTTACGGTTACGGATCCGAAAATCATCGGGAAAATTCCAAACAAACCATTGCCGGGATCCCACACCATCCCGAAAACAAAGTTGAATAATCCAACTTTTGCGATGATCGGAACCCCTTTTATAAAAATAAAGATTGTGATCAGCGCGAGCGCGGATAGTGCCGAAAGCGCGCTTATGAAAAAAACAGCCCCGGATATTTTTTCCTTATTTATTTTCATGTTTCAGCACCTTCCAGCGGAGAAATAAGGCCTTCATTCATCAGCAATTGCTGCCCCTCCGGAGATAGAACGTAATCCAGAAAATCCTTTGTCTGACCCGTAGGCTCCTCTTGAGCAATAAACAAAAACGGTCTGGACAGATTATACGTGCCACTGAGTACATTTTCCCGGGTTGCGGCGACGCCATCTAATTCCAATGCTTTTATCGTGTGATCCACCAGACCCAAAGAGAGAAATCCAATCGCATTCTCGTCGTCTGCCACTAATTGCCGCACGGCGCCATTGGAGTCTTGTACGATCGCTTTGGGGGTTATTCTTGACTCACCCATGACAAGATTCACAAAAGCATCCCGGGTTCCCGAACCATCTTCGCGAGTGATGATGTGAATCTTTTCATCCGGACCACCCAGTTGACTCCAGTTGGTGATTTTTGCTGAATAGATGTCACTGACCTGTTCCAGAGTAAGGTTAGAAATGGGATTATCCGGGTGAATAATGACAGCCAGTCCGTCTCGTGCAATTTCTACATACCACAGACTGGTCTCCTCATCTTTTAATACTCGGGAAGACATACCCAGATTTGAAGTGCCGGTCTGAGCCGCCATAATACCTGCGGAAGATCCGCCGCCCTGGATATC
>CAYPAL010000022.1:0-9873 GCA_964408695.1 uncultured Oscillospiraceae bacterium | reverse complement strand
AAGTGCCGGTCTGAGCCGCCATAATACCTGCGGAAGATCCGCCGCCCTGGATATCAATTACAATATCCGGATGCAAAATCATATATTCTTCTGCCAGGACTTCCGCATAGGGCTGTACGGAAGTGGAGCCGGCGACGATAACGCCTGCACTATTTATATTGCGGCAGCCGTACGAAAAACTCATTGCCATAAGCAATGCCAGTACACTTACAATCGAAACAATTTTACGCATAGGTCTGCCTTGCACATTTGCTATTCTCATATTTTCACATTGAAATTAAGCATCCGCTTGATGAAGCATTCGGTGCTTACATTTCCTCCATTTTTCCGGTAGTAACAAAAATAACCCGTTCACAGATATTGGTTACCCGGTCGGCACTGCGCTCGAGGTCATGAGTGACCCATATTAACCGGGTTGCCCTTGAAACAATATCAGGATTTTTCATCATTAAGGCTAACAGATCAAGATAAATCTTGTCATATAAGGCATCAACAATATCATCTTCGGCAGAGATCTGCTTGGCCGCCTCGGCATCCTGGTCGATAAAAGCATCCAAACTCCGGCGAAGCATATCAACTGCTTTGTCGGCCATTTTCGGAATATCAACCAAAGGTTTAACCGGAGGTTCATCTCCGATCATCTTCGTTATTTGAGCGATTCCCTCCGCATAATCTCCGATTCGTTCGATTTCAGTGATGATATTGAGAACAGCGATAAGAATGCGCAGGTCGCTTGCGATGGGTTGTTGGGTAACAATGAGCTGAATGCATTTTTCCTCAATTTCAAAACGCAAGTCATTTACCTTCTGGTCACCAACAATAATCTGCTGTGCCATATCCAAGTCGCGATTCTTTAGTGCTTCTACCGCACCGAGAATCGCCTCCCCCGCCATATTTCCCATCGCAAGAACTTCGTCTTGAATTTCCCTGAGTTTTTTGTGGTACATACTTCTCGTTTCCATGCATGACACTCCTTTCAAAAACGGTTATCCGAAACGTCCTGAAATATAGTCCTCGGTACGTTTGTCTTTTGGATTGAAAAAAACTTCCGCAGTCGGGGCATATTCGACGAGTACCCCGGCCTTATCCGGCTCCATCATCATAAAAGCGGTCATGTCTGAGACTCGTCCCGCCTGCTCCATGTTGTGTGTAACAATAACGATTGTGTATTTGTCGGAAAGTATGCGCATTAGTTCCTCGATTTTGAGCGTTGATTCGGGGTCCAGGGCACTGCAGGATTCATCCATTAAAATGACTTCAGGTTCAACCGCAAGCGCTCGGGCAATACAAAGGAGTTGCTGTTGTCCTGCAGTGAGATCCAGCGCAGATTGCTTTAAAATATCCTTCACTTCATCCCAGAGTGCGACTTCACGCAAACACTTCTCGACAATACCCGACAAATCAGACGCTCGGGTTATTCCATGATGTTTCGGCCCGATCGCTATATTATCATACACAGACATCGGAAACGGATTCGGTCTTTGGAAAACCATTCCGACCCTTTTTCTGAGTGCGACAATATCTGTATTTTTATCATAAATAGAGGTGCCGGATAGTAGCACTTTGCCCTCCACCCGAACCGAAGGGATCATATCGTTCATCCGGTTAAAAATGCGCAGGAGCGTGGATTTGCCGCAGCCGGAGGGTCCGATTATGGACGTGATCGCACATTCCTGAATATCCATAGAAACATTCCGTAATGCCTGAAATGCACCATAGAAAAGATTGACGCCTTGAGTTTCAATCTTCGTTCGTGGCTGCAATGCTTGCTTTATATCATCCATTATATGCTCCCGTAATTGCCGGTTTTTGAACTGTGAAATATGATTTTGTTCTGTTGCGGCCTGATTATCACCTTGAATGAACTATATTCCCCAAAAGAGTTTCCGGTATTATAAAGACCTTGCTATTATATCACCTGGAATTAGGCAATTCTATTGATTGCGACGTCGTGCAAGTGGTCTGCCCCATTTTCCGGACCAAAGAAAAGTTCGTTAAGCCACTTCAATCTCTTCCCGGACTGCCTACCTCTTAACATCCCCGACAATAACACTGAGCCGATAATTCCCGAACAACAGAATATTCTTCAAAAGAAGATTCAAATCCTCCTCCGATTTCACCGCATATTTCAACAGGTAACACCCGGCTCCGCTGATTCGACTGGCTTCGACGATACCGTCGTCCACTCTCACAAACTCAAGAAAACCCTCGTGATCATTCGTCTTCATATAAACGGTAATGAAACCGGAATGCCCGATTCCGATCTTCTTACTGTCAATATCGATCGTGAAACTTCGGATGATCCCCTCGTCCGTCAGCTTAGCGATACGGGCCGCAACGGCCTGTCCCGTCAAATGGACCTGCGCACCGATCTCTTTCCACGAGATACGGGCGTTCTTTTTCAAGCAATCCAGGATCTGGTGATCAATACAATCGATCAAAACGGATTACTCCTTTCATGATGAAAGAATAAACCACAAACTACCTTTGAAACGAAATGGATGGAAATGTCCATTCACAATACAATGATATCATACGAAATTTTGATGCGAGAGGAAAAATGAGTATGAACATTAAACTCATAAGACACGCCACAACAGTCCTTCAAATCGGCGGAACACGTCTGCTGATCGATCCGGTGTTAAGCAGTAAGGGGGCTCTGCCGCCGGTCCCGAAAACGCCGCATATGCGGGCAAATCCGCTCACCGATCTGCCGATCGAAAATGAAAAACTCGATGACTGGCTCCAATCCATGGATGCCGTACTGGTGACGCACACACACGCGGATCATTTCGACAAAGAGGCCGAAAAAAGGATCGCGAAGGAAATGCCGATCCTATGTCAAAAAGAAGATGTAAACCGATTCGCAAGGCTCGGGTTCACCGCCATACACCCCGTTAATGAGGAGCTGATTTGGAACGGAGTAACGATTTCCCGCACGGGAGGTCAGCACGGGAAAGGCATCATTCGAGTCCGTATGGGTCCGGTATCAGGGTACGTCCTCAGCGCGAAAAATGAGCCGGTCGTATATATTACGGGGGATACGATCTGGTGTCCGGAAGTCGATGATGCCCTGACAAAATACAAACCGGACATTGTTATCGCAAATGCCGGAGCGGCGCGGTTTTTGCTCGGGGGACGCATTACGATGTCCGGATATGACATCGCACAGATCGCGAAGCGCCTTCCCAACGCGAAAATGATCGCCGTCCATATGGAGGCCTATAACCATTGTACTTTTTCGCGCAAGATGCTCCGTGAATTCGCGGCTCGAAAAGAGTGGTCGGATCGCTTATTCATCCCGAATGATGGTGAGGAGATTTCCATACAGACATAAAAAGATCCCGCCTCACCTTTTCACAGCCAGGCAATAGTGTACACCCCTCGGCGCTTCCATCGGATGCTCCGGATTCTTTTTGTTATATTCCGAAAAGAACTGTCGGGTCATAGACTTCTCATCATGATCTTCATCCATCAGAAACCCGCAATCTTCAAGAAGTTTTTCCATCTCACCATAGGAATACTTCGCTTGCATCGGCTCATTCGCGCCTTGAGCAAGCTCACGATTTTTCCGGCTCTCCGGACCCTCTTCATAAACCGGGTAATCAAAGCAAACCGAAGACCCGCAGGTCCAGAGGGCAGAAATGTCCTTCAGAAGCTTTCTGAAATCATCCTTCGCCAAATAGTAACTGATTCCGAGAAGACTGCCAAAGGCGGTCACGGACACCATGAAACCCTTCTCCCGAAGCTGTAACGGCCATTTATCCTGTGAAAGATCACATGAAATATATACAACCTGACATTTCTCATGCAATCCGTTTTCAAGAATTCTTCTTTGTTTATCAGAAATCATCTCCGGACGGTCCAGTTCATAAACTTTTACAGACGGAAAATCATATCTCAGTGAGAAAGAATCATACCCGGAAGCGAAAATAATATACTGTGAACCGCCAAGCCGAACCGCGCGAATTAAGCTTTTTTCGCAAAAAACGGATCGCGCCAGCACGGACGGAGACAGCTGACGATCCACAATAAACCGTAAAGCCTCCTCGCTATTTCCTTCAAAGCCGGGATTAAAATAAGAAATGCCTCCGCTCATATTGGAAGATATGGCGGAATATTCTTCCTCCGAAAGCAACCGACCCGCAAAGTCATCTTTAAAAATCCATTCGGAATTGTTTCTGTAATGGTAAGCCCTCGCAAAACAACTGACCAAGGCGGTCATATGATCGGCCATAACAAGACCCTCACTTTCCATCGTCTATAATACCGAATACACCATAATCCAAGTGATTACAAGCCTTGAAAAATAGAAGGAAAAGTGGTAATGTATGACCATCGGGAAAAGGTATTTTCCCGATTTTTTATTTAACTTTTATAAGTGCCGCAGTCGCTCGTGACCGCTGCTTCAAGAATAGTAATTATCCCGCGAGTCAGGAATCGGAGAGCATTTTCGGAGGTGAAACATGGATACTTCCAAACACGGATCCCTCGCGGTCGGCGATTCAGTCATCGATTATGAGATCATTGGCGAAAAAGGGATACCGATCCTGATGCTGCACGGATGGAGCGTTGACCGCGAGTTGATGAAGGGCTGTATGGAGCCGGTTTTCGATCATATTCCCGAAAAGTTCCGGCGAATCTATCCGGATCTTCCCGGCATGGGTAAATCAAAAGCCGGCAATTCGATCCTCAATGCCGATCAAATGCTCGACGCAATTCTTGCGTTTGTCGATCAGGTTCTTCCGGGAGAGCGAATTCTTCTTGCCGGTGAATCCTACGGGTGCTTTCTCGCGCGCGGCTTTCTTCGAGCGCGCCCCGACATGGTCGACGGGCTTTTACTCATATGTCCCTGTGTCATTCCCGGAGCCGTTCCGCAAAATGTTCCTCCACTTCGTGTTCTCAGGTCGGACGAAGCCTTTTTTGAAGGAATACCGGACGAGGAGAAGCAAGGGTTCCTCTCGTTTCACACGGTGCAAACGAGGGACGTTTATGCATGCTATAAAGCGGAGATTGAGCCTGCTTTCGAGAGGTTTGACCGCGATTTTCTCGAAAACCGCTTGGACGGCGCCTTCTCGTTCCCGCTCGAGGACATTCCGGTCCCGTTTGATAAGCCGGCGCTCATTCTCGCCGGACGCCAGGATCACGTCGTGGGTTACAAGTACCCGTTCCGTTTGACGGAGGATTACACGCGGGCGACGTTTGCCGCGCTCGATATGGCCGGCCACAATCTTCAGATCGAGCAGACGGTGCTTTTCGAGGCGCTTGTCGGAGACTGGCTGAGACGGGCTTCCGAAGAGGCCGAATAACAATTTCTATTCATTCTGCTTCGATGACTCTGCACCAAAGTAAATCCCCTCACACCCCGGCTTCACCGAGGCCCATCTCCTCATCGAATCTTGTCTTCTCTTTATGCCGTTGTTTGTATAAATACATTTCCTCATCCGCCGCCTTGAGAACAGCTCGAAAATCCGGCATATCCGCTTGCGAAGTACTGAGTCCGTAAGCAACGGTCGGCAGGACGCTGTCCCGGATACGTTCCTCGGTCAGCCGGGTCGTCATGCTTTTCAATTGACTTTTGATCTTATCAGGGTCAGAACCTTTGCAAAGCACGTAAAATTCATCTCCGCCGATGCGATAGCAGCTGCAATCCCGATTAAACGATTCTCTTATGGTTGCCGCCACCTTCTTTAGAACGGTATCTCCGTAGTCATGCCCCAGGGTGTCATTCACACTTTTAAAATCATTGAGATCCAAAACAATGACGGTATATCGTTTACTCTTCTTCAAAATCCCGATATCGCGTTCAAATGCGGACCGGTTATACAGCCCGGTCAGAAAATCCAATCTGCCGTCATGTTCCGACAGCATAAGGTAGTACAGAAACAGAGCCAAGGTAACGATGTGCCAGGAAGAATAGACCGCTGGAAAAACAAGCTGAGTCACCGTGCCCGCGACAACAAATAACGTCAACATGAATATACACCAATGAATCGAATACAGTTGTCCCCGTTCCTTTAGCATCAAGACGCCGACCAGAATCAAGAGATAAAACATGTAAACGGCCACAAAAAAGAGAAACAGGTCTTCCCTGCTATAATGATTCCCTTCGTCGATTGAAAACAGCAATCCGAAAAATGGTGATAAAACCGCCGCGATCCCGTTAAGCAAAGCCGGCAGAAGCAAATACATCCGCGTCTTCAAAACGTTTCGGTCGAATATGGAAAGCAAAATGACCGGAATGAAAGGAGTGAGCGCAAACCCGACCACATTACCGAAAAGGTTCAGTTCCCGCCACTCCGGGCCGCCTTGACCGGCAACGATCGTACCGACTTCAGCCAGAATAACAATAATGGTAAGAACGATCCCGATGAAAAACGGTCGCTTGCGCCCACGAATCAGGACACTGTTGCTGAACACCATTTTGGATAAAATGACCAGAGCCACGATATTGATCACTGAGGTCGCAACAATATTCGTCATGAAGCAAATTCCTTTCGCGCAACACCATCGCGTGGCTGTCTAAACCATTATACGTTTATTCCCCCGAAACAGGCAACAACGGACTTCTCAGTCCAATTTTCGTCCCGGTAAAGAATATACGGCATCCCGCCAAACATGGCATCTTCTTCGTATGCTTCTTCTTTTTCCAGCCCTGCGGCAATGCCCCTGACAAAGCAGATAGATGATCCGGATCTCTGTACTCCTGATTCAGATATTTGTCTCGTGCAATATACACCGAACCGCCTTCTTTCGAAAGTTAGTCAATTATATGACCAACTTATAACTGAATTCTCACAGAATGGCACGATATATTCAAGTTTCTAAACCATGGAAACGGAAAAACTCCGGCTACCGGAGTTTTCTCGGCACATATTTGAGAGAGCGCTATTAGAACCGGCGAGGCGACATCAAGACCTGTCTGAACAAGAGAAAACCGGTGGGGCGACGTCCTACTCCCACTCGATCTCAGTGTTCATCGAATACAGAGTATCGTCCTCAACACAGTAAGTCGTAACCAGATGATTCTCGTCTGTCGCTTGATAGATTTTCCTTTCTATCAAAGGATTTCCCGAAGGACTCGTGGTATATGTTTCGACAATGATATACGCCGTTTTGTCCTGCGGCACGAGTGTCTCCGGCAAGGTTCCGGGAACGAATTCTTCCCTCTTCACAATACCATGCTCCTGATCTGCTTCAATGATGATATATTTTTCAGGAGCGCGAACAGATTCGAAAGTGATTTTGACTTCCAAGCTGTCTGTCGTCTTCTTCCCGTTTTGGGTCAGTGCACCCTCCCACCCGAGACTGATCCATCCGGAGCCGATGTTGTACATCGAAGAATGCATCGGTATATAATCACCATTTCTTAGATATAATTCGCCGGAAACAGATTGAAAAACGGTATACACATAGTAGAAGTTCTCATCTGATTCGTTAATCACTCCGACTTTTTCCAAACCGGGATCGGCATCCTCGACCGGTATCAGATTCGTTAACGCCGTGTTTTCCACTTCCAACGCATATACTGTTGCCTCTATGGTAACAGAGGTTCCGTCATCGGAGCCCCCATAGGAAATATTCGCTTGAATTGATGTATGTCGTTTGGTCTCGTTTTGCGCTTCCGAATTGCCGATATATGAATACATATAAGTGTTCCCATTCTCATCCGTGACCGGTATTGAACAAAGAAACTCCCCCTTGATTCCCTCAAAATCAAAAGACGGGGCAGGGTCTTCGGTAGAGCTCTCGACGCGTTTGGCATAAATTCTGGAATCCAAGGAACTCATATCAAGATCGGATCCTTTTCCCGAAAATATCTCTTCGGCATGATCTTGAATGTATGCTAACATATCATCATCTGAGAATTCCAAATACTCTCTGGTAATGAATACCCCCGCAACTCTGTCTCCGACCGCGTCGCTACCACCGGCTTGATCCGCCAGTTGAAATGCTCCGCTTGCTCCTATTACAAATGAAATCAGCAAAACAACAATCCCAACGGCAGTCAACAACTTAATCTTCATCTTCTTCCTCCAGATTACCGTCAAACTTCAAAATATCTCCGACATCACAGTTCAGGTAATAGCAGATCTTGTTGACCGTCCCGAACCGGATGCCTTTGGCTTTCCCGCTGCGAAGAATCGAGAGATTCGCTTCCGTGATTCCGATTTTCGCGCATAACTCTTTGGAGGTCATCCCCCGCTTATTCAAAACATCTTCAAGATAAACTCTGATCGCCATTTCTTTCCCCTATATGAATAAATCATTGTCGTCGGAAAGCTTTCTGTTCTCCTCGATCAAGCGCGCCAGCAGAAGGACGGCCAGAACAAACGCGATGCTGACGATCGGTATATCGATCGTTATGAATGTTTCGCTCAATCCTCCGATCATCATTAAGAGCATGAAATTGATAATGACGGATGAAAACGTAATGAGCGTCAAAGCCCGAACACATAATTCGGAGAGTCGATTCGCGAAAATCGTCGTGCGCTCCCGATCCCCTGCGACAAACGATCCGGTCAGATCCAGCGCACGAACGCAGACCCACACGCTCATGATCACCGGGATCGCCGCCACGATAAACCGGAGGATCACATAAAGCACATCCGATCCTCCCTGCGAACTACCGATATTCGTGATAAGCTCGTGCGGATGGAAAAGGAAGAACTCCGCGACGAACAAGTAGCAGAAAAGGTGCAGTAATACCTGCATGTAATTCAGAAGTGACCGAGTATCTCCTCCTCGGAAAAGCCGAAGGATCCTCATCACGAAGTAACCGATCATGATCAACCAGACAGCACTGCCCAGAACTCCTTTGATCGCGGGGATCATTTCTGCGCCGAGGCCGGTCAGCAAAGGAAAAACGAGATTCGGATTGACCATGTGGTAAAGGCAAATCATAAGCGAGGCGGACAGAACGATAAGGACAAGATTCTCCCAAATCTTTCCTTTGCCCTTAGCGGATAAAAAAATCACCATGACCGGGCTCAGGCTGATCAGCACCCATAACGCGACGGCGATGCCGTTTCCGATGCTCCCACTGAGAGACAAAATACCAAGGGCCAGCCCGATTTGCTCAAAAGGAAACGCAGCGGCAGATGTGAACCAAGCGGGAAAGAGATCCGTAAACAGGGAAAGGCCCCCCATCACAACCGCTTCCGCGACAAGAGTCAGAATAAAAACACTTCGCTTCATGGAGCTCCCTCACAATTATTGTTTTACGATAATTGCATCATAGCGCCGAAATTATCGTTTGTCAATAATTATTTCGGAAGCCGACCATGCATTTTCGTGTATTAATTTCACTGCTTCCTAGACGCTTTTTTAAATGAAGGAAAGGGACAGAATTTCATTTGGACAAAAGACGTATACAAGAATCAACCAGGTCGTGGGGAAAACATATTCATTCTGCATTAATACAACGGAAAATCGGTCTGAAATACGTACCGGAAATAGCAAGATTAACGAATTATATAAACATATTTTAAAAATTAACATTTATAGCAATATCTGCAGTTCATATGGATGATATAATATATTTGAAATAATATTAGAATAATTGATTTGCAGGAGGAAATACTATGACCGAACTAAAACAAGTTTATAAATGTGATGTTTGCGGAAATATCGTGGAGATGCTGCATACGGGCGATGGTACACTGGTTTGCTGTGGTCAGGAAATGATTTTGCAAAATGAAAATACAGTGGATGCGACGAAAGAAAAGCACGTCCCGGTGATCGAGAAGATCGAAGGCGGCGTTCTTGTCAAGGTCGGCTCTGTAGAACATCCGATGGTGGATGAACATTATATCGAGTGGATCGAAATCCACACGAATGACAAAGTGTACCGGAAGTATTTGAAACCGGGAG
>CAYPAL010000021.1:0-15777 GCA_964408695.1 uncultured Oscillospiraceae bacterium | reverse complement strand
CGGGTTCTTATATAAAGCCGATGCAGTTTTTATGGGAGATAATGCGGGATTGGATCGCGATTCTCTTACTGGAGCAGGTATTCAGTTGTCTTCTGCCAATGGACGATTGTTATACTTAGGAAAATCAGGTGGTTCAGTTTTCTGGGATAAAAATGTCGCAGGCAACTATGTGGCCTCCAATTATAATGGTCTTGCCGGAAACGGAGGCATCGGCGCTCATGGTGGAGTCTTCTACCATAATACGAATTTCGATTGCAGTGTCGCTTCCAACTCATGTTTCTACTGGGAAACTCCGAAAGTTTTGGTATCCAGCGATGACAGCACCAATTCGAACTATGTAGACTATGCTGCGATCGCTCCGGTCTCTGATCTTGGATCATCGAACACAGTTACTGCGCCGGGTCAATTGGTTGCTGCAACAGCAGATGATAATACGAAGGCTAATAGTGTGTTAGCAAAATATAACACAGCAGCAATGTGGCAATCAGCAGAAAAATTATTAATGACAACAGATGATGCCAGAGCGGCATATGCTGGCGTATACCCTTCTTCAACTACAGCGATTCCTTCATCGGATTTGAGTGCAACGAAGACATTTCCCGCAGGTAATTATTCCGTGAGCGGAGGGAACTTAACAGGTAAGTGGACTTTTAACTTAGGTTCAGGAAAGATTACCCTTGTGATCAAAGGGAATTTGACTATATCAACTGGACAAATCAGGTTTATCGGGGGAAGCGATGATAATTTCGGGTATATCTTTCTTGATGATAATGTTGGTATCAATATCGAGAACCATTGGCAAACAACCGGTATAATTTCTGATAACCACGATGTTACTAATCCTAATTGGGCAGATAGTAAAACATCTGCGACTCCACCGATTCCCACCTCGAAAGCATACATTTATGTAATCGGATTCAGTAATAATTTTATTGATTGTAAAACTTCATCTGAAGCAGGACGAATGCAATATTTAGAGGGCTATTATGGGTTATACGGGAACAGCGGGTACGTGGAATTGGGTCAGATGAATACTTATGCCAGGTTTGAAGTATATGAGATGTTCATGACAGATTCCTTGGGAATGATTCCCTATTGCCCGGCTCCGTGGGAGAACGCCGGAGGGGAGACTCCACTCACCACAAAATACGAGGTTGACTATTACGAGTACTCTTGACCGTTGATTGAATAGTTGGACATAGAAGTTTTGAACAAATGACTAAGAAGGCTCTCCTGCTGGGAGAGCCTTTTTACTGCGCAACGATGGACTCGAATATCCATTAAGCGGTGAAAAGTCTTGACTTTGAGTGTTGAAAAATATATCATATGACTATATAAGCATCAATAGTCATAAAGGAAATCAATATATGCCGAAAGCCTTATCCGAAATCGAAAGGACATACATCAAGAATCGCCTTCTAAAAGAGGCTCGTGAATCCATGCTTCGACATGGCATCAAGAAGACGACGGTGGATGATCTTGTGAAGCGCGTCGGGATCCCGAAAGGGACATTCTACCTGTTCTATGAATCAAAGGAGCTCTTGTTGTTTGACGTCTTCTGCGCGCTCCATGATGAGTATCAGGAGAAGATCATGGATGAGATCAAGCAAATTCAAGGAGAGATCAATGCGGACAATCTGACCGATTTGATTTTCAACATGTATAAACTGATGGACCAATCAGATATCGCGCAATTGATGGCCGGAGGCGAGATCGAAATGCTCTTCAGAAAACTTCCGCCGGAAATCAGCAAGCAGCATGCGGAGGAGGATAAATTTCGAGTCGAAGAGCTGGTTTCGATGGTCCCGAATATGGACTCGGATCGGATCGAGGTTTTTAGTGCAGCATTGCGCGGCGTGTTTCTTGCAATTCTTAATAAGCGGGAAGTGGGTGAGGCGGTCTTTGACGACGCGCTTCGCGTCATGATCCGCGGAGTGGTCATTCAAATGTTTAAAGGAGATCAAGCATGATTCAAGTGAACAGCCTGAGCTTTAGTTATAACAAGAAGCCATTTATTGAGAGAACGAGTTTTGAGGTAAAACCTGGCGAGATATTCGGATTTCTCGGGCCCTCCGGTGCGGGAAAGAGCACGCTTCAGAAAATTCTGACCGGACTCCTGCCCGGGTTTTCAGGAGAGGTCTCAGTCAATGATACGAAGATCGGGCGACACACCGGGACCTTCTATGAGCAAATCGGCGTCGCCTTTGAATTCCCGAGCCTTTATGAGAAGTTGACGGCGCTCGAAAATCTCCGCTTCTTCGCGTCACTGTATCCGACGCATCGCGATATCCCTTTTCTTCTCGGGATGGTCGGACTGGAGCGCGACGCAAATAAGAAGGTTTCTGATTTTTCCAAGGGAATGAAGACCCGTATAAATTTCATTAAAGCCCTACTGCACAGCCCGCGAGTCCTTTTTCTGGACGAGCCGACCTCCGGACTGGATCCGTCAAATGCGCGCGTAGTGAAAGACATTGTGTTGGAGGAAAAGGCAAAGGGGACCACGATCATCCTGACGACTCATAACATGTACGACGCGACGGAACTGTGCGACCGCGTGGCGTTTATCGTGGACGGGAGGATCAAGGCCCTGGACACGCCGCACAATCTGATCATGACCCGGGGGGCGTCTACCGTTCGGTATACGTTTGCCGATAACGGCAGGGAGGAGTCCCGCGAGATCCCGATGGACCGAACTTCGACGGACGAGATTCTGGCCGACCTTGTTCGAAACGATCGGCTGTTATCCATTCATTCCGGCGAACCGACGCTCAACGACGTCTTTGTAGAAATCACGGGAAGGCATCTGGTATGAAGCAAACCGGGGGCACGCATATCAGGATCCGGGACGCGCAGGGGTGCTCGATATGAAACGGGTGTCGCTGATCCTCGGAGATATCCGGTTCCAGTTCAAGTACGGATTCTACTTCATTTATACCGTCTTATCGGCCTTCTATATCGCGCTGCTGTTTGTCTTTCCGGCATCCTGGCGCGCGACGGCGGGGATCCTCATGATCTATACGGATCCGGCCGCGATGGGCTTATTCTTTATGGGCTCGATCGTCCTTTTCGAAAAGAGTGAAAGAGTCCTGGACAGCCTTGCCGTTTCACCGGTTCGCCCATGGGAGTACGTCGCGTCCAAGCTCATTTCGATCGGCATCATCTCCGTTCTCGTCGGCCTGCTGATCGGGAGCGCGTCCGACGTCGTCTCCGACCCGATCGCCTTTATTGTCGGCGTATTTCTCCTGTCCTGCATATGCTCGGCGATCGGACTTGCCGTCGCCACAAAAATCACAACGCTCAATCAATTCCTGCTGGCGACGGTCCCCGCGGAGATCGTAGTCAATGTGCCGGCGGTGGTCCGGATTTTCGCGTATGATGAGCCGTGGATGCTGATCCACCCCGGTGTCAGCATGATCGAGCTCTGTACCGGCGGGCGCGCATGGATCGCGGCCTTGGCCAGTCTTGTCCTGTGGACGATCCTGACCGGGTGGCTCGCATGTGTAGGTGTCCGCAAAATGATGCGATCCTTAGGAGGAATCAAATTGTGAGCGCGATAATACGATGCTTTCAAATCTTCATGAAACAAATCCTGAAGGATAGCATGTTGTACATGATCTTTGTGGCACCCCTTCTGGCCGGATGCTTTTTTCGATTCGGTATTCCGATCATGGAAACACTATTGTGCGAATACCTGGATAAGAGTGCGATCCTGTCGGAATACTATCTGCTATTTGACCTTTTGCTCGTGACGCTGATGCCATTTATGTTCTGCTTCGCCTCGGCGATGGTGATGCTGACAGAGCTCGATGAAAATGTCATCCAATACATTGCCGTGACACCGATCGGAAAGCGCGGGTATATCGTATCCCGACTGGTAATTCCGGCTGTGATTTCGATGGCCGTCTCCGTGCTTATACTCATAGCTTTTCGACTGACGGACTGGAACCCTCCGACACTGCTGATAACGTCCCTGATGACCGCCCTGATGAGCGTGGGGATGTGTTTGATGATCATATCCTTTTCGCACAACCGGGTGGAAGGCATGGCGATCGGGAAGCTGACGGGGCTGGTCATGATGGGCTTACCCGTTCCGTTCTTCATACACTCAAATGTGCAATATGTCTTTAGCGTATTGCCGTCCTTCTGGATCGCGAAGGTTTCCGTTGATAAAAACCTCTTTTTCGCGGTGCCCGCAATAATGTTGAGCATGGTTTGGATCGGATGGATGTTCAGGCGATTCCGGATGAAGAGCTTATGACGGCGGGAAATTGGAACGGGGAAGTCATGTGTTCATTTACTTAAAAAAAAGGCACCGATCCTCTGCGGGATCGATGCTTTCAACATTGATAAATAAAAAATCAAATGATCACACCGGATTCGTAAAATTCAGAACGGTTCCGCTGCTGGTAACCAAAAGTTCCGTGTCATTTCTGTTACCGTTGGGAAGGTATACGGAGGACTGGATCGTGTATACCACATCGGATCCGTGTGCATTGTCTATGACCTTTATTGTATACATAACTGTCTTGGAGGCTGAATCAACGGTGAATAAGATATCCAACTTCCACTTCTGGCTGCCGTCGGCGGTGTGATAATGGGGGTAATCAAAAGCGCGCGCCGGAGCCCCGGTACCTTGCTGAATAAACAAATCACCGGTGGTCGGATCCACAAAAATGGCCGCGGTATAACCACCGCCAACCGCGCCTGATGCGGTCGCCGCACTGGCATTGGTGATCACATTGTCGATGGCCAGCGCATTCAAAGAGGCGTAATCCTTCGCATCATTCATAACGACGACACGTGCGTGAGATACTTGTACCAAATAAAAAGTTCCGTATATCATCGGAATCGTTATTACCAGGATTGCAATAACAAGAATAAGCTCAAGCAGTGTAAATGCCCGCTTGGATGATATTAAAGCCTTGGCTCTCTTATGCATATTCCAATTTCTCCCCCGAACTTCTCTGTCCGATCATGCATTTATGGTCAACTGACATTCGAATCATGGAGTGCTTTACACTTATCGCATCTGGCGACGATTATGCCGCCTTCATCATAGAAACGAACGGATCCGGTACAACCGGTTGTCTTCGTACAGGGACGTACGACATAATGAAAGGAATAACGGTTCGTTGCCGCGTGTTGGGCGCTCTCATCATATGCCGGATCACCGGAGACTAAAGTTGGAACTAATTTGATATCATAAGTATTAACTCGGAGCACCTGCGAATAAGTTCCTGAGCTGTTCCGAAGAAGTAAGCCCTCGTCAGAGGTGCCCTTAGAGTTCCCTGCTCCGATCGCTAAATTCGCGTCCTTTACCGCAGCCTGGGAAGTCTTTTCAAACATAGCCGTATTTCCTGAGTATTGGAGGGATGACATAAATCCCTGATAAGTAATGATCGTGATGATCAGCATGAGAGCGACGGCGATCATTGTCTCAAGCAATGTAAAGCCCCTGCGAGAAGAGAGGTACTTGCGCTCACCGATTTTCTTCCGTTGAAAAGATATTTTCATCAATAAACAACCCCCTTCGGGAATTAATAACCCAAATCTATATAATTTTCATTGATATCCTTCTTGGCATCCGAAAAGGACTTATCCAAGGACTCGACGGTCGCCTTCGCTTTGTTACCTCCGCTGAGATATTGTGATGCGGACAAGAAAACGACCGTAGCCAATATCAGAATAATTGCTATAACTACAATGATCTCTAACAGAGTGAAACCCCTACCGGACTTAAGAATCTTTCGCATTTGATCCTCCGAATCAGACATAAACATACATTATCAAGTGAATTATAACATAATTGTTACAGCAATTCTACCGGGAATGAAACAAATCCGTAAACAAAATCGTTGCCGATCCACTACGAACCGGCAACGATATTTACTCGCTTCTAATGACAGGAACTGCCATTAATTCACTTCAGAAATGATTAGGTAAGCAAGTTGGAAATTGCTCCGTAAACAGAGGTGATCTCCGAGTTGTGCATGGAGATGGAGCTTGCAGACTTGTTAGCGGCAGTGATATACTGCTGAATCGCAAAGAATACAACGGACGCTAGAATGACGATGATTGCGATAACGATGATCATCTCAATCAGGGTAAAACCCTTTCTGTTCTTCATAATCTTCTTCATGTAAATGTCCTCCTTAAGCAGTGTGAATGAATCTTTATGGTCTTATTATAGCATGGATGTGAATAAATGCAACATGAATTTTGAAGAATTTTCACATTTGTGTGTCAAAAAAGAAAACAGTCGGCCAAATTGTGTACATGTGAAAACGATCGCATTTACTCTTCAGCGGTGGTCGTTGGTGTCTCCTCTATCGCTGCCGGGAATAAGGCAAAAGGACGGAAGAAAGACTCGCTTTGCATAGATACGGGGATCGATCCATAAGGAATACCGATCAGGCCGTCTCTGGGGATGCTGCTGACCGGAACACCGGTCCATGTGATATAATCGCCGTCCATGACGGGCTCGGAAATACGTTCAGGCAGATCATGGGAGTAAACGACAACGGAAAGATTGTAGTACATAAATCCTTGCCCGGAATCCTCCATGGAAATAGACTTGATTTTGATGGATTCGGGCAAATCGTCCTCGACATCCTTGACGGCACTCATAAATTCATCGTATCCGACAACTTTATAGATGATGGCATCTTCAGGGTTCTCTGCCGTGCCTTCGGGAGGAGCTGGGATTTCTTCAAGAGGCATATCGCCGATATCAAGAATCGACATCGTTCTTCCATCGGTGCCGCAAACCTGAAAATTGAAACGAACCGATCGAATCAGATTGGGACTTGTTGTTGTTTCATCCGGTTCCAATACGCGATCCTCTACCGGTGACTCCGAATTGACCAAGGTGATAAATGGAATTCCGTGCTGAACGAACTTCTCCTGGATCTTTTGAGAGATAACATGGGTCTCAATGACCGGAAGCAGTCTTTGTTCAACTTCCGTGATTTGAGCTTTGTACGCTTCGATCTCGGTGTTTAATCCTTGACCGGCCAGGATCGTTTGGTCGATTTCTCTCTTTCTTGCTTCGATAAGGGTCAATTCGTAATTCATGTCCTCGAGCCGTTTTGTTTCGGGATTCTGAATGAAGATGACATATGCCATGAGGATCAGGGCGATGATTAAAAGAAACAATAGCGTTGACTGTTTACCGGCTAATTTCATTACGAATCACCTTCTTTCTCGGCGACCTGAGCTACATAATAGAGATTGATATCCATTTTTGTCGTGGCACGCTCTGTAAGTTCATTTGAGTCAACAAAGCGCTGCCAATCATTTACGGAGGGTTTGTTTCCGTTGATGAGAATTCGAGATAAGGTGTACTCCTGACCATCATAGGAAAATGTATTGATACCCGGAACCGAAAATACCTCTCCGGCCGCAAGGCTTTGAGATGTCGGGGTATCTAAAGGTGCTTGTGTTACGTCATCTCGAATGCGGGAAACGGTTACTGTGTAAGAGGGCTCGAGAGCACCGGTGATCGTGAAGGCGAATCGCTTCAACTCAGCAATTTCTTCAGGGGTCATATTTGCGAGTTCGGTCTCCTCAATCGATTCGACATTGTCAATGGAAACAAAATAAAATGTATCCATCTCCTGAAGCATTTGAATCATATTCAACGCATCCGACGCATTGAGAGATTTTCCGCTGATCACTACCGCGCCTTCTTCATACTTCATCGACGTGATGGTAATGTCAGTCGGGATATTGGACTTGATTCGATCCATCATTGCGGTGTCGCCATGAAGATATTCTCCCTGACGAACTTCCAATTTCTTAAGAACATAAAGATAGGAGCGGTATTCCTCCGCGGAAACCTTTAACTGACTGTACAAATCCAAACTGGCTTGGGTCTTCGGATCGTTGATCTCCGTATTTAAGGCATCGATTTTCCTTTGGACGTTGTCCTTTTTAACTTTCATAAAAAGGAATGAGCCCATGATAAAAACCAGGAGCAGGGCAAGTGCTAACAGCACGATCGCGAATGAGGATACGAGCTGGCTTCCCGAGGTTGTAAATTCGGAAAAGAAGTTCATATCTTTTTTATTGAAATCTGTTTTCTGACTGGCAGCCATTATGTTTATCCCCCCTCTCAGCTTTCTCGGATCAGAGCGCCGCACGCATTGACATAGTCCGAGAGATCGAAGTCCTTCGGAGATGCGACGGTACTGAGTGATTCCAGTTTCTCGACTTGAGTTCCGAGTTGGCGCGACAGTTCTTTATCGATCTTACGGTATTTCGCGCCGCTTCCGTAAAGAAAACAGGTGCTGATACTGTTGAGACGGTATTTGGAAATCGAGAACTGTGCCGTTCTCGATACGGCGTCCGTTAAGCTCTTGAAGTAAGCGGACACCGCGCTGGCCAACGACGGCTCGTCTTTTACGGATTCGTTCCAGACATCGATGTCGGAGACATCCAATTGCTTGACACCCTCGCCCTTTACGATCTGTAAGCGGCGGGTGAGGATGGATGTCTTATCCGCCGCATTGGATTGGATCTTCTTGACCGTTTCCGCGACCTGTCGGATGTTCGAGTGACCGAACTGGAGGCGACGGGTAAGTACCGGAAACCCGTTATCTAAAACAGTGATATTCGTCGTCTTGCTCGCAAGCTCAATCAAGAGCAGGGTATTAGCCTCCACATTGGTCTTTCCGTTAATTACGCCTGTTCGAAAAAGCTTGCGGATGGCGTTCGGATTGACATCGAGAACTTCCGGAGTCATCGAGCAGGTCTTCAGCAAATCCCGGAAATCCGTAACGACCTCTTTGGGGATCGCCGTTGCGCGAACCTTATACTTCGTCTGCTTGGATTCTTCATCCACCGTTTTCCCGAAAATCAAGTACTCGACGATCATGTCGCGATTCGAACTCTGACCGAGGATCTCGTACCGAACCATGTCGCGAAGTTGCTCGGGACGTACGGCAGGGAATTCCAGGTCCCGGGTGTGCAGATAGCTCCCCTCTACTGTGACAATGGTACGCTTCGACGCGACATCCAGTTTCGCCAACGTGTTCTTAAGAGCCATGACGACACCGAACTGATCCGAGATCACGCCGTCGGCAATCGTTTCCGGCTCAAGGGGTATCGTGGAGAATTTTTCGATTTCCACAATTCCCGATTTGCGATTGAAGCCACCGACTACCAACCGCAAGTTGGAACTGGAAGCATCAATCGAAACAATCGAACCTCCCAATCTACCTAATGGACTTCCCATAATTACTCTCCTTTCGGGTGAACATAATGTACCTTATAGAATGCTTTGGCTCATATTCAAGATAGGCGAGCCAACGGCACCGATAACGAAGAAAACCACAACGGCCATGATAATGATCATGATCGGCTCCAATGTCGCTGTTAATTTTGCCGTCGCAGCATCGGCCTCTTCTTCAAAATAGTCCGCGGCTTTGTCGAGAATGGAGTCTAACGTACCGGATTCTTCTCCGATGGCGGTCATAGCGTAAATCATCGGCGGGAATTCGGAAATACCGCGGATGGATCGGGAAATGGACGACCCCTTGCGGATGTCGTTCCGCGATTCGTAAAGCTTCTTCTCAAGAAAACGATTGCCCAATGTCCGGCTGGTGATCTCCATCGACTCCAAAACATTGATTCCGCTTCTCAACAGCGTGGACATCGTGCGGGTAAAACGTGCGGATGCCGTTGCCTTCGTCGCCTTGCCGAGAACGGGAACCTTAAGTTTGAAGCGATCCCAAAGAATTCCGCCTTTTTCAGACTTTTTGAAGGCGCGAAAGAGTAAAACGATCGCAATGATCAGGATCGCAAACACATACCAGTAAGTGATGAGCGTGTTGCTCGCCGCCATGACGGCCTTGGTAAGTCCCGGCAACTCCGCGTTCATACCCTTCAGGGTCTCTCCCAACTTAGGAACGACGAATACCATCAGTCCGATCGTGATGCCAAATGTAACAATAGCCAGAATGATCGGGTATACCATAGCGGCTCCGACCTTGTTCTTGAGCTTGGCCTCCTTCTCGAAATGGATTGCGAGTCTGGACATAACATCATCCAAACGACCGGATTCCTCTCCTGCGGAAATCATGCTGATCATGATGTCCGGCAGAGCCTTTTTCTGGTCGCGAAATGCCTCGGAAAGAGTTTTTCCGGATTGGATACCTTCGTATATCGCCCCGATCACATCCTTGCCCTTCCGGCTCCCCATCTGCTGATAGAGCATGTCCAGCGCACGGATGATGGTGATACCGGCTCCGAGAAGGGAGGAGAGTTGACGGCAGATCATAAGAAGGTCTTTGGTCTTCAATTTGGGACTGCCAAAGCTACGGTTCAAAATGCTTGCGCCCGTATCTTGCTTCATCGAGGCAACAAACTTGCCGTCGGCACGCAACATCTTGGTTGCATCCGCTACGGAAGATGCTTCGATGATCCCTTTACTGACCGCTCCCTTTGCGTCAATGACTTCGTACTTGAAATTTGGCATGAATCATGACCTCCTAAACATCATTTTGTCTAGTACTCCAGTGAGTCGAACAGACCTTTTCCGGTTCCGCTCTGGGCGCTTCCCGTATTGGAAAGGAAACGGCGGAAATCTTCAGGATTTCTGCAGCGACTCAACGCGACTTCACGGGTGATCAGAGATTTCTTGACCAATTCGGCCAGATAATAGTCCATGGAGCACATTCCGGATTTGAGATTGGTGGCGATCGTGTTGTCGATCTGATAGGTCTTTCCTTCGCGGATCAGATTGCGGACTGCGTCGTTTGCCAGCAAAATCTCGAAAGCCGCGATTCGACCGGTGCCATCGGCACGGGGAATCAGGGTCTGAGAAATGACGGCGACCAATACGGTGCCGAGTTGAACGCGAATCTGATCTTGTTGATGGGGAGGGAAGACGTCGATAATACGGTTGATGGTATCTGCGGCGCCGCTGGTGTGGAGCGTTGACATAACCAAGTGGCCGGTTTCGGATGCCGTGATCGCCGTTGCGATGGTATCGAGGTCACGCATCTCGCCGACCATGATGACGTCCGGATCCTCACGGAGAGCGGCGCGGAGGGCGTTGGCAAACGACAAGGTGTCCTCGTGAATTTCGCGTTGGTTGATCATGGATTCCGAGTGACGATGCAGATATTCGATGGGTTCTTCCAGCGTAAGTACGTGACAACGGCGGTTCTGATTGATGTGACCGACCATAGCCGCCAGGGTGGTGGACTTTCCGGATCCGGTAGGTCCGGTGACAAGGATCAATCCTCTCGGACGAAGCGCCAGTTCCTTGAAAAGCTCAGGAAGTCCCAAACGCTCACAGGTCGGAATTTCGGTCGTAATGGTTCTGGCCGCAAGAGTATAACTTCCGCGTTGTTTGAATATATTGCATCTGAAACGGCTGTAGTCCTTAACGACGTACGAAAAGTCGATTTCACCACGCTCGTTCAGGTACTGAAGTCGTGATTTGTCCAACATGGACTTGCACAAAAACTCGGCGTCGCTTTGTGTAAGAATATTCGAGTTCATGGGCATCAAATCTCCGTTGACACGGATCATCGCCGGCAGTCCGACCGTAATGTGGGTATCGGATGCCTGACGTCGTACCGCCTCGGTCAGAATGGCGTCCATGGATAATGAAAATGCTTCCATTAAGTTCCTCCTTGTCAGTCAACCGAATATGTGACTTTGTTCATCTCTTTAACCGTTGTGATTCCTTCGAGGACAAGCTGTGCGGCCGATTCGGCAAGCATCTGTGTCCCCTCCTTGATTGCCAGTTGTCGCATTTCCTCCTCGGTTGCGCGCCTGTCAATGAGCGCCTTCATGGCTTTGGTCATGATCACGATCTCGTGTATGGCGATTCGACCCTTATAGCCGGTGCCGGAACAATCCTGACAGCCCTCGCCCTGATAGAGCTTCTGGCCGGGTTTGAGCTTGAGCAAATCGACTTCCAACGGCTCGGGCTCATATTCGACCCGGCAGTTCGTGCAGATCCGGCGCACCAAGCGCTGTGAGATGACCCCGATCAGGGCGGAGGAGACCATAAAGGGTTCCAGCCCCATGTCGATCAAGCGGTTGATCGAGGAAACGGCATCATTGGTATGGATCGTACTGAAGACCAAGTGGCCGGTGATGGCCGCACGCATGGCGATCTCCGCCGTCTCCGCGTCGCGGATCTCTCCGACGAGGATGATATCCGGGTCTTGACGAAGGATGGAACGAAGGCCGCCGGCGAAGGTCATCCCGGCCTTGACATTGACCTGGACCTGATTGATGCCGGGGATCTGGATCTCGACCGGATCCTCGACGGTGACGATGTTGGTCTCGGGTTCGTTCTTCTCGGAAAGGAGAGTGTAAAGTGTTGTGGTTTTACCGGAACCGGTAGGTCCCGATATAAGACATATTCCCTGCGGGACCTTGACAATACGGTCGATCATCTCGTTGTTGTGGGCATTGATACCCAAAAATTTACGATTAAGGTTTGCATCATTCTTCGCTAGGATACGGATAACGGTCTTCTCACCGTGAACGGTGGGAAGAACGGAAACACGCATGTCTACCGCCTGACCGTTGATGATGGTCTGAATGCGTCCGTCCTGAGGGAGCCTCTTCTCGGCGATATTCAGGTTGGCGAGGATCTTGAGACGAGTTATAATCGCGTCGCGGGCAGCGATCGGGTTGCTCATAATCTCGGAGAGAACTCCGTCTATACGGATACGAACCCGGACCCGATCCTCCAGAGGTTCTACGTGAATATCGGAAGACCCCGCGCGAATCGCAAATTCGATCATGGAATTGACTAACTTAACGACCGGGGCTTGATTGACTTCATCGGTGATCTGCTCGCCGAGTGACTTCATCGCCTCGATATCCAGATCCTCGGCCAAGTCTGCGGCGGCCTTCTGAGCGACTTCTTTGCCAAAACTCTTCTTGATCGCTTCGATGATCGCGTTCTTGGGGGCGAGCATGGCCGTGACTTCGGATCCGGTACGGAATCGAAGATCGTCGGTCACAAGAATATTCAGGGGATCATAGAGTGCGATGACGAGTTTTCCGTCGTCGAAACCGATCGGAATGATCAGGTTCTCCTCGCAATACCGCTCATTCACGATCTTGGTGGCTTCGGTATCAATATCAACGTTCTGAAGATCGATGATGGGAATATCGTATTGACTGGAAATGGCTCTGAGTATATCCAATTCAGACAGAAGCCCCATCTCGACAATGACTTCGCCGAGCCTCTTGTCTGTGCCCTGTTGGGCGGACAAAGCCTCGGCCAATTCAGCTGCGGTAAGAAAACCGCTGTCAATAAGAATATCACCCAGTCGCTTCATTGCACCCTCCGTATATCGTCGTTGAGCCAGATATTCCGAAAACGGCGCCTTCGAAAAGAAGAACGCCTATCGTCGTTAATTTACACCAAAACACGGGCATTTGTACAGTGTCCGGAGTTTACGGACAGTGACAAAAAGCGTCCATGGTGCTCAAGCGGGGCTAACTAATTAAGTAAAATTCATCAAACCCACATCCATCAACATATTATACGCAAAATAGTTTCTAAATAATACACCAGAATGCCGCAATTTGCAAAAATATTTTAACATTTTGTAAACTGAGAAAGAACGAATCGTTTTGTTCCCGGCATATCATCGACGAGAGTATGAAAAAAGTATGATAAGATGATTTCATCCTGCGGAATCGGAGACTTGCCATGGGGACAGAGACGTTTTTTATTATAGTTGAAACGGTGTACGTCGGTTTTCTGGGTCTGCTCATCGGCAGTTTTTTGAATGTATGCATCTATCGGATCCCCGAGGGAAGAACCGTCGTTAATGGGCACTCGATGTGCATGAGCTGTTCACACCGGCTGTCCGCGCTCGATTTGATCCCTGTATTCAGTTGGTTGTTTTTGCGGGGGAAGTGCCGCTACTGCGGGGCTCCCATCGCGTCCCGCTACGCGAAGATCGAAGCCTTGACGGCGGCAGTTTTTGGGGTTATTGCTTATTTTCGAAAAGAATGGCTCCCGCTTCCCGGATTCGGTATCTGCGATGTGCCGAATCTCGTTAAGATGGTGCTTCTTTTGGTACTTGCCGCGGTTCTCATTATTGAGATGATGATCGGGAAGGATCACGGAATCGGCCGTCCGGGCATTTTCGGCGTTATCTTGGGCATCCTCGCGGTGCGACTGTTGTTGTTGTTTTTCGAGCCGGAGCGCGCGCTCGATACGCTGTTGTCGTCGGTCATGGCCGCGGCGGCGTGCATCGCCGCTCTGATCGTCGCCATTTGGTTTTCACCGGACAAACAGTGCTCCCGGCTTTTTTGGGAGAGCGTCTTTCGGTTCGAGGGCTTTCGCGAGTACTTCGCGCCCGAACAGCGCGCGCTCCGCATATCCGACGGCATTCACGCGGCAGTCTGCATGACGCTCGGCTTTCATCCGGCTTTGGCCGGAGTGATCGTGTACGCGCTGGTTCGGATCTTCGTGCCATGGGAGAAATCGATCCGTTATCTGGGCATCGTCACGGCCGCGTCGGCGCTTCTGGGCTTTTTCCTGCCGGTTTTCGGCGTTTTTCATTATTAGCGGAGACTCGGGAGTCGCATAAAGGGCTGTTCGGTACGTGTTCGGGTCTATTTTATCCGTGATATAATGATTTTATTCTTTACCATTATATGGAGGTATTTATGTCGGGTCATTCCAAATGGAGCAATATCAAACGCAAAAAAGAAGCTTCCGATGCCGTGAAGGGCGTCGCTTTTACCAAGGCGGCCAAGGAGATCGCCGTGGCGGTCAAGCAGGGCGGTCCGGACCCCGAATCGAATTTCCGATTGAAGGATGTGATTTCAAAGGCAAAGAGCGCCAATGTGCCGAACGACAGCATTATGCGCGCGATCAAGAAGGCCTCGGGTTCGGAGGACGGAGACGACTATGAGGAGATCGTTTATGAGGGATACGGGCCCGGCGGCGTGGCGGTCATGGTTCGGACGCTGACCAACAACCGGAACCGGACCGCCGGAGACGTCCGCCACTTTTTCGATAAGCACGGCGGAAACATGGGAGTTTCCGGATCCGTTGCGTTCCTTTTTCAACAGAAGGGGACGCTGGTCGTTGACGCGGAGGAATTCGGAGATGAGGACGCGGTGATGCTCGACGCACTCGAGGCAGGGGCGGAGGACTTCATCCCGTCCGAAGAATATTATGAGATCATCACCTCTTATGAGACTTATTACGCGGTCAAGGAAGAACTGGAGAAGAGAAAATACACGTTCGCGGACTCCTCGCTGGGACCGGTCCCCGTGACCTGGGTGAAGATCGAGGACGAGGAGACGGCGGCGCAATTTGAGAAGATGCTCGAAAAAATGGACGAGAACGACGACATTCAGGAGGTCTTCCATAATTGGGAGTCCGAATAAGTCATCGGTGAGGGCACGAACGATTGGAGAAGCCGAAAATACTGTCCGGTAAGAATGCCGACAAGGATCCCGAAAAGGATCCCGGTAAAAACAACGGAAAGATAAATTCTAAGTCAAACGGCAAAGAGATCATCGCCGGTATCGACAGAGACGCTCTCCGCGCCAATGACACGGAGGCCGGAGCGGATGTGCCGGAATCGACGCGGCCTCAGACTCCTTTGCGTCGCGGCATCCTGATTCCCGAATTGAAGTCTACGCTGAAGCGATTCGAAAAGATCGGCGACACGTTCAGTCATCAACGCGCCGAGCGAGAGATCGAGGAAGCGGCCGGCAACGAGAAGCTGATGCGCGAGATCCTGTCGCAGATCGCCGTGATCGCGTTCATCGGTT
>CAYPAL010000020.1:0-16183 GCA_964408695.1 uncultured Oscillospiraceae bacterium | reverse complement strand
CGACCAAGGCGATGTTTGATAACGTCGTCTGGAAAGAATTGATCGCCGGCGCGGTACAAGGCGGGACACTGCACTTTATCGGCCTCCTTTCTGACGGAAACGTGCACTCGCACATCGACCACCTGCTGATCATGCTTGAGCAGGCAAAGTCCGAGGGTGTCCGGAAGGTTCGCATCCACCCGCTTCTCGACGGCCGTGACGTCGGCGAGACCAGCGCTTTGCTCTATATCGACCAGCTCGAAAAGAAGCTCACCGAGCTGAACGACGCAGATACCGACTTCCGGATCGCTTCCGGAGGCGGCAGAATGAAGGTCACAATGGACCGCTATTTTGCAAACTGGTCGATCGTCGAGCTGGGCTGGAAGACCCACGTTCTCGGCCAAGGCCGACTCTTTTCGAGCGCGACCGAGGCGATCGAGACCTATCGGAACGAGATCCCCGGAGTCATCGATCAGGACCTCCCCGCCTTTGTCATCGGACAGGACGGCAAGGCGATCGGCACGATTGAGGACAACGACAGCGTCATTCTTTTCAACTTTAGAGGCGACCGCGCCCAGGAGTTGACCCTCGCTTTCGAGTCAGACGAATCCTTTGACGCCTTCGACCGTGTCAGAGTCCCGAAGGTCCGCTACGCGGGCATGCTGGAGTACGACGGAGACCTTCACATCCCGAAGAAGTTTCTCGTGACCCCGCCCCTGATCCGCCACACGCTCGGCGAACTTCTCGCCGATAAAGGTGTCCCTCAGCTGGCGATTTCGGAGACCCAGAAGTTCGGCCATGTGACGTACTTCTTTAACGGCAACCGATCCTCCAAATTCAACGACGAGACCGAGGAATATATCGAGATCCTATCCGACATCGTACCTTTTGAGCAGAGGCCGTGGATGAAGTCCGCGGATATCACCGATGTTCTGGTCGAAAAGATCCTTTCCAACAAATTCCCCTTCGTTCGTGTCAACTTCCCGAACGGCGACATGGTCGGCCACACCGGGATCATGGAATCGACGATCATCGGAGTCGAGTCCGTCGACCTCGCGCTTAAGCGTATTCTCCCCGCGATCGATCAGGTCGGCGGAATGGCGATCATCACGGCCGACCACGGTAACGCGGAAGAGATGTTCGAACTGACTAAGGACGGTCAACCCGCGACGGATAAGAACGGCAGGATCAAGGCCAAAACCAGCCATACCCTGAATCCCGTACCGTGCATTTTCTACGACAACTCGCCGAACAAGGATCTGTACTCCGTCCGCGAGAACGAGGGCTTCGGCCTTGCGAACATCGCGGCGACGATCAGCACGCTACTGGGCGTTGAGCCTCTGGATTGCTGGAACGAGTCGATGATCCGAGAAGTCTGAGGGCGCGTTACATAGGACGATCCGGAAAGGTTCCTGAACCATTGTCTCTTATCGAAGTGAAATAACAGAGCAACGCCCCCGCCTTTTGATCGACGGGGGCGTTTACCATTTATTTGTGTGTCTCGGATACCGTTAGATGAATTCTATGGACAAGACAGGTCAAGGCGCGGCCGTCGTTTCCGGCGGAGCTGTCGTTTCCGGCGGCGCTTCCGTCGACGTAGTCGGATCCGACGGTGACGTATCCGACGGATCCGTCGGGTTCATGATTACGACTCCGGTAAGCGGGTCGATCGTGTGGACGGTCACGCCGTCCGGATCCAAAACACCCACTTCGATCTTCTGCTTGATCATCGGATAGTAACTGGAGGATGCCTTTACTCGCTTGACCTCTTCTTCACCCTTATAGAATACCTGATAGGCGCCCGCGCTGATCGCGCTGTGGGCTCCGCGCACCGAGTCGGTCTCCCCGATCGGCATTGCCGGGTTGGCAACATATTCGATCTCTGTCGGAGGTGAGCTTGAATATACGACGCCGACGAACTCGATGGTCATTCCGTCCGGGATCGGCCGCCCGTAAATCTCGATGGTGCACCAACCGCCGTTCCCGTTATCTTTCGGCTCGTACTTCGCGTGTATAGCGATCGGGTACTCACTGTTATTGGTAAATTTGAAATTCGGCCCGCCCCATGTTACCGTCGCGTCCGTGCCGGTGGCAACATAGTCGCTGGGCCAGGTGTGCGGGGAACGCTCGTCGACCTGAAGATCCGCCTTCATCACACTGTGATACATCGTACCCGAAACCTGACAGATACCGCCCCCCAACTCCATACGGGTATCATCGCCGAATATGCCGATCGCTTCCTTGAAGCCTTTTGCAGCCGTCCGCTCTCCGACGTACTCGTTGTAGTCAAAATACTCCCCGGGCTGAAGCACCAAACCATCGATCTTTTCACACACCAAGCGGATATTTGTGTCCCGGTTCTTATCGTTCTTGGTGCTGGTCGTTTTTTCGGAAACAAGTCCCAGATGGCTTTCCAGGAATTCCTTGGTTGTCGACGGCTTGACAATATTCGCTCCGACCGAAACGGTCATTGTATACTCTCCGTTATCCAAGGCTTCTTTGACTCTTCGAATCGTGTCTTCGACTCCGAGAGTGATGCCCTCCTGAGAGTCCCCAATAATAAAGGCCAGGTTCTCAACATCAAATCCGGTGATGACCGGCTCGACCACTTCCGTGTTCAAAGGATCCAACACATCGTGAACGAGATCACTGACCTTCTCTTTGCTCAAGGTATAAGAGGTCTGAAAATGCTTGGGCAACGTCGCCAGATCCATGACCTGCTGGTATCTTGCCTGGATGATCGCTTCTTCCGACGCACCTTCGGCAGTACGCCCATACAGATAGGCTTCCTCAACGACTTCACCGATGTTGGATTCCAGAACCAATCCCGCTGTTTTCAACGGATACTCCGCGTCACTTACGGAAAGGACGATATTCAACTGCGGACTGTTTGTCAAAGATCCCCCCTCAAACATAGCAAGAGCTTCTTGCTTCGTCTTTCCGGAGACATCCTGACCGTCGATGTAAATACCCTTGTAAATCGTTCCGACATCCAGAACGGCCTTCATCTTATTTAATGATTCGGCTGCTTTGTCGCTCGGGGTCGGGCCCGGAAGCTTGCCGCCGTTCGCAAAATAATACGTCGCGGATCCTATGGCAACCAACGCCGCGAGGACGATTCCTCCGATTAGAAATACTTTGCTCGGTTTCTTCTTGTATTGTGCTTTCTTCTTCATAATCTGTCGTCACCTATTCTTATGTTTAACGCAATATTACGTGTAAACAAATCGTAGTTATCCAAAATCAGTACCACTTAAAAAGGTACTATACGCGCAGGAATCTTTCAAGTGCCAAAAAAATATTTTTTTTATTTAACCTTATCATGTGTTCAAAATACCATGAAAGTTTTAGGGTTTTTTTGCCATTTTGCCTATATACAATAGAGTTTTGAGGAGTATAATGACACTGGGTTGACATTATAGGACGGACAACAACAATTATGAGGACGATGTATTCATGGTAACAAAACTTCACCGCCACATGGGCGCGTTGATCAGAGAGAATGTTCTTTCATCCCTTCCCGACAAGAAAGCAATTCGAATCTCCCCTTTTTGGTACAGCATCGGAAACATGCTTCCCGACATCAGCTGGTTACCTTTAACGCACCCGCATTTCGCGGTGCGCTCTCAGCCGTATATGAGCGATATGCTGGACACGACGATCCGGAAGCATTCGCGCCAGAATTCCGATGCCCTTTTCATCTCACCGATCTTTTCGTTACGGCTCGGAATTGTTTGTCATTACCTCTGTGATTTCTTTTGTGTCGCGCATCAGGGAGAAGGCATCAACGGAGCGAGGCACCATCTCAACTATGAACATGAGATGCGTGATTTTTTCTATGAGAATCGCAACGAGATCGAAGCGCTCTGCCGTTTTGTTCCCGATCATATCTCACCGACCGTAAAAACCGCGAGCACCGACATGCTCCTTGAAGAATTTCGGCGTTGGCACGATTCATATGCCGAGAAGCAATACCGGCATATCAGTGATTTTCTATACTCCAAGAGCGTTCCCGAGGATCGTGTCGAGGCTTTCCTGACAGATATCCGGACGGCGATCGCCTGTTGCACCAGCCTGATTTATACACTGGCTCTCCAGAATTCCTAAGAGCGCAACTTCATATGCGACTTAAAAAGCGACGGATCATTCCGTCGCTTTTTTGTTTCCGCTCCGTTACTCGCCTATCGGGCACTCCGTACCGACTCGACAACTACACTTCGATCGGCTAATCGACACCCAGACGTTCACCGACCCGACGGGTCACACAACGCTTGATCTCCCGAAGAGTATCCTCCGCGACCGTTCTCTTGTCGGCATATACACCGAAATACACCTTCAACTTCGGCTCTGTTCCGGAAGGACGTACACAAACCCAATCCAGGCCCTTTACGCCTCCCATCTCGTAGTAGAGCACATCGGATTCCGGCAATTCAATTTCGGTAATAAGCGGAGTATCCGAGGCATATTCGTATCTTTCAGACCGCTGATAGTCCCGAATCGCATGCACGCCGTATTCCCCGAAAAGGCTCCGGGCCGCTTCCCCGTTCAGCAACCGGGCTTCCTCACGAAGAGAATCCATCGCCGCTTTGATCTTCTCCGTTCCTTCCTTCCCTTCAAGGGTGTATGAAACTGATTCTTCCACTCCATAACCGAACCGTTCGAAAAGGTCTTCGAGACGCTCGATGAGCGTCTGACCCCGTTCTATGGATTGTGCGGCCATGCCCGCGATCAACATGACCGCAACGACCGCGTCCTTATCGCGAACGCTCAAGCCGGACAAGTATCCGAAGCTCTCCTCGAATCCGAACTGGAAGTGCTTATCTCCCTCCTCGTCGTCGATACGAATGCGTTCTCCGATGAACTTGAAGCCCGTCAGTGTTTCTTGGAGCTCAACACCGTAGTAAGCGCAGATCGTTCCGGCGAGCCGGCTGGACACGATAGAGGTCACCGCAAAGGACCGTTCGGGTAAAGTGCCCGAATCCTTCTTGTAGCCGAGAATATAGTCGAGAAGCAAAAGCCCGATCTGATTGCCGGTCAAGCTCTTATACTCCCCGGTACTCTTGTCCCTCACGGACACTCCGACCCGGTCGCAGTCCGGATCGGTCCCGATGACCAGGTCCGCTTCAACTCGAACCGCAAGTTGCACCGCCATCTTGAGCGCGTTGGGATCTTCCGGATTAGGAACATTGACCGTCGGGAAATTTCCGTCCGGCAGTTCCTGTTCGGGAACGATGTGGACGTTCGAAAAGCCGACTCGCGACAGGATCCTTCTAACCGGCAAATTCCCGGAGCCATGGATCGGAGTATACACGATAGACATGTTCCGGTGCTTTTCGATGGATGGCCTATCAATGACCAATTCGGTCAGCATCTCGGTATAAGTTTCATCGAGATCCTCTCCGATATATCTCAGTTTTCCGGCGTTTTGGGCCTCTTCAACGGAAAACGGATGAATCGTGCGAATGTCGAAGATACCATTCATTTGGACAATGATCTCATCCGCGGCTTCGGGCGTCATTTGCCCGCCGTCCTCACCGTACACCTTATATCCGTTGTACTTCGGCGGGTTATGACTGGCCGTGATCATAATGCCCGCAAACGCTCCGTAATAACGGACCGCAAAGGACAGGAGCGGAACCGGCCGCAACCGGTCAAACAACAAGACACAAACTCCCTCCGAAGCCAGCGTTCCGGCCGCGACCTCCGCGAATTCGGTCGACCGATGCCTGGAATCATAGGAGATGACCACCCCGCGCCGCATCGCTTCAGGGCCGGCGTTTCGGATGTATCGCGC
Source organism: uncultured Oscillospiraceae bacterium (assembly GCA_964408695.1). GTDB lineage: Bacteria > Bacillota > Clostridia > Saccharofermentanales > Saccharofermentanaceae > JAAYCT01. The sequence continues at coordinate 10,410 of CAYPAL010000020.1, read as the reverse complement.
AAGCGCCGCCGTTGCTTTGGCGATGGTGTAACGATTGATTCGATTCGTGCCCGCGCCGATGATACCGCGCAAGCCCCCGGTGCCGAATTCCAACTCCCGATAGAACCGCTCTTCGATTTCGACTGGATTCGATCGGAGCGCAAGAAGTTCCGCACGGGTCAATTCGTCGAAATAAGGGTCTGTGGACCAAAATTCATAATGCTTCATATACTGTTCCATCGTTTATTCCTCCTTAAAAATTCGTTATGAATATCCTTCCATTCCCCGTACGCTGACCTCGCCCGCATTGACAAGAGTCTCCGTTCCGTCGGAGAAGCGAACCATCAATTCACCCCGATCGCTGATATTCGTCGCCGTCGCGTTGCGCCGGTTTTCGCCGACGAGCATGACCTCTCTGCCCAAGGTCGCGCAATTTCTTCGGTACTCATCGAGAAAACCGGTCGGGTCGGATGCAAATGTCGGATACGATCTCGAAAACTCCCTCAGCACAACGGCCAGAAGAGTCGGTGCGGACGCGTTCGGGACCCCCTCGATGAGTAATGAGGTCGCGATCTCCCGCAACGGCTCCGGGAAGCGCTTCTGCATTATGTTGATTCCGCAGCCGATCACGGCATAGGAAAGCCGATCATCCTCAAAACTCGACTCTGATAATATACCACACAGTTTCTTACCGTTCACCATAGATACGATGTCATTCGGCCATTTGATGCCGACCCGGATCGGATAGAGCGCGGTGATCGCCTTGTAAACACAAAGTCCAAACAAGAGAGAAAGCATTCCGGATCTCTCCGTGGATATCCGGGGACGGACCAGGATCGAAAAGCACAATCCCTCGCCGGGTGCGGAAACCCATGAACGACCCCTCCGGCCTCTGCCGCTTTGTTGATACAAGCCAACGAAGACGCTGTTTTCGGGCGCCCCCGCTTCCGCCGCCTCTCGTGCGTTCAGATTGGTCGATTCGGTGACGTCGGCAACATGAACCGTAAAAAACCCCGCGACACAAGGGTCTGCGGAAAGGTTCTCCATAACCTTCGCGCGAAAACGATCCGCCTCAGACCCGAGCCGATAACCCCGATTGGGGATCGCATCTATCGGATAGCCTTCGTCGCGTAAAACGCGCATCTTTTTCCAAATCGCCGAGCGGGTACAACCGAAGCGCTTTGCCAACTCCGCCCCGTTCAGATAGCCGTCCCCGGCCTCCCGCAAAGCACGGATCATGTCTTCTTTCCAAACGCTCACGTTTCCCGCCTTTTTGATCTCATTCGCCCGAAAAGCTGAAAAAAGGCAAACGCACAGAGCGACACCGATGAAATAACGATGCCCGCGGTGAGTCCCGGCGCACGGAACTCCAATTCAATCGAATGATCCCCGGCACTGAGCGGAACGCTGATCAGTGCGTCCTGATACGGTGTAATTTCGGTCTTGACCCCATCGACCCGGAGTGTCCAACCGCGTTCGTACGGTATGGTCGTCAATAAAAGTCGATCCTCCTCCAGAGTAACGGAAGCCGATACCCGTCCGTCCTCTGCCGCCAAATCGGAAATCCCCTCGGCGGGGTCCTGTTCGGTCAGAAATTCGGCGAATTTCTGCGTGTCACAATAATAGAATTGGGTATCCAACAATGAAGCAACGCTCACTTCCTGGTCGAAAACGACGCTGACATCAATGGTCTCACCCGGCGAGAAGCAGCCGAGGAACAAGATCATGGTGTAATGCGAACGATTCAAGTACCATACCATCTCACCGTCGAGGCGCACCTCCCCTTCAAAGCCGCTGCCGATGAACGGAACGGTGACATAAAGCGGATCCTCTGATTCAATGACAAGTTTATAATCCAGAGACATTTTTGTGTCGGGATTGATTTGAAAATAATGCGTTACTCCGTCTCCGACATTTCCGATCGGTTCCTCGCCGAGCGTATCCCAATCGGTAAGTTGATCTTTTTCCGGCACGACCTCCCAGTCCTTCGACTGAATTACGTTAAAAACGGTCATCTCCGACTCGCCCGCCGGGTAAAATATCATATCTCCCCGGTCGAACGACTCAAACATCGAAGCCAGCCACTGATTCTGGAAGCGAAAGTAATCCTTTTCTTCCGTCTCTTTTTCGAGGGAATAGAAGTCAAATGCGGGCGCGTCCGGTCGAACCGTAAAGATCAGCGGCAACGCCGATTCATTTTCGAAAAGAAATATCTCTGAGCTGATCTTCCGCTTATTCTCATCCGCTTCGACATCGCTTTCGGTCACGATCCCCTCGTCCGTCTTGAAGAGCGTCTCACCTGCGGACGATATCGGCTCCAGTCCGTAACAATCGTCTTTCCCGGAAAGCACATGAGAGATTCCAAAAAACGAGTCGGTGACAACGGATGTATAACTATGCTTCGACGAAAAATAATTGTAGTTCGTTATATATCCCAGTTGCTTGAGGAAGCGGTGCAACGGCTTGTTGGACCCGGATTGAAAATTCGAAATAGTGCGCGTGCCTAAAACGGCGCCGCCACTCGTTGCCTCGATACTGTTTATTTGGTTGTCGATCTCGATCCTCCGGAACGACTCGTTTACCGTCTGCCTTTCATGTGCCTGCCCGACGAGCATTTCCGCGTTCCGAATATCCTCGGACAACCAGGCAACCTCAACGGTCTGGAATCCCAAAGAGCGGAAACGCAACATCAACGGATTGGCGATCGCAATATCCACACAGACTAACACGACCAATGCCGGAACGGCTAAGCGCTGAAGACGTGCGATCACCTCCGGCCACTTCGGCACGGTCATTCCCATAATGAGAAGAAAATACAGGATCCCGAAAATCAAATTCACATAAAGCCGGAGGCTTTCGGTCCGCATATCGCCGAGGACGTTTACATAAACCATTATGGACAAGAGGATCAATCCCGCTTGAATGCAATGCTTCGGGGTCAGCGAACTCCTCTTGTGATATGAAAGATATGCGTACAAGATCAGCAGAAGCACCAGTATAAACGCATTCCGATACTGGAACCAGTTCGGAAGATCAAAAAGGTGCCACACATAGTCCAGAAGATTCAAGTGAAAGCTCAGGAGAAAGCCGGTCAGCAACGCCCCAAGAATGATCTTGCTACGCCGCGCAATGCCCGGATTCAAGAAAAACAAAATGATCAGGAACGTGATCCCCAGTCCGGCGTATATAAACGGTTTATTGGAATGCAAGGAGTCAAAGGTACCCGAAAAAAGTTGATTCAGGATATCCGTGAGCACAAATCGGCCCGATATCGTAAGCTCCGCAGTCCGGTAATCAGGATTTCCGAGTGTATCTATACCCGCAGGCAGGAGAATGATCGCCGATATACCGGCCGCAAGAATTGCACAGCCGATATATTTAAAGATGATATTCATGGTTTTTTTGCTTTCGGTACCCGGCCGATGCTCCTCGATCAGCCGGATCACCAAATAAATAAACGAGAAGATACCGACCATGTATGCGATATAGAAACCCGAAACAAATAACACGAACAGAAGCACGACCAAGCGGCCCCATTTTCGAGTATCCTCCAAATAGCTCTCAACGAAAAGAAGAAGAAGCGGAAGCAGCATGAATCCGTCAAGCCACATGATATTGATCATATAAACAATGGCATAAGACGACATTGCGTATGATACGCCGAAAAGAGCGGCCATCTTGTCCTTCTGTCCGGAACGTTTCTGCAAAAAAAGAGTCGCGAATGCGGAGGCAAGCGACAATTTCGACATGATCAACAGAACTACGGCCTGACTGATCATCCCCTTGGGAAACAAAAAGGTCAGAAGATTAAACGGGCTGGAGAGATAGTACGCGAAAAGCCCCAAGGTGTTCTTGCCCATCCCCAAGAGGAATGAATACGACAGCATCTGACCGGAGAATAAGTGCTCCTTATAGCCGATCAAAAAAGGAGCGTACTGGACGTTCAGGTCGGAGGCAAGAATGGTGCTCGGCCCGAACGGGGCGGTTCTCGATAAGAGGAAAAAGAGACTCAACATCGCAAGTGTCGAAAAAAAGGCGATCAGCGGAGATATATTGAATCCGGACAGTCGTGAACTCTTTTTGAGAGTATTCTTTTCTATCATACAAACTCCTATTTGCGGACACGGTATCGATGTGAGCACGCTCAAGTGAATGATACCACAAAACCCCGGCGCTGTTGTATAATGATACTATATGGAACCGGATATTGCCGCTTGATACTGACAAAATAAAGAACAATTATCACTCACTTCGGAGGTTTGAATCATGCTGATCAGTCTGGTCGTTCCGTGCTATAACGAGGAGTCCTCTCTTCCATTGTTGTATGATGCGTTGACCGAAGTCAGAAAAACGCTCGCAGAATGTCGATTCGAGTTGATCTTCGTTGACGACGGCAGTAAGGACGGGACGCTTCCCGCATTGAAGGCCATCTGTCAAAGAGATGCGGATGCTCGATACCTGTCATTTTCGAGAAATTTTGGCAAAGAAGCCGCCATATTCGCCGGATTGAGCGAAACCAAGGGCGACCTGGTAGCTCTTTTGGATGCCGACATGCAGGATCCGCCCTCGCTGATCCCCGAGATGCTGCGACTCCTGGAGGAAAGCGACTATGATGTCGTTGCGACTCGCCGGGTCGACCGAAAGGGCGAGCCGAAGATCCGAAGCCTCTTTGCCCGCGCTTTTTATCGCCTGATCAACAAGATGAGCGATGTCGAGATCGTCGACGGGGCTCGTGATTTCCGGCTGATGAGGCGCCCTGTCGTAGACGCCGTGCTCAACATTTCGGAGCGCCAGCGCTTTTCGAAGGGCATTTTCGGTTGGGTCGGCTTCAAGACCCACTGGCTTGAATATCAGAATGTCGAGCGTGCCGCCGGAGAAACCAAATGGTCTTTCTGGAAGCTTTTCAAGTACGCCATCGAGGGCATCATCGCATTTACCACCGTGCCGTTGCGCTTGGCGACCATCACCGGCTTCGTCGTTTCTGCCGCCGCATTCCTCTACATGCTGTACTACTTGATCCGAGCGATCGTTACGCAGGTCTGGTCCAGCGAACCGGGTTACGCGTCGACACTTGTCATTATCCTGTTCTTGGGCGGCATGATCCTGATTGCGCTCGGGATCCTTGGCGAGTATATGGCGCGCACCTATATGGAGGTCAAGAACCGCCCGTTATATGTTGTTCGCGAGAGAAGCGGTCCCGACGTTCCCGGCAAGGAGAAGAGAAAGGGGCGATCCTGAATACTGTCCCGAAAACGGCAAGAATCAAAAAGCGACCCATCGGGCCGCTTTTTCGTGTAATGAAATAGGCTTCAGACCGAGACTTTCATGGTCTTGATCCTTTGCGGATTCTTCGGTCTGTCCGACCGGTCCGTCGGTTCCGCGGCGATCGCGTCGACCTGATCCATCCCTTCGATGACCTTGCCGAATGCGGCATACTGTCCGTCAAGATGAGGCGAGTCTTTGTGCATAATAAAAAACTGACTGCCCGCCGAGTCCGGAGACATCGCTCTGGCCATCGAAAGAACGCCGCGCGAATGCTTCAAATCGTTCTTCACCCCGTTGACGGCAAACTCTCCCTTGATGTGGTGCCCCGGCCCGCCCATGCCGGTTCCGTCCGGGCATCCGCCCTGGATCATAAAACCCGGAATGACACGATGAAAAATCAGTCCGTCATAAAAGCCCTTCTGCGCCAGGGAAATGAAATTTTCCGTGCTGATCGGCGCGATTTCCGGATAAAGCTCGGCTTTGATCACTCCGCCGTTTTCCATCGTGATGGTGATGATCGGATTGTTCATGTTTGTTTCGCGAGCCGCCTCCGATACGAACCGTGACCGGCGACCCGCTCCCTCCTCTATTGTGTTATTTGGGTATCTCGACTTCGATGAAGTATATCATTGCGAATATCCCAGAGTTCCTGTGAAAGATCCACATAGTAGTTCTGAGGATTCTCAAAACGCAGGATCGACTCCCAAAGCGTATTGAGCTGATCTTCGCAATACTGCCGGATCTCCCGGATGTCCGGGCGCGTATAAACGCATTTCCCGTTGATAAAAACCGGTTCCAACAGTCGTCTTGTCGTGAAATTCAGAAGTGTTTTCCTCTTCCAGGTCTGGACCGGGTCGAAGATTTCATAGGGCTCATTCCCGTCGATTTCTTCTCCGGCGACCGTGATGACGTCCGCCAGAGCTTTGCCGGTATCCCGGTCATAAAAGCGGAAGATCTCCTTGTTGCAGGGTGTGGTCACCTTGCCGATGTTTTCCGATATCTTCATCTTCGGGATCACCTTGCCGCCGGACTCGACCGCGCTGAGCTTATACACCCCACCGAAAACCGGCTCCGCACGCGATGTGATCAGCCGTTCCCCGACCCCGAAGCTGTCGATGCAAGCACCCTGGATCAATAAGTCCCGAATGATATACTCGTCCAACGCGTTGCTCACGGTGATTTTACAATCCCGTAGGCCGGCATCATCGAGCATCTCTCTGGCGGTCCGGGTCAGATAGGCCAAGTCCCCGCTGTCGATTCGAATACCCTTCAAACGATGTCCCGAGGGCTCCAGGATATCCTTGGCGACCTGAATGGCGTTCGGCACGCCGGAATGCAACGTATCATAGGTGTCGACCAACAGAAAGGTCTCCGACGGAAACGAGCGCGCGTAGGCCGCAAACGCTTCGTACTCCGTATCGAAAAGCTGGACCCAGCTGTGCGCCATCGTCCCGAAAACCGGGATGCCGAATTGTTGTCCCGCAATGGCGCAGGATGTAGCGGAAACCCCTCCGATATAAGCGGCGCGCGCTCCGAGTACGGCCGCGTCATAACCCTGTGCCCTTCGGGCACCGAATTCGAAAACCGGTCGTCCCGATGCCGCCCGCGCGATCCTTGAAGCCTTCGTCGCGATCAAGCTCTGATGATTGATCGTAGCCAGAAGCATCGTCTCGATCAGTTGAGCCTGAGCGATCGGACCCCTGACCTTGACCAAAGGCTCGCCGGGAAAAACCGGTGTTCCTTCGGGGATCGCCCAGATATCGCACTCGAGTCGAAAAGTCCGAAGATAGTCCAGAAACTTTTCGTCAAAAACATTAAGAGATCCCAGATAGGCGATGTCTTCCGGATTGAACCGAATATTCTGCAGATAATCGATCATCTGCTCCAGCCCGGCAATAATGGCATAGCCGCCGTTCTCGGGGACCGCCCGGAAAAATAAATCGAAATATGCGATTTTCTCCGCGCAACCGCCATCCAAATAGCCTTTGCTCATCGTGAATTCGTAGAAATCCGTGAGCATGCTCATATTGGTTTTGTCGGTCCACTTTATTCTATCCATCAGTGTTGATCCGCTCATCGTATTCCGATGATTACTCGACAGGAGGCGCCGGCTGATCTTCAAATTTATCTTCTTTCACCATTTCTTTGAGCGATACGGCCAACCCGGCCAGCCCCTGGATCTCGGACGGAATGATGATCTTGGTCGCTCTGCCGTCCGCAAGTTTTGCGAGCGTTTCCAGACTTTTGATCGAGATCAACCCCTGATCCGCATGTACGTCCTTAATCATCTTCAGACCCTGTGCCGTGGCTTCCTGGACCTTCATGATCGCCTGCGCTTCGCCCTCGGCTTCACGGATCTGGGCCTCCTTCTTGGCTTCCGCACGAAGGATGGCAGCGGCCTTCTGACCTTCCGCAACGCGAATCGCGGCTTCCTTCTCTCCTTCGGCACGAAGGATACTCTCTCTCTTCTCGCGCTCGGCTTTCATCTGCTTCTCCATGGCGTTCTGGATCTCACGGGGCGGCAGGATGTTTTTAAGCTCGACACGGTTCACCTTGATGCCCCAGGGATCCGTCGCCTCATCCAAAATGACGCGCATCTTGGTATTGATCAGGTCTCTGGATGTCAGACACTGGTCCAGTTCCAGATCGCCGATGATATTACGAAGAGTGGTGGCCGAAAGATTCTCGATGGCAATGATCGGATTCTCGATGCCGTAAGTAAAAAGCTTCGGGTCAACCACCTGATAGAACAACACCGTGTCGATCTGCATCGTGACGTTGTCCTTGGTGATGACGGCCTGCGGCATGAAATCCGCAACTTTCTCTTTCAGCGAAACCACCTTGGCGACGCGATCAACAAACGGAATCTTCATATGAATGCCGGTCGTCCACGTCGTGTGATAACCGCCAAAGCGTTCGATAATGAAGTCTATCGCCTGAGGTACGATTCGAATATTTCGAATCAGAATGACCAAGAGAATGATGGCGAGGATCAGGAACGCGACCGTTCCTCCGTCAATAGCCAATGCAACCGGGATACCAACAAAATTGTTCATATTACACCTCCGTGATCGATATTTTCTTCAGTTCTGTTTTGTAACGATTTACGCTGTAGTACGGATCTATGCCTGTTCTTCTTCATGGGGTTTTACAATGACCCGGACACCGCGGATCTCCGTGATCACCACGGTCTTTCCCACCGGGATCTTACGACCGTCCTCGCTCGATGCGCTCCAAACCTGGCCTTTCACCTTAACGAGGCCCGTCGCGTTGACCGGATCGATCTCGGTGGTTACGATGCCGTCGATCCCGATCACCCGATCGGCGTTGGTTGCCTCCGACTTTTTCATAAGAGTGCCGATCTTGGGCTTGATCATTAAGATAAACAGCAGCAAAAGAGCCAACGAAACGATGGCAAACGCGATCACCTGAAGCCATACCGGCAATCCGACGATCCTTAAGATCAGAGCAACCAGAGCACCTATCGCAAACCATGCCGTGGTCATATTTAGTGTCGTTGCTTCGACAATCAAAAAAATCACCATCAGAATCGTCCAGACGATCCATGAATCTATTCCAAATAGCATATGTGCCTCCCTTCAGGCGATCCTACCGACGGGCTTTACGTCCCGTCAATCATCGCACCATATGAAAATAGTATAACCTTTCAGAGCGCAATGCAACATAAATCGTCGCCTTCCGCGGCAGAGAGAACCCCACAGTCGAAAGAGCGTTTCAGAATATCGGCGGCTCGTAAAAAACCTTTTCGAGCGTCAATCCGGACGCCGGCATCGTTTTTCCGGCAAGTCTTCGTTCTTTCTTTTCGAAAAGCTCATCGATTTGAGAAGGTGTGATTTTCCCCTGACCGACATATACCAACGTGCCGGCGATGATTCGGACCATGTTGTAGAGGAAAGATTCACCCTCGACCGTGATCTCCACGATCTCGGTCCCCGGAATCCGCGTCACATCAAGAACCCGGATCGTTCGGATGGGATTGACTATCCGTCCATCGTCGACCCGGGCCCCGAAAGCCGAGAAATCCTTGGTTCCCGTCATTCGAAAAGCGGCCTCGCGCATGAAATCGATATCCAGTTTTCCGGGGACGTGCGCGGTGTTGCGCCGATCCAGGCAAGGTCGGATCCGCGCGTTATATATCCGGTAAGTATACCTCTTGCCGACAGCGTCGAATCGGGCGTGAAAGCGCGGCGCAACGATCTTCGCTCGCAATACGCTTACGTCTTCGGGGAGGTGGGCATTCAATGCGAGAGGGATCTTATCGCTCGGGATGCAAAAGGGTACATCAACGTGACTGACATGTCCGCGGGCATGTACGCCCGCATCGGTCCGGCTGCACCCACAAACACGCGCCCTGCTTCCGTAGACCTTATCGATTGATTCCTCCAGAACTTGTTGAACCGATCGGTCTTTTTTTTGTAATTGGAATCCCGCGAAGTCTGTCCCGTCATATTCGACAAGCAGGGCGATCCGGCTGGCCGTATCCCCGACGGTATCCGGCGTGCACTCGGTGATCCCCGCAGTATTCGCGGCAAAGTGATTCGTATCCTCGGTAATATCCGTCATCCCGCCAAACCGTCTTCAAGGCAAGCCTTCGCCATCATCGCGGCTCCGACGATGCCCGCTCCGTTTCCGAGCTTGGCCAGACGAACCTCCGTTTTTCTTACTCCGGGTCCGAAAAAGGTCTTGCCTTCCATCTTGCTGAGCAGAGGAATCAGCAGCGCGTTCCCTTCGTTACATACCCCGCCGCCGATCACCAATATCTCGGGCATGAATGCGTTGACAACATTGGCCAAGCCATCGGCCAGATACTCGAGATATCGATCGACTACATTCGACGCCGTCTGATCGCCTTCACGCATCGCTTCAAAAGCGGTCTTTGCGCTTATCTTTCCATTCTTCTCGTTGATGAGGCGATTGAGGACAGATGAAGGATCCTGCGATGCCGCTTCGGCGGTCATGCGAATCAATCCCGTCGCGGATCCGTACGATTCAAAACAACCCTGTCTTCCGCATGAGCATCGGACGCCGCCGGAAACCAGAACGGTGTGCCCGAACTCCGACCCGGCCTGATTGAAGCCGGAATAGATCCTGTGGTTGATAATGATCCCCGCACCGATGCCGGTGCCCAGCGTAATGGTAACGGAA
>CAYPAL010000019.1:3783-17292 GCA_964408695.1 uncultured Oscillospiraceae bacterium | reverse complement strand
AAGAACCCCCAAAATCGATTCATGCGTGTTGATGCCGAACTTTCCGGCGAGGCGGGAGCTGCTGTCGAGCAAGATTCTCTTCGTGATTTGTTTCGTGAAGCGACGGGAGACGGGTCTCTGGATGTCTCCCTGATCGCTTTGGGTGAAGATCAACTGCCGGTTTTCATACGGGAAACCGAAGAGGCCCGACGTATGCAGGAGATGCGAAAGCAATTCGAGAAGATGAGAAAACCCGGCGAGGATGATCCGTATAAGGATATGGACAGTATGTTTCCCGAAAAGAAGGATCTTGTCCTCAATTCGGACCATCCCCTGATCGCCCGTCTGACTGCTCTTCGAGAGGGAACCGGCGACAGAGATGAACTCCATAAGCTTTGCGTACATCTTTACGACCAAGCCCGCCTGAGTCATGGGTCGCTCGACGCGGAAGGACTGAAGCGCTTTTTGAAAACAAATTCGGAATGGATGCTAAAGATTTCCGGTGAAATGAAATAATCCACTTTACGGAGGAATAATTATGAGCGGGAATGATGTTTTTCGGGTCTTTTCGGAAAAGAAGCCGGAGTTTGCCGTCGAAGCGGGACAGGTCCTTCGGGACATCCGGTCTGACTTATCGACATCCACACTCGAAAAGGTCCGTGTGATCAACCGCTATGACGTTTCCGGGATCTCCGATGACGAGTATCGCAAAGCGCGCACGATCGTTTTTTCCGAACCGCCGGTCGACGATGTATACGATGAAACGATCGACCTTTTTAGCACATGCTATGTGCTCGCGGTCGAATCCCTGCCCGGTCAGTATGACCAACGCGCGGATTCCGCGGCACAGTGCATTCAGATCATCACACAGAAGGACCAGCCGAAGGTTCGGACCGCAAAGCTCTACGCTTTTTACGGAGAGCTCACGGATGCCGAGAAGGCAAAGATCAACTCCTTTCTGATCAACCCGGTCGAAGCGCGCGCCGCATCTTTAAAAAAGCCGGATTCGCTCGAGGATCAGTTGACTCCGCCCGAGGACATCCGGATCGTTTCCGGTTTCATTGAAATGACGGAATCCGGGCTCAAGGAACTCCTGGATGATATGGGCTTGGCGATGTCTCAGGATGATTTGGCCTTCACACGTGATTTCTTTTCGAGCATCGGAAGAGATCCGTCGGTGACCGAGATCCGCGTTCTGGATACGTATTGGTCGGACCACTGCCGACATACTACGTTTCTGACGAAGCTCGAAGAAGTCCGTATCGACGGCGATTCGGAAATATCCGGAGAGATTTCCGCGACCTTTGATGAATACAAGGCCAGCCGCGAAAAGGTTTACGGAGAAAAATCGATCAATAAACCCATATGCCTCATGGATATGGCGACGATCGCCATGAAGCGCTTGCGCTCGGAAGGAAAGCTCGCCGATCTGGACGAATCGGAAGAAATAAATGCCTGTTCGATCCGCATCCGAGTAAACGTCGACGGCAAGCCCGAGGATTATCTCTTAATGTTCAAGAACGAGACCCACAACCATCCGACCGAGATCGAGCCGTTCGGCGGCGCGGCTACCTGCTTAGGCGGAGCGATCCGCGACCCGCTCTCCGGTCGTTCGTACGTCTATCAGGCGATGCGTGTGACCGGCGCGGGTGACCCGACGGTTCCGGTTTCGGAAACTCTGTCCGGCAAACTTTCCCAGAAGAAACTTGTGCGTACGGCCGCGGCCGGCTATAGCTCATACGGCAATCAGATCGGATTGGCGACGGGACTGGTCGAGGAGATCTATCACCCGGGTTATATCGCTAAAAGAATGGAGATCGGAGCGGTGATCGCAGCGGCTCCGATAAGTCATGTGGTCCGTGAACGGCCACAAGACGGAGATATTGTCATATTGATCGGCGGGCGGACCGGAAGAGACGGGATCGGCGGAGCAACAGGCTCATCCAAGGCACATGACGAGTCTTCGGTCGTTCGGTGCGGCGCGGAGGTCCAGAAGGGTAATCCGCCGACCGAACGCAAAATCCAACGGCTTTTTCGCAAGCCCGAGGTTTCGCGGATGATCATCCGATGCAATGATTTCGGTGCGGGCGGAGTTTCGGTCGCCATCGGCGAATTAGCCGACGGGATCGATATCGATCTGGACGCGGTCCCCAAGAAATATGAAGGATTGGACGGGACGGAACTCGCGATTTCGGAGTCTCAGGAAAGAATGGCGGTCGTTATAAAAAGGGAGGACGAGGACCAGTTTTTCGAGGAGGCGGCCAAGGAGAACCTGGAAGCGGTCCGTGTAGCGACGGTGACCGAGAAGCCGAACATGGTTATGAGATGGCGGGAAAATGTCATCGTGGATCTGCCCCGGTCCTTTATCAATACCAACGGAGCGTCGGCTTATTCTTCGGTAACGATCGTTCCCCCGGATATGGATCGGCCGTACATCGATTCCGTAAGCCCGGCCGCACAGGCGGATGATTTTGCCGCTTCACTCAGAAACGGACTTTCATCACTTCAGGCGTGCTCCCAAAAAGGATTGGTTCAACGTTTTGACTCGACGATCGGTGCCGGAACGGTATTGATGCCGTACGGCGGAAAATTTCAAAATTCTCCGGAAGAGGGAATGGTGTGTAAAATACCGGTCGCGGGAGGAGATACCGACACGGTCTCTGTGATGACCTATGGATTTGATCCATACCTGTCCGAATGGAGCCCGTATCACGGAGCCTATCACGCGGTTGTGGATTCGCTTCTGAAATTGGCTGTACTCGGCGCGGATCCGATGAGTGCCAGACTGACATTTCAGGAATATTTCGAGCGCCTGACGACGCGTGAGTCCTGGGGCAAGCCCGCAGCGGCGCTTCTGGGTGCTTTTCGTGCACAACTCGATTATTCGACGCCCGCGATCGGCGGAAAAGACAGTATGTCCGGCACGTTTAAGGATATTCATGTTCCACCGACTCTGGTTTCCTTCGCGGTCGCGACGACCACAGCGGATAAGATCGTTTCCTCAGTTCTGTCGGCTCCGGGCGAGAAATTATACCTGATCCGCTTGGCACGCTCTTCCAGTGCGATATACCGTAAGGACCATGTCCTTCGAGTTTTCAAGGCAATCGCACAGATGCGCGAACGTGGGCAGATCATGAATGCCGCCGTGGTACGGGGAGCGGGTATCGCTTGCCGGGTCGCGCAGATGTGTTTCGGAAACCAGGTGGGATTTCGATTCGATGAATCATGGAATATCGAATCGCTCTTTTCAAGAACATTGGGTGCGGTCATCGTGTCCGTACGCGACGGGAACGCGGTCGAGAAGATCGAGGCCGTCGGCGGTCGTTATTTGGGAAAAACGAATAACTCCGGGTCGATTTCCTTCAAAGACAACGCAATCGATCTGCAGGATGCTTTAGCGGCTTATGAGGGGAAAATGGAATCTATCTTTCCGACGAGCATCGTCGAGAAGAGTCGCTGTCCGGTTATTCCGACCGATCCCGATACCGAATATACGGTTCCTAATATCCTGAACAATGTGAAGCCCACCGTATTCATCCCGGTTTTTCCTGGAACTAACACTGAGTACGACGCGGCGCGTGCTTTTGAGATCGCCGGCGCCACACCGGATGTCCTGGTCATTCGGAATCGAAACGCGGCGGATATCGGCGAATCTCTTGCGGCGATGCGCGAAAAGATCAACAATGCGCAAATCATCATGCTTCCCGGCGGTTTTTCGGGCGGAGACGAGCCGGAAGGGTCCGCCAAATTCATCGTCGCCGCTCTGTTTAATCCGAATGTTTCCGAAGCGGTCCGCGAATTGCTTTTCAAGCGCGACGGCCTAATGCTCGGGATATGCAATGGTTTTCAAGCTTTGGTGAAGGTCGGCCTCCTGCCTTACGGCGATATCGTGGAATCCACGCAGGAAAGCCCGACCCTGACGTTTAACCGGATCGGACGACATCAGTCGGTTTATGTTTCGACCCGGGTCGTTTCGACTCGCTCACCATGGATGAGTCTTTGCCGTGAGGGGGACGTTTTCTCCATTCCCGTTTCGCACGGAGAGGGAAGATTTGTCGCATCGGATGAGACTCTGAATAAGTTATTCCGAACAGGATCTGTCGGAACGGTTTACGTCGATGAGTTCGGCGCTCCGTCGATGGAAACCGCTTATAACCCCAACGGCGCCTCATGTTCCATCGAAGGAATCCTTGGCTTGAACGGACGTATTTACGGAAAAATGGGGCATAACGAACGATACGGAAAATATATCGGTAAGAATATTCCGGGGAATAAGGACCAGCGGCTCTTTGAATCCGGTGTGCGGTATTTCATCGGATGACGAGCAAAGAAGCGGCAGAAATTTGCAATCGTTACGGCATTACTGCTCGCAAAAGATGGGGACAGAACTTTCTGTGCAGTGACGATATCGCTGATCGCATCGTTGAATCGGCCGGAATTACGAAGGAAGACTCTGTCCTTGAAATCGGCCCTGGGATCGGCGCTCTTACAGAAAAGCTATGCGCCTGCGCTCGCAGTGTGCTTGCCGTCGAGATCGATCCCTCGCTTTCCGACTATTTACGAGATCGATTCATCGGCTCGAGTCATTGTATTGTGCTTCAAAGTGATTTTCTCGGTTTGGACCGTGACCGCGTTACCGGGCTGATCGGCCGACCGGAAGTAATCATTTCCAATCTTCCGTATAATTTGACAACTCCGATCATAACCAAACTGATGTCCGATTATCCGGATGCGAAAACCATGCTGTTTATGGTCGAGGAGGACGCGTGCGCAAGAATCTTTTCATCTCCATCCGAAAAATCATACGGTCCTCTGTCCGTAATTTCCTCTGTGTTCGGCAGTAAAGAAAAACTGTTTACGGTTCCGCCGCAATTCTTTTTTCCGTCGCCGCATACCGTATCGGCTGTGATCCGTTTTTCGCGCGAAAAGGATCGCGAGCCGATGCCGGCGGGCTTCGTGTCCTTTGTCAAGGAAGCGACCGCGGCCAGAAGAAAAACATTGCTCAACGCACTGGGGCAGAGCTCCGGATTTTCGGGGAATATGCAAAAGATCCGGGAATTTCTGGCAAATAACGGCATTTCGGAGACTGTGCGTGCAGAATCACTTCATCCGATCGAATTCCTTGCTTTATATCAAGAACTTCGGACGAACATCTGATAAAATGAAACTGTCAGAATGATTTTCGGGGTGAAGTTATGGAATACCACAGCAATTCGGGCAATCTTTTCAAAAAATACTCGAACTTATCCGGGGACCGTAAGAGTCGTCCGGAAGAGAAGCCGGCGGACCGATCCGGTGAGATCGTCGAGTATACTCAGAGATATCGATCCGAGCCGATTCCTCCGCCCAAAGAAAGTAATCCGCCGCAATACTCCAAAGTGATCGTTCATATCGGCGGGATGCAGCATAAACTGGCCGCAACGGATCACGAGGGAGAGATTTACATTCGTTCGGTCGCCGAAAAAGCCGACCGAATCATCGAAACGATTCAAGAAGATAATCCGGGAATGTCGATGCCGAATGTTTTGACATTATCATTGGTAAACGCGGTGGATCAGTTGAATCGTTCCGAGAAAATGAGACTGGACAGCGACAACAGAATCGACGAACTGATCACAGAGATCGAATCCGTCAAGGACGATTATCTGAAACAAAGAGAAATCAATTGGGAACTCAAGAAAGAAGCCCTTCGCCTGAAGGACCTCATACGTCTCCAAGAGGAAGATGAGACGGCGGTTTTTGCCGAGCAGGAAGAAAGCAGACTTCCGCTTGAGGACCTGTTGATCCGGTCCGAATCGGAGGAGCCGGATGGGCGTGCCTGAATTGCTTGCTCCGGCCGGTTCGATTTCATCGGTTTATGCCGCAGTGCAAGCCGGAGCGGATGCCGTGTATCTTGGAGTCGGGGAATTCAACGCCAGAGCGAATACCGTGAATTTTTCGCGCGATGATCTCGAAAAGGCGATCCGGTATTGCTATCCGCGCGGGACTCGCGTTTATTTGGCGATGAATACACTGCTACGTGACGGCGAACTCTCCGAAGCTATGAATTGGGTATCTTATGCTTATGATCAGGGGATTCACGCGGTCATTGTTCAAGATATCGGACTACTGTCCGTAATTCGGGAAACATATCCGAACCTTCCGATACACGCAAGCACTCAGATGAATTTGTTTAGTTCGGACGTCTTTAGAAATGCCTCAAAGGCAGGGATCAAAAGGATCATTCTTCCGAGAGAACTGAGCATTGAGCAAATACGCACGCGTGCGGAGGCTGCCGGGCGGGAAGGCGTTGAGATTGAGGTCTTCATCCACGGCGCGTTATGCGTCTCCTGTTCGGGACTCTGCCTAATGAGTGCAATGAACGGCTCCGGTGAACGAAGCGGTAACCGCGGGCAATGCGCACAGCCCTGTCGGGAGGAATACGCTTTGATTGGCTCGGATCAGTCGATTTTGCGGTCAGGCAGAATCTTTTCGATGAAGGACCAATCGGCTTCGCCTTTGCTCGAAGAATTGATTCGGTTGAATATTCATTCTCTCAAAATAGAAGGACGGATGAGAGACGCGGATTATGTTCGTACGGTCGTTCATTATTATCGCGAATGGATCGATCGTTTATGCGCCGGACAACAGAATTCGCCTGAAATGTCGGAGAAAATGAATGACGCACTGTTGCTTTCTTTTAATCGCGGCGGTGATTTCACGACCGGACACATGTCCGGTGATCGATCGACTCTTCCCGCAGGAAACTTTTCGGGCAAATTCGGGGTATTGATCGGCCGAATCATTGGAATAAAGCCTCAAAACGGATTATTGGAGATATCCGTCATAAAGAACCTCCCCATTAAGCCGAAGGATGTGGTTTCGATCCGTGAAAACAACAGGGAGGAGGCCAGCTTTCCGATCGGACGTGTTTCTTTTTCGAAAAATCGTTGTACGTTACAGGGGTTACACCCTGACAGTTTATCGAAGTTGAAGCCGGGCATGAACGTATACCTTACGAAGGTCAACGAGATGGAGGATTACTTTGACGGACAGGAAACGCCGCGCAGGACTCCTGTCATTTTCCGGATTGACAAGGACCCCGATGACGAAAGTCAAATTTTGGTAAGTGGCCGAATCGAGAATCTTTTCGGAAAAGCATACCTCGAAAAACAAGCCTTCAGAATTCCGCCGGATTATTCGGGTCCCGTTCTCGAAAAGCGACGCGTTGAGGCCCAATTGGCGCGCTGTTCCGACACGCCGTTTTCCCTTGATCGTGTTGAAATCAAGGTTCTGCCCGGTCTTCGTGCCCCGGTATCTTTTGTAAACGCGATCCGCAGGACGCTTTTAACCGAACTCGAAGACCAAATCCAAAACGACAGACAATCAAAAGCCGATCCCGTATCCGATCACATAAATGCCGCGGAGCCGTTACTTAGTCGACGAGACGAACCGGAAAACGATCCTCGTGATCGATCCTCCCCGGTGGCGCTTGAGTACATAAGTCTTCGTTTGAACCGCGAAAAGATTTTTCGGGGTCCGCGTTACTATATCTTTTCGGCGTACGACATTGCCGACGAGGACTGCGTACAGCGAATCGAGGCGTTGATCCGTGATCATACCGAAGCGATTATTTACGTCCGACTCCCCGGCGCATACTCCGACTCTCAGTCCGCTTGGATGGAGGAAAAGATCGAGTCTTTTTCGATAAGGATCGGTTCGCCGTTTCGGGGAGTTATAACTTCCGATCGATTCTATTCAAAAGCGCCGGTCATCCTGTCTCATCAGGCTAACCTGTTTAATGCAAGAGCCCTTTCTGAGGCGCTCAAGTCCCGACCGACGGCGTTTTCTCTCTCGGAAGAATTAGCGGACAAGGACTTGATCCGCGTTATGTCCGGCGAAAGAACAATGAATCTCGATGCCAAACTGATCATCAGCCGTTATGGTCCGGTGGAGTGGATGCAATCCGTGTTCTGTCCGCTCGGACAGAACCGTGAGGGATGCGCACTATGCAAAAAATATCCTGTTTCTTTTCTGCGATCCTCATCGAATCCGCGAAAAGCCGCAAACCGGGACTTTCCGTTTGTTCTTTTCCATCCGGAGTTTTGCACCTCGGAGCTTTTCGGGCCGAGGAAGCATATCCGTTCCGAAGAAACCATCCGTTTGTTGAAAACGATGAATATTGATATGATTTATCTGGTTCGAGTTTTATCGGAGTCGCCGGAGCAGATCGGAGATATCGTTTCATCCGTCTGCGGGAAATCCGGCGAACAAGAATGGGCGGAGGAATAATATGTCTTTGAATATCCACATCAAACTGATTTCGGAAAATGCGACTGTCCCGACCTATGCTCACCCCGACGATTCGGGCATGGACGTGTACGCATCTGAGGATGTCCTTATTCAACCGGGACAAACCGTTGCCGTACCGACCGGGATCACGTTGGCCATTCCCGATGGCTATGAGATCCAGGTCCGGCCCCGAAGCGGTTTATCTTTAAATACCATGCTTCGTATTCCCAACAGCCCCGGAACGATCGATGCGGGATTTCGGGATGAGGTGAAGATCATTATGCACAATGCCAGTTCGGACACTGTGCAATATCCGGAAGAAACCTTGCACGGCACCTCGTCCAAGGGAAATCCCAAGGGTCCTTATCGGATCAGAAGGGGAGACCGTATTGCCCAAATGATCCTTGCGAAAACCGAGCGCGCCGCGTTTGTCTTCGTCGACGCGCTCGATAATATCGGGAACGATCGAATGGGAGGATTTGGCTCGACGGGTCAATAACGGGAGCAAGCGATTTCTTTTTGGGTACTTTATTCCTAAACCACCCAGTGGTAATATATATGAGGAATACGATGCAAGAATGATAACCCACTTGCATCGATTTTTTGCGCAATATACATTTGCGTATGATCTTGTGAAAGGAGGGAGTCCTATGATCGAGTTTTTCAATACCAAGCAAGCGGTTTCCGGGAAGGAAAAAATGGTGAATCGTCTCGAACGGATCGACCGTATTCAAGACGACTGCTGGATCAATATGTATGCTCCCACCGAAGAAGAGATCAAATTGGTGGAGGAAACATTAGGGGTGCCCCCGGAGTTTCTTCGTTACCCCCTGGATGAAGAAGAGAGGCCGAGAATCGACTTGGATGAAGATACCGGCGATGTGTTGATCATCATCGACATTCCCTGCACGCGCAAGGACGATTCGACCGTTCATTACGAGACGGGACCTTTGGGCATCATTATTACCCGCAGACACCTGCTGACGATTTCGTTGCGAGCTACCGGTATCCTTGATACCTTCATTGAGAACCGTGTGCGCGATTTGGTCGTTAATTTCAGGACTCGGTTTGCCATTCAGATCCTCTTAGCCGTGGCGAAGGATTATTTGAAACTTTTGAGATACATGGACAAAGCCATTGAATCTTCCGAGCGGACCCTGGCCAAATCTATAAGTAACACCGACCTCTATAAACTGCTTGATTTGGGGAAATCATTGGTTTACTTTTCGACGTCCCTGAAATCGAACGAAGCCGTCCTTGAGAAATTGATGCGCGGCAGAGTGGTGAAACAATACGAAGACGACGAGGATCTGTTGGAGGATGTCATCATCGAATACAAGCAAGCCAGAGAGATGGCGGATATCTACGCGTCCATTGTAAACGGAACAATGGACGCATACGCGTCGATCATCAATAACAACATGAACCTGATCATGAAAATTCTTGCCGCGGCGACGATCGCCCTGTCGGTTCCGACCGTGATTTCGAGCTTTTTCGGACAGAATGTCCCCATGCCTTGGAGCGAGGATTTTTCGAGCGAGCCCTGGCCGTTTTTTATCGCTCTTGCGTTGGGCGGTATCGGCGCGTTTCTGGCCGTTTTCATACTTCGAAAGAAACGCATGCTTTAACCGTCGAAAGGTCACATTATGTCAAGGGGACTCACCAAAAGACCGGGCGCAAGGTTGCCCGTCCAGAAAGTTATTGTTCGACTTGCTCAGCTTCTGAGCGTTATCGCGGTCGTAACGATCTATTTCATTTTGCTGACCGCTGCAAGCGCCAATACGCTGATGAAGGCTGAACGTACGCAGATCTCGAACATCCCCTCGAACATTCTGCCTCCGTACTCGCCGACCAGCTTCAAATCGTTTGATAAGCAGACCAATCTATCCGGATGGTTTTTTAAAACAGACGACCCCAAAAGCACCGTTATTATCGTACACGGAACCGAATCGAACCGCATGCCCTTTAACGTTGAAACCGTTGACCTGGTTCGCGATTTTCTCGAAAACGGATTCAACGTTTTTCTTTTCGATCAGAGAAACAGCGGGGAATCAGAGGGGCTTACGACCGGTTACGGATATATGGAATGGAAGGATGTCATCGGAGCGATCGATTATGTTCGAAAAATTTCCGTTACGAAAGACGTCATCCTATACGGGATCGGCTCAGGTTGCTCCTCCTCTCTGATTGCGATGAGCAAACTGCCTCAGAGCGGAGAACCCGATAAAGCGATCAGCGACGACATTCTCGATCTCGCGTTCGACGGTAATTACATCACGGGATTTATTCTGGATTCGCCTGCGAAAATGTCGGACGACTATATTCGTCCGATCGTTAAGAATGATTTTATGCTTGGATTCGTTACGCAGTACTCAATTCCATACGCGATCCGAATATCCGCGGGTCAAGGCGATAACCTGAATCTCGCGTCGGAGATCGCGCGAACATCGGTTCCGGTTTGTATCCTATACGGGGACCGGGATATGTTTATCAATACGGCAAATATCGATCAGATCGTCGAAGAGAGGAAGCGCCTACACCCGAGTACGACAACTGCCGAGAAGTTTAACGGGGCGGGCTATACGGAAGCGTACATCATCAATTCGGAACGATACCGAGAAGTGATCACGGATTTTTTGAACAGCCATTATGAGTAGTTTATCAGGGAGTTACGAATGGATATATTAACACTCGGCATAGAATCCTCATGCGATGAAACGGCTTGTGCAGTCGTATTGAACGGAACCCAAATACTCTCGTCTGTCATATCTTCACAAGCCTTGTTTCACAGCGCATTCGGAGGTGTCGTTCCTGAACTTGCGTCGAGGATGCATGTTGAAACGATCGTTCCGTGTGTACGAGAGGCGTTGATTCAATCCGGAAAGAAACTATCCGATATTGACGCGATCTGTGTGACTAAAGGACCGGGGTTAGTCGGAGCGCTTCTGGTCGGAATCTCCTTCGCGAAGGGTCTGGCTGAAGTATCAAATAAGCCCCTGATCGGTGTGGGGCATATTGATGCGCATGTAGCCGCAAATTATTTGGTTCATAAGGATTTTAAACCGCCGTTTATTGCTTTGATCGTTTCAGGCGGTCATACCGAAATCGTCTATTCGGAAGACGAAACCAAACAAAAGATCATCGGTCAAACCCGTGATGATGCCGCCGGAGAAGCCATCGATAAAATTGCGAGAGTGCTTGGACTCGGTTACCCGGGAGGACCGAGAATGGATGCGGCGGCGAAGGGCGGGAATCCGAACGCGTATGAATTTCCCCGGACCTTTTTCCCGGAATCTCGAGACTTTTCGTTCAGTGGGCTGAAGACGGCTGCCTTGAATATCATAAATAAGTCACGAATGGCCGATGAAGAGATCAATATTGCAGACTTTTCCGCTTCATATTTGAAAACGATCGCGGAAATTCTTTCAGAAAACTGTATGAAAAGTTGTAGGCAATTAGGGTGTGATCGGCTGTGCATGGCGGGCGGCGTTTCCGCAAACTCTGTTCTTCGGGATACGATGCGGCGCTATTCGGAGACAAACGGCGTTCAACTGTTCTATCCGCCGATCGATCTGTGCACAGATAATGCCGCGATGGTTGCGGCCGCAGGTTATTTGTCGTATCTTAAGGGGGTTCGCGATAATTTGACGCTGAACGCAGAACCTTCTTTGCGACGTGAACGACTGGGGATGGATTGAAGATGTCCGAAAAGAATGTTGCCGACAATAAGAAAGCATTTCATGATTACTTCATCTTGGAAAAGTTTGAGGCGGGCATCTCCTTGTCCGGAACCGAGGTGAAATCGATCCGTGCCGGAAAAATCAATCTCAAGGACAGTTACATTCAGGTGAAAGATAACGAGATGTACCTGGTCGGTGTGCACATCAGCCCATATGAGGCGGGTAATCGCTTCAACCGCGATCCGATGCGGATCCGCAAGATGTTGATGCATAAGCAGGAAATTGTTCGTCTTTATTCCAAGGTCAAGCAGGACGGACTGACGATCGTACCGACCCGATGCTATTTTAAAGACGGTAAGGTGAAATTCGAAATTGCTTTGGCAAAGGGTAAAGCAAAATATGACAAGCGGGAAACTGCCGCGAAGAAGTCAGCGGAACGGGAAATTGCCGGGACATTGAAAAGCCGGGCAGATCATTCCCAAGAATAATCATGATATAATGACAGGGACAAAACGTTAAGGAGCCTTGCGGTGAATAAAGAAAAACGAAAAAAAGGCATACGCTGGCCCTATTTGTTATTGTCCGTTCTGTTGTGGTCTATCGTATTGGGCTGGATGTGGATCATCTTTTCGCTATCATCCGAAACGGTTTATGAGTCTTCGAACAGAAGTTTAAAAATGCTTGAGTTTATGAAGGCTCAGTTTGGTTTGGATTTCTCCGTGTTCTTTCTTCGAAAAGCAGCGCACTTCGTGGAATATGCCATACTTACGTCCTTTTCCTTTTTTGCTTTCGTTTCAACTGCCCGAATATCAGAAAAAAATCCTCTGATAGAAATACCGGTGAAGGAGATAAAATCTTCTTTTCAAACGAATTCCATGCTGTCCATATGGATCACTGTTCTGTATGCCGTGTTCGATGAGTACCATCAGATATTTGTTTTCGGACGCAATGCGGATATTATAGATGTTTTGATCGATATCTCAGGCGGAGTGGTCGTTCTTCTCTTTTTTCGATTGATTATCGCCTTGGTTTTATTGCACAAAAAAAGATCGGAGCGAACCGATCTTCTTTCGAATACTGAAGATTAATTTATTCCCAGGTTGTTTTCGCGGATTGCGTCTTGCGAACAATATTGATGTAACTTTTACCCGCGTTGACCTGAACGGGATCGCCGGCTTCGTCCCAAATTAGAATTGGGCTGGTCGGGGAGTCCTTGTCCCAAGTGATCTTTATGATTTTTCCGTCGGACACATAATATCCTTCACCTCCGTCTTCGAGGAAAACATCAACGGTGACATCACCGTGAGATTGGATATTGGCGAATAATACGAATACATTCTTGACGTATATCTTTTCTCCGGTGATTTCGTCGACTTGAGCCGTGCCGTTGTACTGGTACTTTGTGTACAACCGTGTGTCTTTGTCGTAAACAAAGTTTGCGTCATCATTGGTGTTCGAAAAGAATACCGTCAGATCGGTGCAGGGAGAACCGCTTGCAAGAGCAGGAGACTCAACCTCAACGAAATCAAACAACGCCGGGGTTTCTCCTTCAAGATCGATACCCTTATACTCGATGGCG
>CAYPAL010000019.1:0-3683 GCA_964408695.1 uncultured Oscillospiraceae bacterium | reverse complement strand
CTTATCGAACCGATCTCGGGAACCGCTGTAACATCCGCATAAACGGCCAGCAAACGGGTCTGACCGGACTCGGTCTCATACTCGTAGATTACGTCGGCCCGATGGAGACCGCGTTGCGGAATCGACGCGAAATGGTTATTTACGACTATGGCTACGGATCTTTTTCCAACATTGTCGGGATCCATATTGGTCAACCCGGTCAACGGGTTGACGGGTTCACCGGTGTCGGACGTCGGCAGTGTCTGCTCAACGGTCGTAGCGGAAGTGGCATTTGTCATCTCCGTCGTTTCCGTCTGCGATGCTGTTATCTGGGCAGTTGTATCCTCGGCAAGGGTTTCATTTCCCTTGTTCTTGTCGGAGCAGGAAACGGAGGATGCGATCATCAGCGTTACGATCAGAAGAACCGTCAGTGCCTTTGACAGAACAGATGATTGAACAAAGGATTTATTCATATTTCACCTCGAAACTATGATTTAAGTTTCATCACTTTGGACATTCTACCACAAAGTTTAGCCTAATAAATACGAAACGCGTAATTGTGTTGATTGTCAATTATCATAAAATCAGATATGATAACGACGAATCTAATGACTTACAGAGGTATAATATTTTGAAAAACAGGTACGAAAATAGCGTTGATCCGACATCGAGCCGACGTTTTCCGTCCGGACGCGATAATCATACGGATGGCGCAAGAAGAAACGGGCGGGCCGCCATTCCCGTTAAGAAAAAGAGAACGGCGCTCAAAGTATTTGCGTTATTTCTTGTTGCGATATTAGGCTTTACGATGGGCGTAGCTTATTATATGTTCCGGATGGTCGGTAAGGTGCAATACGTCTTTACCCCGATAATCAATCCCGAAAAATATGAACCTGTCGATATTCAGGAATTAGATCCGATCGATCTGGAAGGAGATACGAGTTCCTCTTGGTCGGAGGGGGGGCATACACGAGTGTATGTCCATCCGGATTTCCCGATTAAAAAAGTCGCCCAGAAAGACAAGAAAGTCGAAAATGTTTTGATTTTCGGGATCGATTCGCGTGGCGCGGATGACATTGTCTGCCGGGCGGACTCGATCATGGTTTTGACTCTCGATCAACGGAGTGATTCCATCAAACTAACCTCGCTGATGAGAGACTGTTCGGTCAATATTGAGGGTAAAAGTTATCAGGATAAGCTGGGTCATGCCTATGCTTATGGCGGTGTCGGACTGCTGATCAATACGATAAATGAAAATTTCGGTCTGGATATCAGCCGATTCGTAATGTTGGATTTTAACAGCGCCTCCCGAATCATCGATATCATCGGCGGAGTAGAAATTGACGTTAAAAGCAGTGAAGTCAAATACGCCAATCAGGGAATTCTCGAGCATAACGAAGTGCTCGGCGCTAATGTTTCCTATTTAACGCATGAGGGCTATCAAACTCTTTCCGGGTCGCAAGCCATAGCTTGGGCAAGAATTCGTTATTTGGACTCCGATTTTGTCCGTACTGGAAGACAAAGGACCGTCGCAACAGCATTAATGACCAAGGTTTCCTCGATGAGCACATTAGATCAACTGGCTGTTTTCGAGGATATGGCCGGTATGTTTGAAACGAATATGCAATCGGATGACTTGTTGCGTCTGGGAATGACCGGTTCGGGACTCGTCGGAAACATGAGTGAGTATCGCGTTCCTGCTGATGGGATGTTCTATACTCAACAGGATCCTTGGATGATGCTATTAGACTGGGAGAAGCAGATCCCTGAGCTCCACAGTTTTATTTGGGGGGAGTCAGAATGATTAAGAGCCGCCATTATGTTGATTGTCAAACCAATAAACTTCCCGGGATGCCGCAGGAAAATGTCTTTTTTCAAGGGACATTCAGAAAACCGGAGGACTATGCGAAGCCCTTTACCCGTTCATCCGAATCGAACTCAGACTTCCAGGTATACGCTCTGTTTTCCGCACAGGGTCCGGACAGCATTGCGGCTACCGTTCTGCAGAAATTAGCGAAAACCTTTTCCGAGGCATTCGAACGAGTTTTGTCGACTCCCGCTCCGGACGTGATTCGGTTCTCTTCTGAGATCGTGCAGGTTTTGAATGCTGTTGTTATTGAATTTTCTCTTGCGAAAAAGGCGAATTCTTTGAAGGTCTCTTTCACCTCTTCGATTATTTTCGAGGATATGCTCTATATCATCAGTCTCGGAAACACGAGAGCATATATTTTGCGCGACCGCAAATGGATACCCTTAACCGAGGACGACACCGTTGCGAATCATCGGGTCAAAAATGGTGAACTCTCCCGAGAGGAAGCGCAGAAACACCCGGACAGTCAAGTCCTGACTCAATATCTCGGCATGCCGATTCAAGACGGGGAAAAATTGGTCCCGACCAGAGCCCGCTATAAATTATCCGCAAACGATGAAGTGTTCCTTTTGGGTGTCGGCGTCATTAAGTACGTTCCTGAGAGCATCATGGCCTTCATCATGAATAAAAGCGCCGATATGGCGACGAAATTAACCGAGACTTTGAATGCGGCCGTCGGCGGAGGGGCAAAGGGCGGTCTTTCCGTTGTAGCGATTCGAATCGATGAATTGACCGCTTCCGTTCCGGTGGTTTTGCCTGCGATCGCCTCCTTAGGCGGTGTTTCGGAGCCGAATGACGCTACTGCGCGATATCGCTTCGGTGATCAATCCGAGGCCGGAGTGACAAATAACTCCGAGGATGATCCATGGAGTGAAAACGCGTCCGGAAAAACCTATAACGAACATTCTGAGAGGGGTGAAGAAATGCCGGGAAAGTACAAGAGCACATGGAAGAAGCGGCTCGGCGTGATCTTGATCCCCATCGTTCTATTTGCTTTATGCGCACTCATCGGTTATTTCACAACATATGCCGTTCTGAATTGGCGAAAAGTCGAAGTCAAAGCTGATCCGGGCGCTTCATCGACGGTGAACCAGGATGAATCTTTAAATACGGTTATGTATTCGCTGAGCGATAATGTATCGGTGTTGTCCGAAGAATCAACGGAAAGTCAGGTTCTCCAAGTTCTCAGCCGCGGTGAGCCGGTGAAGTTGATCTCGTTTGGAGCGACCTTCTCCAAAATCCAAACCGCGGCCGGAAACACCGGCTATGTCCTGACTCTGATGCTCTCGGAACTCGATCCGACGATCGGTGAAGAGGTCGTTGAAATGACGGCTGATCCTACACCGATCCCGGAATTCACTCAACCGCCCGAAACGCAGACAACGGAGCCGCCGGCTACCGTAGAGGAGACGACTGGAACGGTTGAGACGACAGAATCAGCAGAAACGACTGCAACGGAGACGACAGCGGCAGAAACTACGGCAGGAGAGACGACAACTGCAGAAACTACAGCTGCAGAAACGACAGCGGCAGAAACGACAGCGGCAGAAACGACAGCGGCAGAAACGACAGCGGCAGAAACGACAGCGGCAGTAACGACGGCTGCAGAGACTACTGCGGAATGATTACTTGTTAAAGAACTCGTTATACAAGACCCTCACCGCGTAGTTGCAGTATTCCTCACGAACACCGAACATGACGGAGATCTCCGAGGCACCTTGGTTGATGATTTCAAGGTTGATGCCGGCCTTGGACAGAGCCTGCGCTGCTCGGGCAGTTGTTCCGACGGTGTTGGCCATCGCTTCTCCGACGATCATTACGATCGCGAGGTTTC
>CAYPAL010000018.1:0-17564 GCA_964408695.1 uncultured Oscillospiraceae bacterium | reverse complement strand
AGGCGCGGACGCGCCGATCCAATGCATTGGAAGAGAAGCGGCATCCGGCACCCGGGGCGCATTTGAAGAAATCGTCGGCATTAAGGATTCCGCGGCGTATGCCGAGGAGCAGAACTCAACCGGGAACGTTAAACAGGCGGTCTCAAACAATCCGAACGCCATCGGCTACGTTTCACTCTCTTCGTTGGACGAAAGCGTGACCGCGTTGAGCATTGACGGAGTCAGTGCCACAGAGGAAAATGTTGCGTCCGGTTCGTACAAGCTTCAGCGGCCGTTTCTGATGATCACAAAAAAGGATTCCACGGATGCGCTGACAAAGGCTTTTCTCGAGTTTGTTTTCTCCGAGGAAGGAATGAAGATCGTTGCGGATGACGGAGTCGTGCCAAACATAAAGTAGAAAGTTGATGGAGTCGTCCGTAAGATCGACGACATGAGGTGGTTCCTTGGATCATGCTTACGCTGTAGAAATTTTGAAGAAGAAGAACGCCCGACGCAGGAACCTGCGTCTGGCTTCTTCCGCGTTCGCCGTTCTCGCACTCACTGCTCCGGCATTGCCCTTTATTCACTTATTAATCGACGAGTACTCCGTGCGCGTATCGGGCTATCTGGCGGTATTTTCGAGCATCCGGGTCAGCGAGACGGCACTGATCGGATTCCCCGCGGGATTACGGGTCTCCCTGATCCTTGCTCTGCTTTCAGTCGCGATCGGAATGCTCGCGGTCCTCGTTAAAAAGCCCCTGCTTGCATCGGGGATGTTCTTCGCTTCATTTATTCTGGGCATCGCCCTGACCGGATTTCTGTCCTCGCTTCGATCGGATCTCCTGGCTTCCGGGTCCTCGGCCGCAGCGGGAAGCATGCAGTTCGGTTGGATGCTTTTCCTCTTGTTTGCCGCAGCTGCGTCGGTTTTTTCCCTCGCGATCTCCGGTGTCGAAAAGTCCGCCGAGACCGTTTTTAAGATGACGGCGTTTATCTCGGTCGGAGCGGTCGCGGTCATCACCGTATAAATGTTCGCTTCCGGCTTGCCCGCGCTCGTGAAAATCGGCTTCGGGGATTTCGTTTTCGGTTCGACGTGGGCACCGGTCGCGGAAGACCCGAGTTTCGGGATCCTCAATATGATACTCGCCTCTTTGATCGGCTGTGCCGGGGCGATCCTTATCGGCGTCCCAATCGGATTGCTGACGGCTGTTTTTCTTTCGGAAATCGCGCCGGAGAGAGTCGCAAGGGTCATTCGACCCGCAGTGGAGCTCCTTGCGGGGATCCCGTCGGTGATCTACGGCTTCTGGGGAATGAAAGTTTTGGTCCCCTTTATCCGCGAGTTTTTTACGGGGCTCGGATATAATTCGACCGGCTCAGGACTGACGGCCGTCATCGTCATCCTTTCCATCATGATCCTTCCGACGATCATACGGGTCGCGGAAACCGCGCTGAAAAGCGTCCCGATCTCCTATACCGAAGCGGCGCTGGCATTGGGTAACACAAAGATTTCGACGATATTCTCCGTTCAGATCCCGGCGGCGCGGTCCGGCATATTGGCAGGAGTGATCCTCGGGGTCGGTCGCGCGATCGGAGAGACGATGGCGGTCATCATGGTCGCGGGAAATATCGTTCAGTTTCCGACGCTGTTCTCGTCTGTGCGCCCGATGACGGCCGGGATCGCCTTCGAAATGGGATACGCGGAGGCCGGCTTGCACCGACAAGCCTTGTTTGCGATCGGTCTGGTATTGTTCGTCTTCATCATGCTGGTCAACATCACCTTTTCGTACATTTCAAAAAAAGGGGGTGAGTTCCGTTGATCAGTAAAAAGAAGAAAGACATCCTTCTCGGATCACTGATTTGGTTGAGCGCGATTCTTACCGTGCTCATTCTTCTGGGTATCATCGGATACATCCTGTATAACGGACTTCCGCACCTCAACGTGCGGTTTCTCACATCGGAATATTCCGCCGCGAAAAACGGCAGTAAGGGTATTCTTCCGATGATGATCAATACACTGTATGTGGTTGTTTTGACGCTCCTTCTCGCCGTTCCGATTTGCATCGGAGGCGCGATCTATATGACTCAATACGCGCGGCAGGGAAAAATGGTCCGTACGATACGATTTGCGACGGAGGTCCTGTCCGGAATTCCGTCCGTTATCTACGGACTTTTCGGATACGCGATTTTCGTCGTCCTTTTTCAATTGAAGCTTTCGATCCTGTCGGGGAGCCTGACGATGATGATCTGTATCTTGCCCATCATTATTCGAACTACCGAGGAATCGCTTCTGGCGGTACCGGATGCCTATCGGGAGGGCGGATTGGCACTTGGAGCCGGAAAATTACGCGTTACGATGAGCATTGTTCTGCCCTGCGCACTGCCCGGGATACGAACCGGTATCGTGCTCGCGATCGGAAGGATCGTCGGGGAGACCGCGGCATTGCTGTTCACAGTCGGCGTGTCCGGAAACTATCTTCCGAAGGGGGACAATATTTTCAACGCGCTTTTCGGCCATATTTTCGAGCAGGGGAATACCTTAGCCCTTCATCTTTACAATTCGGCGATGAACGGCAAGGACCCGCCCGCGGTCCCTTTTGCGACGGCGGCGGCGCTTCTGATCCTGGTTTTTCTCATCAATCGGGTCGCGGTATGGGCATCCGGAGACATCAAAAGGGCACGGATCAATAAATGAATCCACGGCAATCAAGAGCATAATCGGCAGAGAAGAGGAGACACGAATGACAGATATCAAGATCGAAATTGAAGGTCTCAACGTCTTTTACGGGGAAATACAGGCGTTGAAAAATGTGGACCTGATGATCCGCACGAATGAGATCACTTCCTTCATCGGGCCTTCGGGGTGCGGCAAATCGACGTGCATCAAAACCATCAACCGGATGAACGATTTAGTTTTCGACTACCGCCATGAGGGGAGCATTCGGATCGACGGCGAGGAGATCTACGCGAGAAACAGCGACGTGACGCATCTTAGAAAACGGGCGGGCATGGTTTTCCAAAAGCCGAATCCTTTCCCGATGAGCATATACGACAACATCGCGTACGGGCCGAGAGTGCATGGAATTAAGAAGAAGAGGGAACTTGATGAGATCGTCGAAAAGTCCCTCCGGGATGCCGCGGTCTGGGACGAGGTGAAGGATCGGCTCAAGGCTTCGGCGCTCGGGATGTCGGGAGGGCAGCAGCAAAGGCTTTGCATCGCGAGGGCTTTGGCGGTCGAGCCGGACATCCTCCTGATGGACGAACCGACATCGGCCCTTGATCCGATATCCACCATCAAGATCGAGGATCTGATGTATGAGTTGAAAAAGAAATACACGGTCGTTATCGTGACGCACAATATGCAACAGGCGGTCCGAATATCGGACCGGACCGCGTTTTTTCTCTTGGGAGAGGTAATGGAGTCCGGGCCGACCATTGAAATATTCAATAATCCGAAGAACAAGAAGACAGAAGAATACGTGACCGGCCGTTTCGGCTGATCGAAAAGCAATAAGTGAGCGTCCGTTTAGGCGGACCCCAAAGGAGGAAGATATGACAGTAGTCAGAGAAGAATTCAGAAATGAACTGATCCACATTCACGAGCAAATCATCCGCATGGGGGCGATGACACTTTCCGCAATCACCGACGCGGTGGATGCCCTGGTCGAAATCGACGCGGAAAAAGCGCAGAAGGTCGTGGATAACGACGACTTGATCGATAACATGGAACGCGATATCGATCGCGCTTGCGTCGAGATGATCATTCGTCAACAGCCGGTCGCGGCGGACCTCCGCGACGCGATATCGACGCTCAAGCTGATCACGGATTTAGAGCGTATCGCCGACCACGCAAGCGATATCTGTGAAAAGGTCCTGATCCTCGCTTCGTTTCATACCGATATCGTTATTCCGGCAGACGTCATCCGGATGTCGGACTACTCAAAAATGATGATCAAATCGGCGCTGGAGGCTTACGTTTCCAAAAATGAAGAGATCGCTTCCGCAGTCGTTCACATGGATGATAAGGTCGACGCGATGTATGTTAAAATCAAAGAGTATTTAGTCAAAAGAATGCGTCAGGATCCGGATTCAATCGAGATCCTGACCGAGCTTTTATTGATCTGCAAATATTTCGAACGCATCTCGGATCACGCGCAGAACGTGGCGGAGTGGGTGATTTTCTTCATCAAGGGCAGGAGGCCCGAGGAAGTATGACGTCTGAACGCAGGGTGGTCATCGTAGAAGACGACGCGTCGATCGCCGAATTGATCGAGTACAATCTTGCCGGCGAAGGCTATGCGGTCAGCAGTTTTCGCAACGGCCTCGAATTCATCGACTGCCTTCCCGGCTTGGGAAATGTCTGCCTGTTTATATTGGACATCATGTTGCCGGGGATGGACGGCTTTGAGATCTGTGCCCGACTTCGCGCTAGAAATGAATACTCGGTCACGCCGGTGATCATGTTGACGGCGAGAGCGAGCGAGGCGGATAAAGTCCGCGGACTGGGAGTCGGTGCCGACGATTACATCACTAAGCCCTTCGGCATTCGAGAGTTCCTCGCCAGAGTCGCCGCCCAGATCCGCCGGTATGAGGCGACTTGCGGCGTTTTTTCCGAGGACGCGGAGAGACGAACGGCCGAATCGGGGAACGTGTCGGGCAATGTAAGCTCGCATTTTTCACCGATCGATCCCGGAGCCGGGACGAATGCCGCGCAGGAGATTTTCGAGAACGGCGCAAAAGGAGGACGTGACATTCTGAAGGCCGGTCCGATCGTTCTGGATGACGCCCGGCATCGCGTTTATTTGGACGAGGAAGAGATCGAGCTGACTCATCGAGAATATGAACTGTTAAAATATTTGATGCGCCACAGAGGCGTCGCATTTTCGAGAGACGACCTCTTAAATCGTGTCTGGGGTTACGAATATATCGGAGAGACAAGAACGGTGGATGTGCATATCCGCCAGCTTCGCAAGAAACTCGAAAAGAACGGAGCGCACCCGGAATACCTTGAGACGGTGCGGGGCCGGGGATACCGATTTCGGGAATAGAACCATGTGTAAGGGAAAACGGACGGTGTACGCATGATCAGAAAATTTCAGGCATTCATTTTTTTTGTTGTATTGCTTTCGATCATCATAACCGGCGCTTTCGGCGTTTATTTCATGTCGGAATACGCCGAAAACACGAATCGGCAACTCCTCGTCTCCGCGAGCCTGTTTTTCGAGAAGGAGATCGCGAAGGGGGCGGCGTTCGAAGATGTCGGAATGGAATGTGTCGCGACTTTTTCGAGAACCTCGGGGGACTTGAGGATAACGGTGATCGACCGGAGCGGGAAGGTGTTGTATGACAGCGCCGAGGATGCCGAAAAGATGGATAACCATCTGGACCGTGCAGAGGTCTTTTCTGCCTTTAAATCAGGACAAACGGCCTATGAGAAGCGATACAGCCGGACAGTCGGAGCGGACATGCTTTACATGGCCGACTACGAAGAGGTTTCCGATACGGTCGTCCGGATCTCGATGCCGCTCGTCGAATATGAGCGGGGCGTTCGGCGGATGCAGTGGGCATTTCTCGCGGTGATCGCGACGACGGTCCTCGCGATTTCGGTTTTCGGTTTTTTCTATTCCAAGAGGCTCACGAAGCCTCTGCTTGAACTTAAGAAGGCGGCCGAATCGATTTCGACAACAGATTATTCGGCTCGGATCATTGCGACCGGCCCGGATGAGATCGGAGCCTTGTCCGCGGCATTCAACGAGATGGCGGAGCGTCTTGAGCGCGATATGCGCGAGCTTGAGGAGAAGAATACCCGGTTAGCGGCTCTTCAGGATATGAAGGCGGAATTTGCGGCAAACGTCAGCCACGAGCTCAAGACCCCTCTGACTTCCATCCGCGGATTTATCGATACTTTACGCGGTTCGGAGAATATCGACCCGGTGACCCAGAAGCGATTCCTGGAGATCATCGATATCGAGGCGCAAAGGCTTCATCAACTGATCAACGATGTGCTTCAGCTATCGGAGATCGAACGAATCGAACAGGATTCTGAGGCGGAGCGCTTCGATATTAATCCGTTGATTGAAGAAACGCTGAATATGTTGCGGGAGAAAGCTTCGGAGCGAAAAATTGAGCTGATTTGGACGGAAGGCGATCCCTTGCCGGTGATGGCTTCAAAATTTAGAATGAAACAGATCCTCATCAATCTCTTGGACAACGCGATCAATTATAACCGTGAAGGCGGGGCGGTCTGGGTCAAGGCGGTTCGCGAGCCGGATCGCATCATATCCGTCTCAGTTCGTGATACCGGTGAAGGCATCGCTGAGGAGCATTTGTCGCGCATTTTCGAGCGATTTTACCGCGTGGACAAGAGTCACTCCAGAGAGCTCGGCGGTACGGGACTCGGACTTTCCATCGTGAAACATATCGCCCAATTATATGAGGGGAGCGCGTCGGTTGAAAGCGAGGTCGACAAAGGATCGACTTTTACCGTTCGAATGCGCATTGCCGATGATTTGGTATAATAGGCTGAAATATTGATTATTTTTGAAGGCGGTGATCTTTTTGTCGTATGCATGGCCGGATTTTGTTGAGGAATGCAAGCGCTGTAAGGCTTGTTCTCTTTCCCGGACAAGACACAATGTCGTAATTTACAGAGGTGCGATCAGGGCGCCGTTGATGATCGTCGGGGAAGGACCCGGAGCGAACGAGGATATTCAGGGGATACCGTTTGTAGGCCAGGCCGGGCGGCTTTTGGACTTATTGTTTCAAGCTTACGGGTTTACTGCAGACGATTTTCACATCTGTAATATCGTCAAATGCCGTCCGCCGGAAAACCGGGTTCCGACCGCGGAGGAAGCAAAGACATGTATGCCTCTGCTTGCCAAGCAGATCCGTTTCGCTAAGCCGAAAATTATTGTTCTTCTGGGAAAAACCGCATTTAAGTACTTCATGAACAGCGACGAACCGATCGGGAAGGTTCGCGGGCGTTTCATCGAAAAGAATGATTTCTTGATCCTTCCGACTTTTCACCCGGCTTATATTTTAAGAAACAACAACGAGAGAATAACGCTCTGGCGTGATATCGGCCTGGTTCGGGAGAAGATGGAAGAACTCGGCCTGATCGCTCCGCTCTCGGACATCCCGATGATGCCGGAGGGGCGGGGGTAAAAGTAACGGGGCTCGTTGCCGGGGTGTCGCGGATGAGGGCTCAATGAGATCATACTTCATTGAATGAGTAACATTCCGGCCGATGCCTTGGCTGCCGCTTCCAAGTATGCCTCCACGGCAAAAAATAAAACACCTCCGCCGATGAGCAATCCGAAGCAAGAGATCACGATGTTGACAACTAAACTGACGGTTGCGACCGTTCCGGTTGCACCTCTCCGTCGAGCAATAATAATCATCACCAAGCCGAGTATAGCGAGTAATCCGCACGTGAACATCCCCACAATACCTAAAATTAGTGAACTCATTGCCAGTGTCTCGGCCTGCCTTTGCTCATTGACCGGGTCGGGCAGGGCTGTCCGGTGATCGTTTTGACTGTAGTTGCCGGTTGGATCGCTCATAGTACACCTCCGCAAAAAAACTTAGTTTTTCATGCTCTCCAATTGGATATTAGCACAAGAGATGTTGATACCCAAACATCCGGAAAAGAATCTTTCCGATACGAATGATTCACGCTGTGAGGATTTTACTCTTGCGGTACAAACACCGATTTGATATACTCTCATTCGTCGGCGGACGTTTTCCGGCGACAAACGGGAAATTTTACTTTGATGCCGAATTGTGTAATGGTAGCACGACTGCCTCTGGAGCAGTTTGTCTGGGTTCAAATCCTAGTTCGGCAGCCAGAAACAGCGCCCCGGTCGGAAACGGCCGGGGCGTTAATTATGTTGAGGGCGGTGTGTTAGTGATCTCTCAAAAGTTCTCTGTTCCACGGACATTTCCGAAATGAAATCAGACCTTATCCAATGCGTCCCTTAACAAGCGTTGCTTGAATTTCTTTGGCGTCATTTGGCGGTGCTTCTTAAATTGTGTAATGAAATAGCTGGCGTTCGAAAAGCCGGTCTCCATGGCTACCTGACTGACATTCTTGCTCGTGGTGATCAGGAGTTTCTCCGCCTCGGTGACCCGCACATAAGTGAGATACTCCGAGAAGGACCTACCGATGGATGCCTTGAAGAATCTCGAAAAATAACTGTAACTCATATTGCATAAACGGGCCATTTTCTCGGCACTGACGGTCCGCATATAGTTCTGATCGATGTAACTCAGAACGCTTTCAAGGCGGGCAATATCTTCGTTACGAACGGAGGGCGTAACCCCCATATGAACGCCTTGCTTGCGCCATTTACGCAGGAACCACAGAAAAATCCGACAAATACTGGCCCGGACGGACAACTCATATCCGTAATCTTTCTCGTTATATTCGCGATTGACTTCCTCGACCAGAGCGGGAATCTCGGTCTGTGTCAACTCGGAAGAAGGGATGACCCGTTGCGGGGAGGAGCATGACATAATAAACGGCATGATAAAACGAGCTTCGAATGTAGAACGGACCGTTGAGAAAAGGAGAAACGGGTCGAATTGAAGACAAATGAACATGCATTCTGCGTGACGATGGAACGAGTGCGGTTCATTGGCGTTCACCAGGAGCAGATCTCCGTCGGTCAATGTGTAATCCCGCCCGCTGACGGTGGCGGTAAAGGTTCCTTCCAATACATAGATCATCTCAATATATTCGTGATAATGCGCCGGTATTTCACTCGGGTGACCGGAACGCTCATGATAATGGGAGCAGAAGGAAACCGCCTCAGTATTGAATTGTTTGCGGATATCCTCGTATTGGGCATTCTTTAGGTCGGGCGACTTGATGATCATTCGTGTCATGACTAACCTCCGATGTCGGCATAAAGTAAAATTTGCGACACTTCGATTATATCGATAAATGGACACGAGTCAAAGCCTGTGGACAAAAAAGTTATATTAGCTAATATGCTCCGAGATATCCGAAGTCGCCAGAGAATCAACTAAACCGCGCATGATCACATCGGGTCGGATTTCTAGACCTGCACAAATGCACATGAGTTTACGAACCGTCAGATTGACTTCGCCATTCTCGATCAAACTGTAGTAGGATGAATTGATCTCGACCTGATCGGAGAGCCGGTGCTGAGACAGTTTTTTATTGCGGCGCGCCTCTCGAAGAAGATCGCCGAGTCTCTTTGCGATCAAGTCGGCAAGTTCGTCATTCATGATCATTGTTTGGGCCGTTTCCGTCATATTATCCCCCTTTAGGACTTAGAGTCCTTAAATGCTTAAGTGCAGCCGCATATCAATAACTTTTTACAAATACTAAACGATTTATTCGGGTCAGTCAATATAATATATGCAAAATATCACCCGAAATTGATATAAATATTTAACGATTATGCACTATCTTCGTCACGAATGTCGAAAAATCGCTATCCGGGAGACGTCTTCGTACGTGATAATTAATGTTTTACCGGCAGGGGCTTTGTAGCGTATAATATACGGATAGATACGACGATTTTTGAGGAGAAAGAGAGATCATGAACGATTTCCGACTTCCCGCCTGGTTATCCGAGGGAATGGTTTTCCAGCAGAGGGTCCCGGTCAAACTCTTCGGAGCTTCGACCCCCCATAATACCGTTACCCTTGAGGTGGTGAAGGATCCGACGGATGGTCGCCGGGTCTCGAAACTGGACACCGATTACGGCGTTATTTTGAGTTTGGAGACGCAGTCGGACGCGGACGGAACGTTCCGGTTCGAGCTTCCCGCATACAAGGCGTCGACGGATGCGTATACCTTTGTTTTTTCCTCAGGACTGAACTCCATTACCATTAAGGATGTGCGTTGCGGAGACGTTTGGATCATGATCGGATCTCGCCCTCTTCATGTTCCGATCTCTCAAACCGCGGCTCCTCGAACTCCTTTGAAAAAAAACACGCTCCGGCTGATTCGTTTCTTTTCACCCGAAAGAACCGGCCTTAAGGAGGGAACACGGTACTCTTTCTCCGGAAACTCGAGATCGGACGAGACTAGGTGGATCCATGTCCGGGACTCTGCGCAATTGACCCGGATCTCTTCGGCCGCGTTTTCGATGGCATATCGTTTGGCCGATCAAATTCATTATCCGGTCGGAATCATGGATTTGGCACTGGACGGCTCTTCGATCTTGAGTTGGCTGTCCCGTGAAACCATCGAAGGAGATAAAGAACTTCTCGCCTTGCTTAAGGAGAAGAGGTTGTTTTTGTCCGAGGCAGATTGGGCGTTTGTTTTTTCCCCCGATAGGATTGCCAAGAAGGAAAAGAAAGAAGAAAGTACACCCTCAAATCCCGGCGGCGAGGCCGACGGCAAGACTCCCCTCACTGAGAAGGATTCGGTATCCGAGACAACGGACAAACCGTCAAAAGAAGCGACCCCGACCGTGAAAACTCTGCCGGTTGCCGGTAACGTTAAGACGATATCAGCCATGGAGATCGGAGAAGCATTGACCCGGAACGATTTTCGGGAAGATCTCAAACCCGAATCGTTGATGACCGTCATGTACAACCATAAACTGGTCTCGCTTAAAGACGTCAGTATTCGCGGTATCGTTTTTGCTCCGGACCGCTTTGACAGCGAATTAGCGGATATTTATCCCAAACTGGTTCGCAAGCTGTTAATCGTCTTGGCTTCGGTTTTCGGACCGGGCGAAGTGGAGGACAGACAGGCCGTGCCGTCCTTAATTTTTCTTCAGATATCTCCGGAGAATTTGGATCCGGAGCATCCGGAGCGATATCTTGAACTTAATGAAGCATTGGTTTCTATTCGCAGAAAGTTTCCGATGCCAGTCGGAATCATGGGCCAACATGATCTTCTTCTTCCCCGGAAAACCAAATCCTTCACGGTTGGACAACGCTTGGCCGCGATTGCTCTGGGCATCCACTTTACGCAGAAAATGCCGTCTTCATCACCGGAATGCATCAGTGTCGAGATCGTATCCAACAAAGTGATGATGACTTTTGACAATACGGTGGACGGTTTGTGGCTCGCGGAGGGCGAATCCGTTCTGAGGGGCTTTTCAATATGCGGGGAGGATCGCGTTTATGTTCCCGCAAACGCCAGAATACTGCATGGAATTCGCGTTATGGTTTGGCATGACGATATTCTCCAACCGGCCGGAGTGACATACGGATACAGTCCGATACCGCATACCGCGACGTTTCGGAACAGGGCGGATCTGCCGGTCTTGCCGTTCCGGTTCGACAGGGAAAAATCGATTTATACTCCGGACCTGACCTTTGCCTCCTGTGATCAATTGGAAATGATCGGCAAGGTATCTTGGGACAAACCGTTCGAGAACTTGCCCGTTTTTAAGACGACCAAGGGCACTTGTACCATCGAAAAGGAACCGATGAACAAGACTCAGGGGTCGGCATCCTTGCATCTTAAGTATTCCACGGAGAACAGCCTCTTAGTGTTCGGCCCCGTTTTGGATTATGTTTCGCTGTTTGCCCCGATGGATCTGCGCGCTTTTAAAAGGATCGCCGTCGATGTGTTCAATCCGGATGTCAGCGAGAAGAAACTTTCAATAAATGGGTTTTCGGGCGATGCCAAGATTCAGGCCGTTCTGAAATGGCAGACGCTGATACTGGATTTCGACGGAGAGGAAGGTCCGATGCTGAGTCGATTGGAGTTTCAGATTTTCGATACCAACAAGAGCGGTGAGATCTATGTGGACAA
This sequence comes from uncultured Oscillospiraceae bacterium, assembly GCA_964408695.1. Classification (GTDB taxonomy): domain Bacteria; phylum Bacillota; class Clostridia; order Saccharofermentanales; family Saccharofermentanaceae; genus JAAYCT01. The sequence continues at coordinate 5,845 of CAYPAL010000018.1, read as the reverse complement.
CATTCGTTTTCTCTCCTGAGGCAGTTCGCGTGACAAGTTTGGCGAAAAGGAGTATGTGCTATGTTTGAAGAACTTCTGCCCGCAGTCGAAAAAAGCATTCTTGAAGCTGCCGGATCGATCCCCGTGGTTTTTGAAGGGATCGAGCATTGCTTCGAGAAAAGCACACCCGTACCCGAATCAAGCCGTCATACCTCTCATGAACTCCTTTATCTTCGATCGGGCAGGGCCGAATTGACCGTTGAAGGAAAGACGGTTCCTCTCGAACACGGAACAACATTGGTGATTCGCCCGAATGTCAGTCACACGATAAGGGTCATCAGCGGACAGGCCGAAATGGTCGTTCTCTATTTCGGGTTCTCTCAGGATATAAAGGAAGCTCAGGAAGCTTTGAGGCTCAAATCGCCGAATGCCCTTCTGGATCCGAAAGATCGAAAAACAGGACCTTCCGCTTCGCTTCCGATGTATGGTGTATCTTCCAAACCCTTGGAGCGATTTCTTGATTTTGCGAGCGGACAGGACGGGGAGGATAAGCAGAACACTTATTTTCTGACAGTTTCGGGCAGAAGCAGGGAGGATATCGGTGATTTGGTCGAACGAATCCTCAGGGAAAGCGTCAATGATGCATACGGCAAGGAGTTGATGATGCAGTTTCTGACGATGGAACTGCTCGTCGCGCTTTCCCGGGCGCTCCGGGAAGAGTGGGAAGAGTCCTTACGTGTCCGCCAAGGAAAGGCGAGAGAACTGGTTCTTATCGCCCGGGACTATCTGAGGCAGAACTTCAATCGCGGCACTTCGGTTGCGGATGCGGCCGCTTATGTGTTTCTCAGTCAAGGTTACTTTACGCGGGCGTTCCGGGATGAATTCGGAGTCAGTCCGATGAGCTTCCTTATGAAGGAGCGCGTCGACGCGGCCTGCAAACTTCTGGAACAGCGGGAGATCAAGGTCAGCGGAATCGCGACGCAGGTGGGGTTTTCGAGTCCGCAAAGGTTTAATGTCGCGTTCCGCAAGCAGACAGGAATGACTCCGGTACAATACAGGAATAAAATGTTGAAAGAAACATGAATCAAGGCCGGAAATGTCCTAATCGACAAAAAAACGAAAAGAGAGGTGCGAAGCATGACTCCAAATAAGTCCGACGCCCCCAAAAATCCTTCGGGGATCGATACCCGACGGATCAAAGACGCAGTGAAGGAAATCCTGATCGCGATCGGAGAAGATCCGAACCGCCCCGGGATCGTTGAGACCCCGGATCGCGTCGCCAAGATGTACGAGGAAATTTTCGCGGGGATGCATCGGGATATCCGCGATGATATCAAGACCTTTGTCGAGGAAGGAAACGACGAGATGATCCTCATCGGAGATATCCCGTTTTACTCGATGTGCGAGCATCACCTCCTGCCGTTCCTCGGAAAAGCCCATGTGGCGTATGTTCCGACCAAAGGTAAAATCCTCGGACTGTCCAAGGTTGCCCGGATCGTTGATACCTTGTCCCGAAAACCCCAGCTTCAGGAGAGGCTGACGTCGGAGATCGCCGATACGATACAGAAGGCCGTGGGTGCGGATGCCGTCTGTGTCGTGATCGAAGCGGAGCATCTTTGCATGACCATGCGCGGAATTCGGAAGCCGGGCTCCAAAACAGTCACTTCCGCAATGCGCGGCAGATGTCGTTCGGACGCCCGGACCCGGGCGGAGGCGCTTGCCCTGATCAACCGCCCGAGAACCTGAGGATTTGATTATGATCAATGATCTAGGCAAAGAGTTTTGCGCCGGAGAATACCGGTTACCTTTGGGCGTGAAGACCTATGTGATGGGCATTGTTAACGTCACACCGGATTCCTTTTCCGACGGCGGGCAATACTTATCCGCTCGGGATGCCGAGGCGCACGCGTCCGGACTGGCAGACGCTCGCGCGGATATTTTGGATATAGGCGGGGAGTCGACGCGTCCGGGCCATTCTCCGGTCGATTTTCAAGAGGAGATCGACCGGGTGATTCCTGTCATCCGCCGAATTGCTCCGAAGTTCGACATACCGGTTTCCGTTGATACGTCCAAGGCCCGGGTCGCTCAGGAAGCGATCGAAGCGGGAGCATCGATCATCAACGATGTCTGGGGGCTTAAAAGAGATCCCGACATCGCCAGGGTGGCTTATGAGAGTCGATCGGGCTTGGTTTTAATGTTCAACGCGACCGATCCTTCGCTCACCGAGCATTCAGGCGACATCGTTACGGATGCGATCGCTTATCTGTCCGGAAGCGTCGATATCGCTCTTCGTGCAGGGGTGCGCGAGGATCAGATCATACTGGATCCGGGGATCGGCTTCGGAATGGATCATCGGGAATCGTTTGAACTGATCAAAGGGATCGGCAGATTGAAGGAGTTGGGCTTCCCGGTGTTGATCGGTCCTTCCCGTAAACGATTTATCGGAGCGGCGCTCGGCGATCTGCCGGTCGACAAAAGAGATACGGGAACGGCTGCGGCATCCTGCATTGCCGCTTTTATAGGCGCGGACATGGTTCGCGTTCACGATGTGAAAAGTGTTGTTCAAGCGGTTATCATCTCGGATATCCTTTCCGACAAACGAAAATATGAGGAGGTTTGATCATGGCTAAATCAGTTAAAAAATACCGGAACCGAATCATTCTTCAGGGAATGCGTTTCATGGGAACGACCGGACTTTTCGAGTTCGAACGGAATGAGCCTCAGCCGTTTATCGTCAATCTGACGTTATGCTTTCGGGAGATGACGGCCGGCAGGACCGACCGGCTGTCCGACACGGTCGACTATGGACAGGTTTTCGCGGTGGTCCGTGAAATCGTCGAGGGGACGCGATACGATTTGATCGAGGCATTGGCGGAGGCCATCGCTTCCGGGGTCTTGATTCGTTTTCTGTCTGTTGACGCTCTGGATGTCTGTGTCCGGAAGCCGCAAGCGCCCGTTGAGGGAGTATTTGATTATATGGGCGTCCGCATCTTTCGCGAGCGGATCATCAAGAAAAGTGACGATAAGAGATGAGCTTGGCATATCTTTCAATGGGAAGCAATATGGGCGACCGGCTCGACTTCCTTCGGAAGGCCCTGATACGGTTGGAGGAGACTGACGATGTTTTCGTCGAGGCGGTCTCGTCGGTTTATGAGACTGAGCCGGTCGGATATCGGAAACAACCGGATTTTCTGAATCTGGCCGTCCGTATCGATACGGCGCTTTCTCCGGAACACCTTCTTTCGGAGCTTCAACGCATCGAAAAAGATCTGGGGCGCAAGCGAACGCGGCGGTTCGGCCCGAGAACGATCGATATCGATATCCTGCTTTTCGAAAATCAGGAGCGAAACGATGATCGATTGAGCATTCCGCATCCTCGCATGAGGCAGAGGGCGTTTGTTCTCATCCCACTTCGAGACGTGATGCCCGATATGAACGAAGCGATCCCGGAAGACGCGGAAGTCCGATATTTTTGCGATTTGGATATGCATTCCGAGGATCGTTTCCCGGGATCTCCCGCTAAAGTGCCGCCCGACTTAACGAAAAGTTGAAGACATTTGAAAAATAGATATAATGGAAAAGTGTGATGCCCCTTAAGGAGGATATGAATGAGCGAAGAATTCGAAAATCAAAGTAGTCCGAAACCGCCGAGAGAAAAGCAATCGGACGGAAATGCACGAATAAACAAAGATCCCGGACGGGAAGGATACAGAAATAATCGGAGAAGCGGGCCGGGTCCTTCGGACAGGACAGACAGGTCTTCATCCGCAGGTCGCCAGGCCGAAGGGCAGGAGAGAAATAATTCGAAGTCCGCGGCGAAGCCGGGAGACCGGGATTTTCAAAGAAGAGACCGAGGTTACGACAATCGTCGCAGAGGACCGCGTCCCGGCTCTGCCCCTGCGCAGGACGGAAATGCGCAAGGTACCCGTGCTCCTTCCGCGAACAAGCATATAACCCGTGAGATCCGGCCCGATGACGCTCTCGGGAATCAAGCCTCCGGAAACCGTGAGGGCCGGGATAACCGGGAAAAAGCCGGAAACCCGAATTATGAAAAGCGCAGAAACCGCGGAGATTACAGACCTGAGAAGCGTTCAGGAGAGCCGAAAAATTGGGGCAGGAACATCCGTTCGGAAGAGACGAGCGAGGATATTCGCAAGGAAAACGAGCGTATCGAGAAAGAAATATGGCTTGAAATTGCCGGTATTCACACTATGAAGCTCGATTAACAAGCGGGGGTTTTTTTGTGAAAGAGTCTTCTCGGGAGGGCCGGCAAACGCCGGGTGTTTTTTTCTCGCAAGCGGCTTCTTCGAAAAATAAGAAGATCGGATTTCATGTGCCGGGTCACATCGGGGCCCGGTTTTTCGATGACCGGGATTGCCGGCGATTGATCGATGAGGATACCACGGAACTCTCCTCGACCGATGATCTGCATGACCCGAAGGGCCCGGTATTGGAGTCGCTCCGATACGCCGCGGAGGTTTTCGGGAGCGCGTATTCCTTTTATCTTTGCTCCGGAACGACGACGGGACTGAGAATCATGTTATCCGCCGTACTGGGTGAAACTTCCGTCTTGCTGTTATATCGCCCGGTCCATATGTCCGTCGTATGGACATTGAGTATTATCGGGTGCAGGTATCTTTTCCTGCCGTACGAAGCCAACGGTCCTGATGGTTCCTCGCCGCTAGGCGCTCCGGACGCGAAAAATCCGGAGGATTTTCTCGCCGTTCATCCGGAGATTACCGATATTCTGATCACATCACCGGATTATTACGGCCGATGCGTGAACCTGTCCGAGTATGCAAGGATCGCTCATCGGCACGGATGCCGATTGCTTGTCGACGAGGCGCATGGCGCACACTTCGCATTCGGGGGCGATTCTTTTCCCGTACCCGCGATGAAAGCCGGGGCAGATATCGCCGTTCAGAGCCTTCATAAAACCCTCCCGGCGCTGACACCCGCCGCGATCATTCACGTTTCGGTAGAGGCCCAGGCGTGCGGACGTGTTTCCCGCTCCCGTATAGCGGAGTGTATGAGAATTTATGAAACATCCAGCCCCTCATTTGCGATTGCCGCCTCCTCCGACCTTGCCATTCGACGAATGAAGAAAGCGGGGCCGGAGGCATTTGAAAGGACCGCGAAACGAGTTCGACTCCTGGCGGGAGAACTTCGGAAAATTCCCGGTATTTCTGTCGACGACCCGACCGACTTTATCACCTGCGTTGCGTTCGACCCATTTCGGTTGACCATTCATGCGGAAGGGTCCGGATATTTTGCGCCGGATATACGAGACGCTTTGGAGCGAAGAGGGATTTTCGTCGAATTTGCGGATCCGGTTCGTCTGCTCGCAATTTTTTCCGTTTTGCATGAGGATCGCGAATTCGAGGCATTTTCGGACGCGATGAGGCAGATCATGAAGCAACCCGAAAAGGAAGGACTCCGCCGCCCGGAGAAATTATCGGAGATATCCCTTTCGATGACCCGTGCGTACACGGTGTGTCCGGAGCAAGTGATCCCTTTGCGCGAAGCGGTTTTCGCCCGTCGCGGGGCTTCGCCGATCGATCTTTCCGCCAGTGCCGGAAAAGTCTCCGCAAGTCCGGTTGCGTTTTATCCGCCGGGCATTCCCGTGATCTGGCCGGGCGAGAAGGTTTCGGAGGAGCTTGCCGAACTCCTGATTCGGGCACAAGACCTTGGACTGAGCCTGAGCGGCTTATCCGAAGGGCTTTTCGTGCCCCTGGATATCAAATAGACGAGTTGTCCGGCAAAAAGGTTTTTGAATTCTGTATAATGCGCAGGGTGCTTTACAAATCGTGGTCGTTTTGAGATATAATGAATTTGGGAAGGGGTAAAGAATGTCAGATAAGAACGG
>CAYPAL010000017.1:0-18600 GCA_964408695.1 uncultured Oscillospiraceae bacterium | reverse complement strand
CGAAGGCCGCGCTCCCGATGATGGCCAAGGACCAATTGTGGGCGCTCGGAGTAACAATGTACAGCATATGTTTTACGCGACTCGGCGTCGCGCAGACTGCCGCTTACAACGCCTACTCGAATATCGGTGAATTTATGGGTATCGCCTTCTACTCCATCGGGAGCTCGGGCGGCATCATGATCGGACATGTCCTCGGAACCGGTGATCTGGAAAAGGCAAAAGGCTACGCTTGGCGCCTCCTTCGCCTCATTCTGATCTCCGGGTTGATCCTCTGCCCGGTGTTTATCCTCCTGAGTAAGGTTTTCCTGCTTCCGTTCCCGAATCTGACCCCGGAAGCCATCGGGTACGCGCATCAGGCGCTCTTGATCATCTCTTTGGTCATCTGGGCCAGAGGCGTCAATTTTACGAACATGAACGGCATCCTGCGGTCGGGCGGTGATATCCTCGGAGCTGCGGCGATCGATATCGGGATGTTGTGGTTCTTCGGAGTGCCGCTCGCGTTGATGGTCACGCTTTGGCTTGGTCTTCCCTTCTGGGCGCTGATGGTCGTCATCGCCTCGGAGGAGGTCGTCAAGGTCGGCATCAGTATCGCACGCGTACGAACCTACAAGTGGGCAAAGAAATTAGTATAATGAACCGTTATGGCAATCGGCTCCGTGGCGCAGAAACAACTACACGCGAAACCGAAAAGCGGGCGGCGGAATGATCCGTCGCCCGCTTCGTTTGTCTTTGAATGTGTCGATCAGCCTTTCCCGATGAGCTCCTGCATCGCCTCAATGGCGGTCTGCATTTCAAAAATGCGCTGGGGATTTTCGGGCATGAAACGGTTGATCTGGCCGCCGGCCTCGATGAACTCGATCGATTTTCCGTAATTGAGCTTGAGCCCGCGCAGACGCTCGACCGGGAATTCCTTGACCACCGGCTCGTAACCTCTTTGCACGTCGTCGATGCCGTCTTTTTTGGGCTTGCCCTTCTTGTATTCGATCCCCTTATCGACCGGGCACTGCGTGCCGGAGTAGACCGCCCGACCGTCCTTGATGATCAACTCTCCGCTTCCGACCTCCCGGAAAACATGCTCATCGAGCGGTAAAAACAGGCGAACCTTCTCGCTGATACAAAAATCCTCCCCCGCTACCCTCTCGCGCATCCGATCCTTTTCCCAACCGACCCATTGATGCATGTCGGGGAAAGCCTTGTCCGCCTCGCCCTCCGGCCTGAAAAAACCCGTCGGCTCCATCCGTACGCGGTTGCCGCACGAAAAACAGATCAGCATATCCTTCTCCGCGGTCATGACATTATCCTTCTCGCATCGCGGACAAGCGTGCGCGACGTTCTGCGCGCCGGAGGCAATGGCTTTATTCTTAAACGCGTGCGGATGCCGGGCGAACCATTCATACTCGCTGTACTTGAGCTGTTCCAGCAAATACGCGTGGATCTCTTCGACACTCATTTCCTTGACTCGCTCGATCGGTAGGACCGACTTGATCTCGGCGGTGATCCGGCCTCTTCGAAAACCGCTCTTGCTCCAACGCGGCCAGGTCATATATGCCCCGTGTGAAGCCATGACGGCGATTGCGCTGTCCGTTTTCTTGATCATCCGGGCGAGCGCGTCGTCAAAATAGATCGATGTCCCGTCCACCAGACGTGTCGCCTCCGGAAAAATACCGAGCGTCCCGCCTCGTTTCAAGGCGGTCAGCATACCCTTGACCGCCTTGGAATCCGAGCGGAACTGGGTCTTGGGGATTGCGCCGCCTCCGGCAAAAACCGGACCGACGATTCGGTTGCGGAAAAGAAATGTTCCCGCGACAAAATTGATCTTGCGTCCGTAAAGAAGGGCCGCCATGATGATCGGGTCCAGAAAGGAGGGGTGATTGCCGACGCACACCAAGGGTCCCTTCATCCGGACCACGGCTTTGTTGCGGTGGATCTTAAAGCAAAACAGCAGACGTGAGAGCGTCACCGCGATCCCCAGTCCGATGACATTATAAAGAAAAGTATTCGGAACACCTCCGAGGCCGATCTCTTTTTTGGCAGGCATCACAAATCTCCGATCCGGCTTGCGTTATCATTTACGCGAATTCTTCAAGGAACATCGCTTTTTGCGACATAATTTGATAACATCTGTTTCGTATTATACAGTAGAGTCGCCTGTTTGGCACGCGACCCCTGTATCTGTAATAAATCCCGATTTTCCGGAGGTTCCCACCCGAATGGCAAAATTTTGTTTTTACTGCGGTCAAGAGCTCGCTCCAGGCGAGAAATGCAAGTGCCGTCACACAGCCGGCGCCGTTCCGCCGAAAGAAGCCGGTCGCCGTAGCGGTGGAGCGAAAGCGCAACAAACCGCAGACTCGTCAAAGGCAGGAAATTCCGATCCTTCCTCCGGTCCGAAGATCCGTCGAAGCCGCAAGGAGAAATCCGCCCGGCCCAGTTTCCGACTCCGGACATTTACCGACCAACTGCGCACGCTCTTCCCGACCTTTTCGAGCGGAGCGATGTCCTTCGCCGGTTATTTGTTGCGTCCGGCAACAAAGATCCGCCAGGAGTCTCTCCGGGCCAAGCGGCCGTTTTCGATCGCCACCGTTGCCGTCTTTTCCGTTATGACTGCCCTTCTCGGTGTCGTTCTCGTTTATTCCGGCTCACATCTGTTCACCGGGATGATGGACTCGATATTCGGAAAGCCTGCTGTTGAGTTTTGTAAGAACTATCCTGCGCCGGCTTTCATCGCAATGGCGCTTCTGACTCTGCTTTTCATCATGATCCTGACCCTGGGATTCTATCTGACCTCTCGTTTCGGCAGTCGCAAGCCGACTTTTCGAAAAACGCTCGATCTGGTCACCATCTCTTTGGTGTATGTCCTGATCCCGGAGATCATCCTTCTCATATCGATTTTGCTGGGTGGTCGCAGTTCGATCTCATTTCTCTTTATCGGTCTAATTCTTCTGGGGCTGGCTCAGCTCCTCGCTTTCCGCAATGCCTTGGGGCTCTCGGAAGATCACATCTTCCTCATGATCCTGGGGATCTATACGATGACGTATCTCATCGCAAAATTCTTAGTCTTTATCCTGGTCTCCGTTTTCTTCCCCACCTGACGGTAAAGACCGGGCTGATCGACTCTGCCCGGTCTGTTTGTTGATCAACTGTTACCGGCACCATGAGGTGCTTTTTCATTCCCGTTTTCGAGTGAACATCCGAAACTCCGTCTTGTCCTTATAACTAATTCAACGGTTTTCCGTCTTCCTCATCGATCGCCTTCTTGCGTCTTCTCGCGGGCTTCGGTTTTCTGGTAATGTCGATGTCTCCGTCCTTTTCGTCGATCAAGGCGACATCTCCGATTTCGACTTTCCGGTCCAGGATCGCTTGAGAGAACTTATCCTCCACCAGTGACTGGATCACTCGCTTCAGCGGTCGTGCCCCATATTGCGGATCGTAGCCCTTCTTCGCCAGAAGTTCCTTGGCCCGGGTCGTAATCTCGATTCGGATGCCCATCTCATCGATCCGTGAAGACAGACTATGCATCAGCAAGTCGACGATCTTCATGATGGATTCCTTGTTCAGCATCCGGAAGAAAATGATCTCGTCGACGCGGTTGATAAATTCCGGATTGAAGGCCTTTTTCAATTCATCCAAAACAAGTCCTTTGGCCTCGTCGTAGGTTTTGCCGCCATATAGCCGTTCGTTCGAGGCCTCATCGATGGTAACAAAACTCTTGCCGGTCTCCTCATCCACATGTGTGGTCGGAGTCGAAAAGCCGATCCTGCGCCCGGCGGATGTCGTGAGCATTCTGGCACCGATATTGCTCGTCATGATGATGATCGTGTTTTTGAAATCCACGACTCTGCCCTGCCCGTCCGTCAGCCGCCCGTCGTCGAGGATCTGCAGCATCGCGTTGAATATTTCCGGATGCGCCTTTTCGATCTCGTCGAAAAGCACCACGGAGTACGGCCGCCTTCTGACCTTCTCGGTCAGTTGCCCGCCCTCCTCATATCCGACATAGCCGGGCGGAGAACCGATCAGCTTGGAAACGTCGTGCTTCTCCATGTACTCGGACATATCGACGCGGATCAGGGCGTTCTCGTTGCCGAACATCACGTCCGCCAATGCCCTTGCGAGCTCGGTCTTGCCCACTCCGGTCGTTCCGAGGAAGATGAACGAACCGGACGGACGCTTGGGATCCTTAAGTCCCAAACGACTCCTGCGGATCGCCTTGGCGACCGCGGTCACCGCCTCGTCCTGACCGATGACGCGCTTCTTGATCTCCTCTTCGAGGTGTTTCAGTTTCTCGGCATCACTCTCGTTGATTTTCGAGACAGGGATACCCGTCCAGCTGGCGACAATGTGCGCGATGTCGTCCGGTGTAAGTTCTCTTTTGCTCTTGATGTGGTCGTCGTTGACCTTGCGCCGGATATCTCCGAGCTTCTTCTCCAGCTCCAGCTCCTCTTCCCGAAGCTTCTGAGCGGTTTCGAAGTCCTGATTCTCGATCGCTTCGCTCTTCAGTCGAACGATCTCATGGATCCGTCCGCCGACTTCACGACCCTCATCCGTCTCCTTGGTGCAACTGATCCTCAGGCACGATGCCGCCTCGTCGATCAGGTCGATCGCCTTATCGGGGAGAAAACGGTCCGTAATGTAGCGGCTGGACAGGATGACGGCCGCGTCGATCGCATCGTCCGGGATCTTGATCCCGTGATGTTCCTCGTATTTCTCGCGGATCCCTTTGAGAATCAGGATCGTGTCCGTTGTAGACGGCTCCTTGACCATGACCTGTTGAAAGCGACGCTCCAGCGCGGAATCCTTTTCGATGTGCTTCCTGTACTCATCCAGTGTTGTTGCGCCGATGATCTGCATTTCTCCCCGGGTCATTAACGGTTTTAAAATGTTGGCCGCATCCATTGCGCCCTCGGCGTTTCCGGTGCCGATGATGGTATGGAGCTCGTCGATGAAGAGAATGACGTTGCCGCCCTTCCGCGCCTCTTCGAGGCCTTTCTTCAGACGCTCCTCAAACTCTCCGCGGTACTTGGTCCCCGCGAGCATGGACGCCAGATCCAGTGACAGCAATCGCTTGCCCCGGAGCATATCCGGAACGTCGTCCCGGATGATCTTCTGCGCCAGGCCTTCCGCGATCGCGGTCTTTCCGACACCGGGCTCACCGATCAGGACCGGATTATTCTTGGTCCTACGGGCAAGGATCTGCATCACGCGATTGATTTCTTCCTCGCGACCGATGACCGGATCGACTTTTCCCTCCGCAGCGATCGCCGTGAGATCGCGGGCAAATTGATCGAGCACTGCGGTTTTGGAACCTTTCTTGAGCGGCATTCCGGGTGTTGGGGAATCTTCCGCACCATCGAAGGACGCACCGTCGAGGCCTTCCGCTCCGCCTCCTCCCTCTTCGGACGGGGTCCCGTCTCCTTCAAGCAAACTCATGAGCTCGCCGGTGGCTTCTTTGCTCGCCATTCCGAGTTCCATAAGAAGTCGATAACCGGTACACTGGCCGTCACGAAGGATCGCCAAAAGGATATGCTCCGGCTCGACGATATTCTGCGACATCCTCTTGGCCAGAAACTCCGCCAGATAGAGGATCCGCTTTGTTCGATTGGTGCACATCGCGAAGAGCTCGTTCGGATTCATCGGCCGCTCGGAAAACTCCTTCGGTTCCCGACCCGTCACGAGAATGATCCCGCGCAATATATCTTCCTTCCGGATTCCGAGTTCTTCCAAGACCTTGCCCGCGGGAGAGTCGCTCTCCGCGATCGCGTAAACGATCTGTTCCGTCCCGATATAATCGAGCGAAAAAGCGTCAGAGCAAACAAACGAGCGATACAATATACGAATCGATCTTTCCGAAATATTCATTTTGTACTTCCTTTCCCCGCAACCTTCCTGTTGTCACGGTTCAATTTTTTTTATTGTCACAGCATCTCTGCGATTTCTTGTCCGTCATGATCCGGCGAATGATCTCCGCCCGGTGAGTCTCCTGTTGCGGAGGCGTAAGGATCTCGCCTTTGTCCTTTTGCACGCCGGCCGGTCCGATACACGCCGCTAAGCGGGACAGTGCCTCTGCGTCCAGTTCGGTAAAGAATCCGAGCGCGATCCCGAGGCGAAGGTCACTGATGCGTTTCATCGCTTCCGTATCGGTCATCATCCGCGCGTAGAGAAGTTCTCCGTATGAACGGTACACGCGATCTCGGATCTTATCCGGATTGTTTTCATAGAGCTCGACCCGGAGCTTCCTTTCGAGTTGTAAAACCTCTTCCACCATTCGCTTAAAACTGGAGAGCACATTTGCCTCAGTGATCCCGAGGGTGATCTGATTGGACAACTGATAGATGTTTCCGTTTGCGTGGCTGTGTTCTCCCAAATAACCCCGAACGGCAAACCCGGCATGAGTCAAACCGTCGATCAAGGGCTGCATTCGATTCAGAAGCGTGAGCGCAGGCAAATGGACCATCACAGAGGCGCGCATCCCGGTTCCCGTATTGGTGGGACACGCAGTCAGAAAACCGTACTGATTCGAGTACGCGACCGGCAGGTTCTTTTCAAGAAAAACCGCGATCTCCTCGGCCTTACGATAGGCCTTTTCGAGCGAAAAACCACAATCCATCACCTGTATGCGAATGTGATCCTCCTCATTCACCAGTATACTTACCGACTCGTCCTTGGAAATGCACACGCTTTGCCCGGCACCGCCCTTGGCGAGGTCGTCACTGATCAGGTGCTTTTCGACCAGGGCAACTCGATCGGGCTCGGGTAGAAGATCCATATTGAGCGAGACGAATTTGTCGGTTCCGGCAGTCGGAAGTGACATGACGGCGGCAACCACCTGATCCCGGACCTCGATCATCTTGTCGGATGTCATTCGGTGCGGGAAGGAATACCCTTCGAGGTCGCGCGCCAGGCGAACTCTGCTGGAGAGTACCACGTCGCCGTCTTTACCGCAGTTGATGTACCAACTCATGACCTCACTCTCCTTTCGCCTTCAACTCGGCGATCTCGTCGCGCAATTTTGCTGCCGTCAGATAATCCTCCCGAGCAACCGCCTCGTCCAACTCATCTTTCTTCCGGGCGATCAGCACAGTGCGCTGCTTTCGCTCCATTTCAAGCAGATCCTCGGATTCCGGGGTGCCCGATTGCATATTCTTACCGAATTCCGTATTCCGAATGGCTTCCTCGATCGAATTCTTGATCCGGTCGTCGAGGTCCTTTCCGATATCCTTGTCGAAAACCACCTCGCGGGCCGGCTCCGCTTCGGTCGAAACATGATCTTTATCGAATCCGTCCGGAGTGATCTCCACTTGACCGAGAGGTTTGTCCACGTAATCGTGGATGTCATCCTCCGACTTCTTTTTGGACAGAGGCTTCATTTTTTCGGCCAGATGCCTTCCGAGATGCTTCTTGCCCATCTGAGTCCGGCAGAAAACCGGATCGAGCTGGATCCCGAAGGCTTCATAGCAATTCGGACATCCGAGAAAGCCTGTCTTCCTGAACTCGTCGAACGACAGATTACAGCGATCGCACCTCGTGACCCGCCTCTTCTGAAGGTCGTCCGCACCGATGCCGAAGGTCGTTTGAAAAGCATTGCCCATCACTGCGAACGGGTTGTTGAGTTTGACGGGTACAGAAAACGTCGGAATCGATATGCCCATTTCCCGGGCGCAAACATCACACAGCATAAAGGTTTGCGGTTTTTTACCCATCTCCTGCTGTACGATTTGTACGTTCGCCTCACGCTCTTTGCATCTTTGACATTTCATCGCTTAACTCCTTATCTTCGCCGGTTCGCCCTCATCGGGCGATTTTCGGTCGAGTACTAGATACTGCCTGTGATCAGACTGATCAGCATATTCTTGAAAATATCCATCCGAACGGTTCCTTTTCGATCCGAATCGATTCCGGAAAGCGCATTATCCGAGACCGCCGCCATCATCAACTTGGCTTGATCCACGGCAATGATCTGATAGTCCAGGAAGTTCTGAAGATAGATCTCCGCCTGTTGTTGTGACAGGTCCTGTCCGAGCGAATTGATCGTGTGCATCAGGTAATCCGTAGACGCATGATTCTGCACTCTGGAGATTCGGATCTGTCCTCCGCCTCCCCGACGACTCTCCACGATAAAACCCTGTCCGTTCGTAAATCGGGTGGAGAGTACATACGTGATCTGAGAGGGAACACAGTTGACCTTCTCGGCCAAAGAGCTCCTGCTGATCACCGCTACGCCATGATTCTCGTCGAGCATTTGCTTGATCATTGCCTCAATAACATCAACCAATCTGGCCAATTTACTCATCCTTCCCGGGTACGATCGTCTTTATGTAAATACGATTTGACTTTGACTATCTTTGACTTACTTATATTATAGCGCCCTCTCCTCTTCTGTCAAGGGATAGAAAGAATCGAGAATATGATCGGATTCCAGTGTAATGCGACACAAAAAAATCGCCCCTGTCCGAAGACAGAAGCGATCTCTTGTTGATTTTCGAAAAGCGATGGATCAGATCTCCGGATCCTGATCGATGTCCGCATCACCGGTGCTGTCTTCCCTTACGCTACCGTCCGGTAGCATTCCGAGAAGCTCGTAATTCTCCGGGATATTCGGAACAGAGGTGATCTTGCGGTAACGGCTCATGCCCGTACCCGCAGGGATCAACTTACCGATGATCACGTTCTCCTTGAGTCCGAAAAGCGGATCGATCTTACCCTTCACCGCCGCATCCGTTAAAACGCGGGTGGTTTCCTGGAAGGAAGCCGCGGACAGGAACGAATCCGTCGCCAGAGAAGCTTTGGTAATACCCAGAAGGGTTCTCTTGCCTTTCGCAGGCTCAATACCACGAGCCTCGGCACGCTTGTTCTCTTCCTCGTAATCGAAGATGTCCACCAGGCTTCCGGTCATCAACTCGGAATCTCCGGGATCATCGATGCGGACCTTACGCATCATCTGTCTTGTGATCACTTCGATGTGCTTATCATTGATGGTAACACCACCGCTCTTATAAACCTTGATGACCTCGCTGATGATGTATTTTTGAACGCCGCGCACACCTTTGATCTTCATGATCTCCTGAGGGCTTACGGTACCGTCTGTCAAAAGATCTCCGGCTTCCACAAAATCACCGTCGCGTACCTTCAGCGTCGCAGAGTATGAAACCGGATATCTCTTCTCTTCAGTTCCAAGCTCGCTGTCCTCAGCCTCGGCCGCCGTAATGACGATCTCACGCTTGCGCTTGCTTCCTTCCTCGATGCGGACAATACCGTCGATCTCGGAAATGATCGCCTGACCCTTTGGCTTTCTGGCCTCGAAAAGTTCCTCGACACGGGGCAGACCCTGTGTAATGTCATCCCCCGAAGCAATACCTCCGGTGTGGAAGGTACGCATCGTCAGCTGGGTGCCGGGTTCGCCGATGGACTGGGCCGCCATGATCCCGACCGCTTCTCCGCCGATAGCTTTCTCGCCGGTCGCCAGGTTGACACCGTAGCAATGAGCGCATACGCCCTTGTGAGTACGACAATCAAATACAGAGCGAATCTTCACCCGGGTAAGACCCGACGCCTCGATCTTATTGGCGATATCCTGTGTGATCAGCTGATTAGCGCCGATCAATACCTCGCCGGTTTGAGGATGTACGATCTCCACCGCGGAAAAACGTCCCGCAAGGCGCTCACTCAAGGCCTTGATGATGTCCTTTTTATCGTTGGCGACCGTAGCAAGTTCGCGAACATAGGTAAAGTCATCCGTTCCGCAATCTTCCTCCGTGATGATGACATCCTGAGCAACGTCGACTAAGCGGCGTGTCAGATAACCGGAGTCGGCCGTCTTGAGCGCGGTGTCCGAAAGCGATTTTCTCGCGCCGTGAGAGGAGATGAAGAATTCCAAAACGTTCATTCCTTCACGAAGATTCGACTTGATCGGAATCTCGATC
The DNA here is from genome assembly GCA_964408695.1 of uncultured Oscillospiraceae bacterium. Taxonomy (GTDB): domain Bacteria; phylum Bacillota; class Clostridia; order Saccharofermentanales; family Saccharofermentanaceae; genus JAAYCT01. Next base: position 8,686 of record CAYPAL010000017.1, on the reverse strand, counting down.
GTCTTACCGGAAGTATCGGACATATTACCGCGCATACCGGCTAATTGCTTGATCTGGTTGATCTGTCCGCGGGCTCCGGAATCCGACATCATCTTGATCGGATTATACGGTCCGAGATTCTTCTTGAGTTCCTCGGTGATCGAGTCCGTCGTATTGTTCCAAATGCTGATGACGGCTCTGTAACGACCGTCCTCATTGAGCATTCCGCGGTGGTACATGTTGTTGACATGTTCGACCTTCTCCTCGGCCTCATGAATCATCTTCTCTTTGACATCCGGGACGATCATGTCTTCGATGCCGATGGAAATACCGCCACGGGTCGAATACTTGAAACCTAAGGACTTGATGTCGTCCAGAAGCATGGCCGTCTTCGCGATGCCGTGAGTCCGGATGGCCCGGCTGATCACGTCTTCCAGTCTTTTCTTGCCGATCAGGAAATCGCACTCCAAAAGCAACTCATTACCGGGGACGGAGCGATCGACATACCCCAGATCCTGAGGGATGATCTCGTTGAAAATGAATCTGCCCAACGTTGACTTCACCAAACCGGTGTGCGTCTTGCCGTCGATATTCCGTGAAACACGGACGGTGATCGGGGCATGCAACTCCAGGTGATGGTCGTCATACGCCATGATCGCCTCCTCCAGGCTGGAGAAGATCATTCCCTCGCCCTTTTCGTCGGGCTTATCGATGGTCAGGTAATAACAACCCAGGATCATGTCCTGCGTCGGGACTGTGACCGGCTTACCGTCCTGCGGCTTCAAAAGGTTATTGGACGAAAGCATCAGGAAACGGGCCTCGGCCTGAGCCTCGGCAGACAGCGGCACATGGACCGCCATCTGGTCTCCGTCAAAGTCCGCATTAAACGCCGTACAAACCAACGGATGAAGCTTGATTGCGCGGCCTTCGACCAAAATCGGCTCAAACGCCTGAATGCCGAGTCTGTGGAGCGTCGGCGCACGGTTCAGCATGACCGGGTGATCCTTGATAACATCCTCGAGAATATCCCACACTACATCGGAGGAACGCTCGACCAGTCTCTTGGCTGTCTTAATGTGCTGGGCGTGTCCGTCAAGAACCAGCCGCTTCATCACAAAGGGCTTAAAGAGTTCGAGAGCCATCTCCTTGGGCAACCCACACTGATGCATCTTGAGTTCCGGCCCGACGACAATAACGGAACGGCCGGAATAGTCGACACGTTTTCCGAGAAGATTCTGACGGAATCGACCTTGCTTTCCCTTGAGCATATCCGAAAGCGATTTTAAAGCACGGCTGGAAGCGCCCGTTACCGGACGTCCTCTTCGGCCGTTATCGATCAGCGCGTCGACCGCTTCCTGAAGCATGCGCTTCTCGTTGCGGACGATGATTTCCGGAGCCCCGAGTTGCAAAAGCTTACTCAGACGGTTGTTCCGGTTGATGACGCGGCGATACAAATCATTCAAATCGGAGGTCGCGAAGCGTCCGCCGTCGAGTTGAACCATCGGGCGAAGCTCGGGAGGCAACACGGGCAGAACATCCAGGATCATCCATTCCGGCTTATTTCCGGACTTTTTAAATGCTTCGACCACCTCGAGACGCTTTACGATCCGGGCCTTTTTCTGTCCGGATGAATTACGAAAATCCTCACGAAGACTTTCCGCCAGCTTGTTGATGTTGATTTGTTGCAGAAGGATCTTGATCGCTTCCGCACCCATCTTGGCGACAAAAGAATTGCGCCCATACTGGTCGACCGCTTCTCTGTATTCCTTTTCTTCGATGATCGAATTCTTGATCAATTCAGTGGTTCCCGGATCGATCACAATATAGGCACCGAAATAGAGGACTCTTTCCAGGTTCCGGGGCGTAATGTCGAGGATCAAGCCCATGCGGCTCGGAATTCCTCTGAAATACCAAATATGCGAAACGGGCGCGGCCAATTCGATGTGACCCAAACGCTCGCGGCGTACTTTGGACTTGGTCACCTCAACCCCGCAACGGTCGCAAATAATGCCCTTATAACGAATCTTTTTATACTTTCCGCAATGACACTCCCAGTCCTTCTGCGGCCCGAAAATACGCTCGCAGAACAATCCGTCACGCTCGGGCTTGAGTGTCCTGTAGTTGATCGTCTCCGGCTTTTTCACTTCGCCGTGCGACCACCCCTTGATGATCTCCGGGGATGCCAGTCTGATTCCGATGGACTCAAAATGATTCAGTTCAAACATATGTGTGAAGTCTCCTTCCCATGCGACAAATCCCGCCCGAAAAACGGCGCGAAACAGTGATCGTTACTCTGCCTCGGTCGGGTCAGCTTCGACCTCGACCGTTTCCTCGTCCTCGTTTTCGAGAGAGAGGTCCGGGAATTCCAAATCGTCCAGGCTGTCCTCATCGTCGGTATCATCGGTCGGCTCGCCGTCCGGTCCGATCTCCGAAAAGCCCTGTCCCGCCAATTCGTTCTCGTCGGGCTGAAGGATGTACTTAGATATCAACTCCGGGTCGGGAGTCGGCAAATCACCATCCTCCTCGGTCGCGTCCGGGATCTCGCACTCCTCGTTCTCGCCGGTGTAAATGTGAACATCGAGAGCCAAAGACTGAAGCTCGCGAACCAAAACCTTGAAGGATTCCGGGATACCGGCCTCGGGAACGCTTTGTCCCTTGACGATCGACTCGTAGGTCTTCGTACGTCCGGTGATATCGTCGGACTTGACCGTCAATATCTCCTGCAGAGTATGCGCCGCACCGTATGCCTCAAGAGCCCAGACCTCCATCTCTCCGAACCTCTGTCCGCCGAACTGAGCTTTACCGCCCAGGGGCTGCTGCGTAACGAGAGAGTACGGTCCGATCGACCGTGCGTGGATCTTGTCGTCGACCAAGTGGTGCAACTTCATGTAATACATAACGCCGACCGTGATGCGATTCTCAAAAGGTTCTCCGGTACGTCCGTCGAAAAGGATCGTTTTACCGTCCGAATCAATGTTCGCTTCCTTGAACGCCGCGACAATGTCCGATTCGTCGGCGCCGTCGAAAACAGGCGTCGCGACCTTCCAGTTCAGCGCGCGAGCGGCATATCCGAGATGGACCTCCAGAAGCTGTCCGATATTCATTCGGGAAGGAACGCCCAACGGATTCAGTACGATATCCAAGGGGGTCCCGTCCGGCAGGAACGGCATATCCTCTTCGGGAAGGATCATCGATACGACACCCTTATTCCCGTGACGACCGGCCATCTTGTCTCCGACGGACAATTTTCTCTTCTGAGCGATGTACACGCGGACGAGTTTGTTGACGGTGCCCTTCAGGACATTATCATTCTCCTTCGTGAAGACCTTAACATCCACCACGATCCCGGATTCTCCGTGCGGTACGCGAACGGAAGTGTCGCGAACCTCGCGGATCTTCTCGCCGAAAATCGCCCTGTACAAGCGTTCCTCGGCTGTAAGCTCGGTTTCTCCCTTCGGTGTGACCTTTCCGACGAGAATGTCTCCCGCCTGAACTTCGGCACCTACCCGAACAACGCCGTCTTCATCCAGATCCTTGAGCGCGTCGTCGCTGACATTGGGGATCTCGCGCGTGATCTCTTCCGCGCCCAGCTTGGTATCTCTGGCTTCGCACTCGTACTCTTCGATATGGATCGAAGTGTATACATCGTCCTTCACCATTCTCTCATTGATAAGGACAGCATCCTCGTAGTTGTATCCTTCCCAGGTCATGAACCCAATCAGGACATTTCTGCCGAGAGAAAGCTCTCCTTCGGAGGTGGAGGGGCCGTCCGCGATGACATCGCCGGCCTTGATCTCGTCGCCCTGACGGACGATCGGCTTCTGGTTGATGCATGTGCTTTGATTGGAGCGTTGGTACTTGATCAGAGGATAGACCTCCTTCTTTCCCTCGCGAGTCATGATCTCGATCCGGTCGGCGGAAACAAAAGAGACGACTCCGTCGTTCTTTGCGACCTTGCATACTCCGGAGTCCTTTGCCGCTCTGTACTCCATCCCGGTCCCGATGATCGGAGATTCGGTACGAATCAACGGAACAGCCTGACGCTGCATGTTGGAGCCCATCAGTGCGCGGTTCGCGTCATCGTTGCCGAGGAACGGGATCAATGAGGTCGCGACGGATACCAACTGCTTCGGAGAAACGTCCATGTAGTCGACATTTTCCGGATTGACCTCGATAAATTTATCCAAATACCGGCAAACCACTTTCTTATCGAGAAAACGTCCTTCCTCGTCGATCGGCTCGTTCGCCTGAGCAATGTTAAAATAATCCTCCTGGTCGGCGGTCATGTAAACCACTTCCCGGGTAACGACGCCCTTCTTCTTATCGTAGCGTCGATACGGCGTCTCGATAAATCCATATCTGTTCACGAGCGCGAATGTCGCCAGCGAGTTGATCAGTCCGATATTCGGACCTTCCGGGGTCTCGATCGGGCACATTCTTCCGTAATGGGAAGAGTGAACGTCGCGCACTTCAAAGTTAGCCCGGTCGCGTGAAAGTCCTCCGGGTCCCAGTGCCGAAAGCCTTCTCTTATGGGTCAATTCCGCAAGCGGATTGGGCTGATCCATGAACTGAGAGAGCTGGGAGGAACCAAAGAACTCCTTGACCGCAGCGCTGACAGGTCGAGTATTTACGAGTTGAAGGGGTGTGACCGACGACATGTCGGGCACGGCGCCCATGCGCTCGCGGATATTTCTTTCCATTCGGGAAAAGCCAATGCGGATCTGATTCTGTAAAAGCTCTCCGACCGAACGGACTCTGCGGTTGCCGAGGTGGTCGATATTATCGAGATGACCGATCCCGTATTCCAATCCCAAGAGATAACTGACGGTGGCGATGATATCTTCAACAGTAAGATGCTTGGGCATCAGGTCATACTGATGACCGTTCAGCGCTTCGGTCAAAGCTTCCGCAACATGGCCCTTCTCCGTTGTGCGCAGTTCCGAAATGATGGAACGCAAAACACCGGTCCTGACCTTCTCGTTGATCGAGGTCGCGGAAATATCAAAAGCCTTCAGTTCTTTTGCCGAAAAGCTGGCGCGAATAAATACGTCCGCATCCACTCGGCCGTTGCCGATGACCTTGAATTCGTTCTCGGAAATGCGAACCGTATCGCCGATCGTGGTGATCGGGAAAATAAACACCTCGTTGATGCCGGCATTCTCGATCTCCAGAGCTTTCTCGGAGGAAATGACCGTACCGGCCGAAAGAAGGACTTCTCCGTCGTCGGAAACCACGTCGCGGGAAGCTTTGTGCCCCTTGATGCGCGTGGAAATCGATAATTTCTGGTTGATTTTGTATATACCGACACGGGCAAGGTCGTATCTTTTAGGATCGAAAAACATCGAGTTCAGGAGTGTTTCCGCTCCCTCAATGGACGCGGGCTCTCCCGGACGCAACTTGCGGAAGAGTTCGGTAAGACCTTCCTCGCGCGAATGCGAAACATCCTTCTCGATCGTGGCATTCAGACATCTCTGATCGCCAAAAAGCGCGCGGAGTTCGTCATCGGATCCGATACCGAGCGAACGGAGAAATACGGTGAGCGGAAACTTACGGGCGCGATCGACACGCACATAAATAACGCCGTTGGCATCCATCTCGTACTCAAGCCAAGCGCCTCGATTCGGGATCACCTGGGATGCATATAATTCAATGTCGCTCTTATCGCGTTCCGAAGAATAATAGGCTCCCGGAGAGCGGACCAACTGGCTGATGATGACGCGTTCGGCTCCGTTGATGATAAACGTGCCGTTATCCGTCATTATGGGAAAGTCACCGATAAAAACCGACTGCTCCGTGATCTTGGAATCACGCTTGTTGTTCAAGCGCACCATGACCTTTAACGGAGCGGCATAATTCGAATCCTTCTCTTTGCACTGTTCGATACTGTTCTGAGGATTGTCGATGTCAAATTCCTTGCTGACAAACGAAAGTTCTATATCCCCCGAATAGTCTGTAATCGGAGATACCTCACGTAAAACCTCCATCAGACCTTCATCTAAAAACCACTGATAGGAATTCTTCTGGACCTCGATCAGATTCGGTACTTCAATGACTTCGTCGATATGAGAGTAGGACATACGATCCACTCTTCCCTGCTTGACGAGACGCACCATTACACATCACCTCACGAATGTTCCGGCTGTAAAGCCATCGATGTCGCGTCAGCGGCATTTACGGGCAATTCAACGGTCGTGCAAGCCGAACAACAGACCGTATTCCCTGTAAAAAACACGAAAGGCGACATGCCTCCAATTTATAACGCGCTATAGAATGATAGCACCACAGGAGTTGCATGTCAACGAAAAAATGATGAATGCGATGCGATATTTCTAGTAGTCCGGAGTTGCAAACTCAATGTTTCTGTAGTTGATCTCATAGGAGATGACACCCTTATCATCAATGGCCTGGGACCACTGTTCAAACTGCTCGTCGATCATCATGCTGCGGAGGCCGTACTTCCACGCGGGAATGTTCTCCACAAAGTATATGATATCAACATAATTACCGCTCTTGATGGTCGTCAGGTCGCCACCCTTGCGATCCGGAGAAATGAGCCAGTTGGCGAGGTTGCGTCTCGATTCATCCGTCATGTCCGAGGACAACAGGGACTCGGGGGTAACTCCCGTTACCAGTCCGCCGCTTGCCTTGGTCGGAAAATCATCCGTATGATTCTTTACCAGAGAGACGAAACTCTTCTCGTCTGTAACTTGAAGCATGAGTTCCTCGGCGCGCAAATCCGTCTTATCTTTATCGGCTTGCAAGACAGCACCTTCGATGTCGAACTCCCCGGTATAGTCCATACGGAGAAAACGGTACGCAATCGTCGGCGACTCATCGATACGGCGAGAAATGAAGTATACGGCAATGACACCGGTCTCCTTCTCGAATACCGCCGTGTCTCCCTCCGCACGATCCGAAGAGAAAACGAAATCCGCCATCTCTTCGCTGACACCCTTGATACTGCCGTACGAAATATCCGCGGCGAGCGTCGGGTCCTGACCGTCCGCAAAATTGGCGGCTCCATCCTCGCCCGCAAGTTCTTCGCAAGCGTCGCGGAAACTCTGCTCGTCGATCGCACGGGCGATGACCTCTTCCGCCTTGGCTCCGGCCTCGGCCAACGCCGCGGCCTTCTGCTCGTCGGTCGCACCCTCTTCGAATTCGGCCTTGAAAAAATACTGTTTAAACGTCGATAACTCGCTCTTGATCATGTCGGCCTCGGAAACCGAGTTCATTTGCTCTTCGGTCGGCATAAAGACCGATTGTTCCAGATACTGAACGTATTCGTCGGCGATCAATTGTCTCTCCAGAAAATAGGCGAAGTTCGAAACGGTCGTTCCCGGCCCGTACATTTGTGAAAGATAACCGTCGACCGTCATACCGTTGCCGCTGAAGGCGACGGATTCGCGCAGATTGTTGATAGCCAATTCCACGGTGCTCTTGACCGCTTCGGGCTTGAACGACTTGTCCTTGTTCGCTTCGATCCCGATCTGGACGGAACGCTTCATCGAGTTGCATGCCGTCTCATAAGCGTATTCGCGATAAGTCTTGCCTGTCTCTTCGTCGAAAACGCTGTCCAAATCAAGACCCGGGGCAACGATTCCGTATTGCTGGAGCTGACTCAAGGCTTGAGAAAAGTTGTAATTCAACTCGTTGACCTTGATTTTTTCGATGACCACGGGCTTGCCGCCCTCCGGAGTCTGAATAAACTCCGCACCGGTCAAAACCATAGCCGGAAGCCCGGCACTGTATGCAAAAAAGCCTCCGATGGAGATAACGAACACGAGGATGATCGCCGCGATGACCAGCTTCCTTTTGATCGAGGAGTTAACGATCGGCTTCCTGAGTTTCTTGTTTTTTCCGGTGACTTTTTTAATGTTTTCCATATTCATAATCGTCCTTTTCTCGAGCGCTTTTCAAAAGCGCAGCACGCCTATTATAATTCCCGTCCCGAAAGAATGCAAGGAAGCTCTGAAAGATTATCGAGCCAGAATTTGGGGGACAGGGAACGGAGATCCTCCTTCGGCATGTAAGTCCATTCGACGGCCGCCGAATCGACGCCGGCATTCTCCGCGCAAATCAGGTCATGAATGCTGTCCCCGACATATAGTATTCTCGTCATGTCGGAGAGCCCCAATTTTTCTGCCGCGAGATAGATCGGGGCCGGCGCGGGCTTGTGTTCGGTCGTGTCCTCCCGGGATACGAGCACGGAAAAGAACCTTTCGAGGTCAAACTGTCTCATCGTAAACAACGCGGGTTCGCGTCGTTTGGAGGTAACCACCCCCTGAAGTACGCCCATCCGCGAAACCGATTCAAGTCCTTCGCGGATACCGGGGAAAACACGGACGTCGGTAGGAAGATATCGCTCATTGGCGCGGAGGTAAGCTTCATGAAGTTTTTTCTGGGTCTCTTCATCGTAATCGCGAAAAGCGGTCCAGAGCGGGAGTCCGATGGTCGACAAAATCTCCTTCTCGTCCCGCCGCTCGCCGAGGACCTCCTCGAAAGCGATGTGAAAGCATTTTACGATCAGGGGTATCGTGTCAACGAGCGTACCGTCAAAATCATAGAGAATCGCGTCATATTTCAGTTGTCTGTCGACTGATGCGGAATCGTCTTCATTCTTCATCCTTGTCCTCGTCCTTCGGTTCTTCTTCGGGAAGTATGTGCAGGCGCAGTTTGGAGATCCACTTGTCCTGGACCTGCTCCACCC
>CAYPAL010000016.1:0-19024 GCA_964408695.1 uncultured Oscillospiraceae bacterium | reverse complement strand
GCCGCCACTTCAGCGCCACCAGCGCCAGCGCGATAAACACCCAGGTAAACAGCCAGTACTGAAAAATCAACATGAACAGATTTTCCCAGATCGACTCCGAATACCAACCCTCGTGAAAATTCTCGATTGCTCCCCAATATGCCCATACGCCGGAAATGATCACCGTGATTGCGATGCCGGCCCAGCCGAGCACCAACCGCAGGCGCGCGTGCTTAGTAGGTCGAGGGACGGGGGCTTCCGGGACGGGGGCGGCTGTCGGCCCGGGCTCGGGGTCGGGCTCGGATGAATCGTTCGACCGTGCCCCGGAGGCACTAACATCGGAAAATCCGGTCCCGTATGCGCGAACATCGGCCGACCGGAGCCCGTTTGCGTTGGTCAGTCGGGACTCGGGGTCGATTATATCGGAAGTGTTCATCGCTAGTATCCTCTGTTAATGGTTCCGTCTTCGCTTCAAGTCGGGAACTCGAAAGATCGGTCCGGGTAAACCGGCCTGTGATGATTTTTACTTACATTTTATCAGACGAACACCGGCGTCTCCTGAAAAATTTCGAGAATTCATTGATGTCATCGAAAAGCGCACGGTCAAGCGGAAAACTAAATATAGAAGGGGGTGTCAACCGGCAGGAGCGTCTTAAAAAGTGCGAATTCTTCGCATTTTCATGCGAGCGGGTCTCCGTTACGGGAGATTCACTTGGGCAACAACAAAATAATTCGGCGGATTTGTATACAAATTATCTGTTTCGATAATGGAAAACCCAGCTTTTTCGATAAGACATTCAAGCTCTCTCATTTTATACTTTCTTGTATAAGGAATAATTCCTATCGTGCTAAGAAATGACTGAAATGTGTTCAGTATTGACTTTTTCTCACCAAGGCAATCCGTCACAGATATGAAAAGCCCTCCGCTTTTCAAAATATGACGTATTCTTATCAATATTTCATCAATGTCCTCTAAAAAATACAAAATATTGAAAGCAAGAACGACATCAAATGATTGATCTTTGATCGTATCGCTCATAATATCACATGTCGTAAAATTGACATTCTTTATATTGTGTTTTTCCATCTTCTTCTTCGCAAGATCGATCATATTATCAGAGATGTCTATTGCACGGATTTCTTTGACATTTTTTGCAAGTTCAACCGTTGTGATTCCTGTGCCACAAGCAAAATCCAAGACTGAATACGTATCTTTCAGATAACATCGGGTTTTTTCAATTGTCCGCGTATAAGCTTGTGAATATTTGCCGGTTACTTGTTTGTCATATCGACCGGATACTTTATTCCAAAATTTTTCTGTTCTATCCATCTTTTTACCTCGATTTATTTGCTGAAAATGATCTGTAACGTTCCCGGGGCATATGACGTTTGCCTGAAGAGCGAATGTGCCGAAAGACAAGGAGCGGGGCGACGCCTTATCTGTCGCGTGTTCGGTGCCGTAAGAATACATATGACCGGTTTATATCAATATGTGTTCCGGTTTTTCCCCGTATTTCGCTTTGGCACAACTGTGTAAGTACCCAAGATGCCAGGCAATATGTCTTAACTGCGCAAGGATATGATCCAGTTTTGTCATGCTGATCGTTTTATGATTGCTTCTCATATATAGTTCGTCCTCGTTTATATTGGACAGATATTTCCGGACATTTCGTTTTATTTCCTGATAATACTGTAACAGAGTGTTTTTATTAAGCTGAGTTTCGCTTTGCACTTCCGGGTTGTTCATATTCTCTTTGTGAAACTCCGGATACTCATAATCAATGGGGTCAATGAATATCCTGTCGATAGAATTCAGCATATGGTAAAACTGTTGCCAAACCGGAAACCCATTAATCACTTCCGTAAAATCTTTTTCGGAATAAAAGTCAAACAAAATATCTATGCTCGCAAATGTGTTTTCAGTGTGCCGGGTGATAATTGATAATAAATCATTCAATTTCTCATTCATAAAATACCCTCATTCTTATGGCTTCCGACGTTTCGCAAAAATGCGGTGTTTTGCCGTTCCCGTTACTCCGAACACTCCGGCCGAAGCCGCCGAATAACGTCGTTCCGCGCCGAAAAACCGCGACAAAAATTTTTACTGGCCCCCAAACCTTGGTATACAGCAATCATATCATGTTATTTTCATTGTTCTTCACCAGATCGAAAAGGCGCTTGTTCTGATAGATCCGATCCCTTCCGATCTTCTCGGAACGGAGAAAACCTTCGGCCTCAAGAGCCGACAGGTAGTTTGCCGCGGTTTTTCGGGTGACGGAGAGACCCTTTTCGATATACTCGATTCGGGTATAGAATTCGTAAAACAGGAGGTCGATCAATTCCTTGGAGTAGATTTTCGGAAGGCGCTTCTTGATTTCTTCGGTCATGATCTCGACTTCGGTATGGATGCTTTTCACCAACTTCAAGGTATAGACCGCGGTTTCTTCTATTCCGGTGAGGATGTAAAGAATCCATGCTTCCCAGTTTTCGAGCGTTCGGGCTTCCTGAAGGAGGCGGTAATAAGCGGGGCGATTGTGGTTGATATAGCGGCTTAAGTACAGAATCGGACTGTCAAGCAACTCCTTCAATACCAGATACAGAACATTGATGATTCGGCCGGTCCTTCCGTTTCCGTCGTAGAAGGGGTGGATGCTCTCGAATTGGTAATGGATGACGGCGAGCCGGATCAACGGATCGATGTCGTCATTTTCTTGGTTGATGTATTTTTCGAGATTGCCGAGAAGATCTCTGATTTCGGATTCACCTTCCGGAGGCGTGTATATTGTTTCCCCGGTCCGGTCGTTACGAAGGACGGTTCCGGGCAATTTACGGATCCCTGCGCGATTTTTTTCGATCATACTTTGAATTTCAATAATCATATTGGTGGTCAGCATTTCGCGCGCTTTCACATGCTCATATCCGTGCCATAAGGCGGCTCTGTAGCCGGCGACTTCCTTTGCGGCGGGCGTGACTCCGCTCGCGTCGCTGATTGCGCGAAAAAGATCATCGTGAGTGGTCACGATGTTTTCGATTGTGGAACTGTCTTTGGCTTCGTTGATCATGACCGCGTTGATCAGGATATGTTTGTTCGGGATGGTATCCGCGTAGCCTTTCAGTTCGGCTAATGCGCGATGGGCTTTTGCCAGTTGCTTCAATACCGCGGTCGTCTCCAATTCAACCGACGGCGGTAACATGGGTAATTTCTGATTATCCATTACACGCTTCGCCTCCATACAGGTAATATATCGTATAATATTACCCGTGTCAATCCGATATAGGTAATTTTCGCAAGGAATTTACCCGTGTTGAGCGTATTGGGGTAATATATTTTAGAGAATTCCTTGCATATTTTTTTAAATCGCGATACCTTCTTGATCGAGAAGAGGTGAACGGGCATGACAGATTATTCCGAAGCATTTGACGGGATCTATCCGATGATTTTCAAGCGAAGATCCTTTCATACTTTTCCGGGTGGCCGGTCGCTGTCCGCCGGGGAACTTGAGGAGATTGAGGCGTTTACGAGCCGGATCCGCCCGCTGACTCCGGGCACGCGCGTCGCCTTTAAGATCGTGCCCCGCGAGAAAACAAACTGCAAGCGCGGGCAGTACTGCGTGCTTTTTTATAGCGAAAAGAACGAATACTACCTTTATAATGCCGGCTACATGATGGAGCAGTTGGATCTGTGGCTGACCGCGCGCGACATCGGTGTTTGCTGGTACGGTTTCGGCCGCACGCGCGAGAAGCGCATAGACGGGCTTTCCTTTGTCATCATGCTCGCGATCGAAAAGGCGGAGCCGGGCGATTTTCGAAAGGATTATCGAAAAGCAACACGCAAGCCGACCGGAGAGATTTTCGAGGGGACGGATTATCGGGAGGTCGTCGAGGTCGCCAAGTACGCGCCGAGCGCCTGCAACACTCAGCCGTGGTTCGTCCGCTCCGAGCCCGGCCGACTCCTTGTCTCTCGAATCCTCGGGAGCCGGGGCATCATACCGGCCCGACTGTTGTCCTTTTATAACAAGATCGACATCGGCATCTTCTTGCTGTTTGTCGAGTTGGGGCTTCGGCACGAGGGGCGGACGGCAGAGATACGCCTGCTTTCGGACACCGATGAGGGGAAAGAAAACCAGGTCGCGGAGTTTTGTGTTTTGGAGTAACGATCCGCGAATTCCGGGGCGGGCGGCTTTTCGCGAAATACCCGGTCTCCGTTTCGCTTTGTCCGTCGTGTCCGCTATAATGATAAATATTTGACGCGAAAAGGATGACCGCATCATGAAATACGACGCATTTATCAGTTATCGGCACGCACCCGAGGATATCGAGGTTTCCGAACAGATCCACAAGCGCCTCGAGAGTCTTAGGGTTCCGGGAAGCATACGCAAGGCGACCGGCAAAAGTAAGATCCAAAGGGTTTTTCGCGATCAGGAGGAGCTGACGGTCTCGTCGAGTTTAAGCGACGAGATCCTTTCCGCGCTCGATGAGTCGGAGTTTCTGATCGTCATTTGTTCGCCGCGCACGCCGGAGTCCGAGTGGGTCAGTAATGAGGTGTCCTATTTCATCAAGGCCCACGGGAGGGAGCGTGTATTGCCGGTCCTGATCGAAGGTGAGCCGAAGCAATCCTTTCCGAAGCCTCTCCTATATGAGGAGAAGCGCGAGATCGACGTCCGGGGCGAGACCTATGTCTACAAGACGATCGCCGAGCCGTTTGCCGCGGATTACCGCGCGCCGGATCCGCAAACGCGTAAAAAAATCATTAAAAAAAAGATCTTTCGCCTGGCCGCACCGATCCTCGGCTGTCGCTATGACGACCTGAAACAGCGACATAGAGAACAGAGGAACCGTAGGATATTCGCGGCGGTCACGGCGGTCGCGCTCCTGGCCGTCGCGTTCGGCGTGTATAACTATATGCAGAATCAGAAGATCCTGGAGAACTTCAGGAAACAACAGATCACGCAATCGAGGTTTCTGGCGGATACGTCGAGCCGGCTTTTGGAGCAGGGGGATCGAACCAAGGCGATCCAGATCGCGCTCGAGGCCTTGCCGAAGAGTCTCGAAAACCCGGAGCGACCGATCGTGCCCTCCGCCGAATACGCCCTGTCCAAGGCACTTCAAGCGTACGCGATCGGAAACGAATTGGTGCCGGATTATACGGTCGAGCTGGACGCTGTCGCCAAAGATAAAATGCTTTTCGCGCCGTCCGGTCTTTTCTTTGCCACACTCGACCAGCGGGGTACGATCCACCTTTTCGAGTTAGAGAACGGAAACCGGATCGCCAAGCTGAGCCCTCCTTCAAGTGACGATACGCCCGAGCGTTTTTATGACTTCAGGATCCTTCCCGATGATCGCCTGATCGCGTTCGGAAACACAAGCGTAATGTGCGCGGACGGAGCGACCGGCGAGGTCTTATGGAGCCTGTCCTATGCGGACATCAAGGGAGAGTCGTTTTCCGTGCTTTTTGACTCGTCGCCGTTTTTTGCCGTGAGCGGAGACGGAACTTCTGTCGCGGTCCGTTTGTCCGGTGAGGAGTCCTGTTATGTTCTGTCTGCGGAGGACGGTTCGATCCTCTCGAACGTTTTGTACGACGCGGAGGATTTGTTTTTGAGCGAGATCGCTTTATCGGAGGACGGTTCCCGGCTGGCGTTCCTCTTTTCCGATATAATCCTGGAAGGATCGAATGCTGTTGTGCAAACAGTCGACGTTCAAAGCGGAGCGATGTTATCCGGGTTTGAGTTATCCTATTCGGGCACTTTTTATCTTTCCTTCACTGAGGACGAAAGGCTCGTCTGCGGGACCTTTGACTTCTCGAACTGGTACGATGAATCGGGCGACATCGACATGCGTTTTTCCTGTCACCGGTCGGACGACGGCGGGGAGGTCTGGACCTCGGACTTTTCCGTTCAGCGGTCGCGCTTGGATGTTTTGATCAAGGAGACATCACTTATTCACTCGGAGGAGTACAGCGATCGCGTTCTATTGGTCGTCGAGAACAAAATCCTCACGTTTGACCTTGAGACGGGGATGTTGAATTCGGAAGTGATCGCGCCCTCGAGCGTCTCGGGCTACATGATAAATGAGGAGACCGGCTACATGGTCTATGTGACCGGACTCGGGCATGTGAAGTGGATCAATCTCTATCTGGGAAGAGAATACAAGGATCTCGACTTTTTTATCCAAGCGAATGTATTGACCATGTCAGGGAAATCGGGAGTTATGGTACTGGTCCCCGACGACTCGAAAACCGTCATGGTTTATTCCTATGTGGAGGCTCCGGATCGGGAAACGGTTTATGAATTCACGGACGTTGATTATCGATCACTTTCCTTGATCAGCCCCGACGACAAATATCTGCTTCATTGTTTTCAGGTTGCCGGGACAGACGGCACGCGCGCGTATCTTTTCGACGCGAAAACCGGCGCACTGACATCTGAGTTCGAGCTCGAATCATACGTCATGGGCGCGGCTTTTGACGGGGACAGAGTTCTTTTCGCTCTGCAAGACGGAGCGCTTCTTGCATATAAGACCGGAGAGGAAGACCCCGAGAGATTTTCTTCCGTCCTGAAATCGGTCATGAGCGTGGAGGTCAGCGGAGACCAGCGTCATATCGTTCTGATGAATTATCTCAACTTGGTAATGGTCGAAGTATCGACCGGAGATGTTGTTTGCGAGCTCGAACTCGGTGACGATCTCGAAAACGTCATTTCATATGTCGCCATTTCCGACGACGGGAAATTCCTGCTTCTTCGGGACGATACCGGCGTGTACGCGGTCCGGACGGAGGATAGAGAAGAGATTTCCTTCGAAAGCCGCATCGATCTGTCCCAAGGCTATAACTGCGCGGTCGTTTTCGATGAAACCGCGGACCGCGCGGCGATCCCGTGCGTGGATCAGTGTATTCGTATCGTTGATCTGAAGACCGGAAAGATCGTTTCAACGATCGAAGCATCAATCGAGAGCAATTTCTCCGGTTGCTTTATCGAAGACGGATCGATCCTGATGTATCAGACGGACGATTATCGTATTCGTGCCGCAAGTGTCGACACGGGTCGCCTGGTCTATACCGGCGAAGACGATATTTACCAAGTGGAGCGATGGGTCCGGTGTCCGGAACGTGAGGTATTGGCTGCCGTAAGCGGAAGAAAGGCGATCTTGTTCGGGATCGGGGAGGGGATCCATCCTCTGGCGGAGGTTCCGGAGTTTGAGTCTTTCAGCGCGGATGGAGCAGAGGTATTCATTCTTGACATCGATATTCTCTATCGATTCCCTTACCGTGAACTCGAGGATCTGGTTCGGATCGCGAAGGAGATCCTGGGTGACCGGGAGCTATCGGAGGAGAGCCGGATCAAGTATTACCTCGACAGTTAAGCGGGCTCCGTATCGGTCGCCCGATAAGTCTTCTCGAAAATATCGCGCGCGATAACATACACATCCTTGGGGTTTTCATAGTGCGCGGCGAGGTAATCCCCCGGTTTCCCGAGCATATAATGGTCCGGATCCCAGGCGGTGAACACCTTGATCGTCCGATCCAGGGGGCGCGCGAAGATCCGGGTCTCCTCGCTCGGTACGCAGACGAAGGCAAAATCGATAAGCGGGACGGATCGTTGCGTATCGGTGCGCTTGACGGTCGGCGAATACTCGAACGAGGCTTTGTACGGGTCGGTCGTTGCGACGTAGCGCTTTTCGAAAACCGCCTTCTTGATCGGGTACACTTCGCCGGATATGCCGATCATGATATAAATATCCGCGGAAGCTCGAATATTGATGTCGCCCTCCAGCGTGCGCACGGTGGCGGAGTCGCCCTCGGCCAAAACATCCAGACTGCGCACATAGCCGAGCGGCACCCGCAGTTTTATGTACGTTGCCATCGCCTCGGGATCCGGATCAAATTCGGTCGCATAGAGGATGTCAAAGCTCTGTAAATAAGAGATCACGCGGTCATGGAAAAAATCCGCGTCGCGCGAGGTCGTTCGCGAAAGGCCGGAGGTGAGCGGTTTCTTTTCGCTCGAAAAGAATTCCGTCAGTGCCTCTTCGCTGATGAAGCCGCCGGCTTTCTCGCTGTGACCGCCGCCGGATCCCAGGCCTTCGGTCAGACTTCCGGCCATTTCTCCCGCGTGGATCTCGAGTGTACAGCTCCGAACGGAAAACTTGATGCCGAACGGCAACCGGCAGAAAACCACGCAGGAATCACACCGGTTCACCTGAAGAAGCATATCACTGATAAAACCCAGGATATTCGGATCACAGGGGCCGGCTTCGGCGACCGAGAAGCGATTGTCGTCATCAAAGGAGGCGTTCTTCAGCGCGTCGCCCGCGACAACGATCTCCTCCGCCGAGAGGTTTGCGTTACGAAGCGAGTGGACCAGACTCTTGTTGTAGCTTAAATCATCCCGCAAGTCCTTGTCCGCGGGATGGGAGATCTCGGACAGGCTGTTAGTGTCGGTGTAAAGGCCGTAGTAAAGCGCGGTGGCGAGGCCGATATCCGAGTTGACATCGACCCTTGCTTCGTTCAGAAGCTGGTACACCAGAGTTGCGCAGCTTCCGTACGTACTGCGGATCTCCTTGTGATCATAGGTGCGTCCGCTGTCCGGATGATGATCGATCACCGCGACATGTCGGGCGGGAAGTGTCGAGACGTTTCCTTCCCCGTACTGGCCGTCGACGACGACCAGTAGTTCGGCGGGCTCCGGAAGCGTTTCGGCGTATTCGAGCGGAATGTCGAGCCGCTCAAGCATCATCAGGATATTAGTTTTGGAGATCCGGTACTTGCCGGAGTATACCAAACGGACCGATCGAGCCGGATCCGTCGAAAAGTACCGGTACAAAGCGTACCCGGAAGCGACCGCGTCGGGATCCGGGTTATCGTGGCACTGGATGACGATGTTTCGATAACGGGCTAAATCCGATAATTTCATGAACGTTCCGGCTTTCTTTTATATTGACGGGACGCGTGGACCCTCAGCAAAGTATACCAAATCCGAAGCGTGATTAACAAACGATCCGGAACCGGATCAAAAGGTTGCCGACCGGATCCAAATGATAAAGCGCACAGATCGGTAGGACGATCCGTCCGGGTTTGAGACTGAGAAGACCGCAACGGGAGGTATTGGCTGAAAAACGGAGAAAGAACGAGAATTAATACAAGGCTATTGCGTCATATCGATAAACGATATATAATGACTTCAAAATGTATCGATAAACGATATGAGGAGGCCGGACATGCCGCGCGAGGCGCTGAAAACACTTTCCGAATCGATGTACTACGTTTTGCTGTCGCTGACGAAAGAGCGCTGCGGCATCGAGATCATGAGCGATGTTGCCGAGCTTTCCGAAGGCCGGGTCCAAGTCGGACCGGGGACCCTCTACACGATGCTTTCAAAGTTCGAGAGCAACGAGATGATCCGCTGCGTGAGCGAAGAACCGAAGCGGAAAAATTACATCATCACCCCGTACGGAATCAAAATGCTGAAGGAAGAATACGAACGGATCGCCCGTCTCGCGGACGATGGTCGGGCGATTGTGGAGGGACTGAATGGACAAGGAAAAGCGTAAGGAATTGAATATGTACCGATACAATGACCTGACCGCGATCCGCGAGCATCTCGAAAAGATGGAGTCCGAGGGATGGCGACTGGAGTCGCTGCGCCTGTTCGCGGTGTATCATCGGTGCGAGCCCCAAAAGGTGCGTTACTCGGCGGAGCTTTTGGATATATCACTGATCTCGGGACATTCGCTCACCGGGAAGTCAAGGGACTATATTGACTTGTGCGAGCAAGCCGGATGGTCCTTCGTGGCGAATTACGGGCCGCTTTACATTTTTCGGACCGAAAAGGAAGACGCTCCCGAGATCGTTTCGGACCCCGAGGAGAAACTCAGAAATGCCAAACGAGCGCAGTTCTCCACGATCATGATCATGGTGCTCGCCCTGTTTGGGATGTTTATTTTCTCTCTGTTGTCGATGCTAACCGGCGATTTTCCGGCCATTGCCGCGACCCGATACTCTTTTTTACTGATCGTGGTATGTTTACTGCTTCCTGTCGGCTTTCTTGTTATGTACAATCTTGAATTCCTGTTCTGGTACCAAAAGGCGAAGCGAGCCGTCCGTGATGGTTTACCGATCCCATATAGAGAAACCCGTGCGGCGAAGTGGACGTCGAGGCGCGACTTTGTCGTCTTGATCGCGATTGCGACGGTTCCGATCATTCTTGGCTTTTATAATGCGATGCGGGGTGAATTTGAAATGCTTCGGCAGGTGCTTTTCGGCTTCGGTTGGATCGCCGCCATAGCAATTACGTATTTTGTCCTTAAGAAACGAAAGTTCTCGTCTTCAAAGACGCTCATCGTTACCCTTGCCGTTGCATTTTCTTTGATCATTTTATTCGCGGGGATGGAAATATTTATCGTTTTTAGGGAATGGTCTCAAGGAGAGAGAGTTGTGATCCGGACCGATGTGCGCGAAGCTTTTGTTCCGGATCGAAACAGTATTCCCGTGACGATCTCGGATCTCTTTCCGGAAATCGGAGAAAGTAAAAATGGAGCGAGTGGAGAAGGGACGATCCTTGCCGGGCTTTATCAGTACACGTCGGAAGGGGTCTACAAAGAGACGAATCCAGGCAAAATATTTTACAGTATATATTATAGTCCCCATGAAAGCCTGATCCACTCGTATCTCCGTACACTTGAGAAATCCGGCGAAAAAGATGGAGAAGTCAACACCGGGATCGACGCAGCCCCATGGGGAGCTAAAGAGGCATATCTAAATCAGTTCGAAACGGATTATGTGATCGTTTATGATCGATACGTCCTTTTCTTCCACACCCTTGAAACGGATCCGGAAAGCGGTATTCTCGAAAGAGCCGAGGAAGCATTCAGCGGACTGCTCGGGAACTGAATGAACCATCCGTTTTTTCACAAAGATACCGACAAGGGCGGTTTTCGAATCAAGAAGACATCTCTCGCGGCGACTCGACAAAATTATTATTTAATTGCGTCGTTCAAACGACTATAATGAGATAATCAATATTACTCATCAGGAGCATATCATGGAGTACTGTTCCGTTTCCGAAATCTCGGAGCGATGGGGCGTTTCAGTCCGGCAGGTCCAGAGGCTTTTGGCCGAAGGGCGTATTTCCGGCGCGCAAAAATACGGAAGATCATGGATGATCCCGGACGATGCGCAAAAACCGTCGGATCCACGCGGGAAGGGTCGGACCGGGGAGCGACAAGCGCCCAACTCGATGTCGGAAATCCTTCGGATCACTTCCGCTCCGATGCCTGCCGACCGGCCGGATTCCATCCTGGACACGATCGCGGAACCTTGGGCACGGCTTCAATATGAGGCGGAGATCGCGTACCTTCGCGGTGATTTTTCGCGCGTGATGCGCTGCTATAAAGCCAATGACGACAATGACGCGGTTCGGGTTCGCGCTTCATTGGTGGGTGTCGCGGCGGCGATCAGCATGGGCGACTACCGTGCGTATTCCGATATCGAAAGATATCTGAAGGAGATGATCCGGAAGGATCCGGAAGGCGATTTGGCGGCGGTCGCGGAACTGGCACTTGCCAGTGTGGCGGTAAGCGTCATCGCACCCAAAATGGTTCCCGAATGGCTTAAAAAAGGCGATTTCGGGGCGTTTCCGAAGGAGGCGACCCCGCCGTATTTACTGTATTTGCGCGCCCGATATTTCATGTGCGTATGTCAGTATGAAACGGCGCTGTGCCTAGCGCAGAGCGCACTTCTTTTCAGTCGACGGGAAGAGGGAATCACACTGACCGGAGTTTATCTTCGCGTGACTTGCGCACGCGCCTGCTACGATCTGGATCGCGAGGAAGAGGCGAAGCACCTGCTTTCGGAGGCGATGCGGATCGCTCTGCCTCATGGTTTCGTCACGCCTTTTGCGGAGGCGGTCTCCGATCTCGGAGGGCTTGTGGAGCAATGCCTGGAGCGCGAGTTTCCGGAGTATCGCGACGCCGTCGTCGCACAGTGGTCCCGGTCGATCAGGAACTGGATCTCTTTTCACAACCGGTTTACAAAGGATAATATCACGCTGATCCTGACACTCCGGGAATACCAGATTTCACTGATGGTATCGCGCCATATTCCGTACGCGAAAATCGCCAAGCACTTTAATATTTCGGTCGGCAGACTCAAAAATATCATGCTGGAAATCTATCAGAAGCTGATGGTGTCGGGAAGGGACGAACTGAAACAATACATCGTGCTCTCAAAGAAAAAGGAAGCGTGGGCCGATCCCCCGGGTGAAGGATCATGACCAAGGAGCTCACTTCCTATCTGCGCCTTCAGGCATTGATCTGTGCCGCGTTCAATTTTTTCATCGGCGGATTCATCGCCGCGTTGATCTACCACCGGGCGGACTTTGTTCCGACGGACGCGGTGAGCATATCGATCGACATCACGATCACCTGTCTTCTGACCTTCCTCATCACCGCGCCTTTTTGCCGGTCAAGCTTACGAAGAGACAAGACCGCCGGCCTCCTTGACGCGAAAAACCCTGCGACGCGACTTTTGTCGAAAATTTCCCGGCGACCGGTCGCGATGTGTCTCCTGCTCGGGGCGGTCACCGCCTTGATCCTGTCCGCACTGGTGGTTCCGCTGTTTTTGATCCTGCGGGTTTCCGCGGTTCCGTTTTATCTCTACATCGCGCTCAAGTGTTTGTTCTGTGCCGCGATGGGCGCGTATGTGACCGTCACAGTGCTTTTCGCGGGTATGCTTCGGACGGAGTAGACTCCGTGGTTCTATTTTTCCCGGAAAAGGAACGAGGTCGAAAATCTCGCTTTCCCCCAAAAACGTGACTTTTCGGGTGTGATTTGACACTCCCCCGGCTTCGACAGGTTATATAATATAAAAGTAGGCAGGTGTCTGCTTCTTTTTTTGCGTTGCGCGGAAAGGGAAAAACCGAGGTGTATCCGCAAGATCGGTCGCCGTATAAAATCTTAAGTGCGGGAGGGAAAAACTTCCCCGTTTATCTCGCGTTTGACGCGGAGTCCGGAGAAAGCTACCCGCTCTACCCGGACTTTGAGTTGACCCCGGAATACACCGAAGACGGAAGACCTTTTGCAACGGCGGAGCAGGAGCGCTGTTCGTACGCGAAGCCGGCGGTCGTCGGTATGCCAACACCCGGCGACTGCGGCGGATGCGGATGGTTCTATCGGGAGAATACGCCGTATGACCCGATCGGGATCTGTTCGTGCGAATCTCGGCGACGGGATCTCAATAGTTAATAGAGAATAAATAGCGAGCGAACGTACCGGGTCACAAGAAGAATTCGAAAGCTGAAGTTTTGGCACATCAGAAAGTGGGGGGGACACACAATGTTTCGAAACATGGATCGCAATGTCAAACGGATCGGGATCATCAGTCTGGTTGCCGTATTGGTGCTCGGGATCGGAGTCGGAGGATTCCTGATCTTCGGATCAAAGGGTTCCGCGGCAAAAGAGGATGTGATTGTAACCTTTGAAAGTACCGGCGGAACTCTTATGGAAAGTCGGACGATCCCCAAGGGCGAAAAATTGACCGACGTCGCCGCACCCTCTCGCCCGGGATACGTATTTGCCGGGTGGTACTACGAGGAAGGTCCCGTCAATGCCTATCGCGCTGAGGATGTTTTCGACACGAATACGATCCTCTATGCCGCATGGGTGGAGCCGGACATGGAAGGAGATCTCCGGGAGCACATCCGCGACTGTGATCCCGATATGACTTTCACGGTCCGTTCCGACATCGCACTGACCGGCGATAATTTAGCGCAATATTTCCGCTTTTCCTGTGCCGAAAGCGATATCTGTCCGCCTCTTTCCGTGAGGCCGGAGGGAGACGGATATTTGCTGTATTCGGAAGAAGCCTTCACGCCGGGATATTCCTATGTGATCGAACGGCTCGACTTAAAGACGGTGTTTTTCGAAAAGGCGGGCGACCGGGCGGTGACCGATCCGGGCATCACGGCGTATACGTTTACCGTCTTCAAGGAAAATGTGAACCATGTCGTGAAAAAAGCCGACCCCAAGCTTCTTTCCTCGGATGACACGGCGAGCCTTGAGATTGCCGGAATCGTGGTGAACGGACAGACGGGAGACGCCCGCGACGACGGAAAAACGATTTATCGCGCGGCCCTGCTCCCCGCGGCCGGAGAATATCAAAAGGGAGATATCATCAGCCTCGGAAACGGTGAGTCCGACGTTCCGGGAAATCAATATTACAGAGTCATCGATACGGGAACGACCGATACCTTCAGGTATCTGGATTTGATCTCGCCCAATATTGAGGATATCTATTCGGAACTGGAGATTTACTACAGCGGAGACGCGGTTTATTTTGAGGACACGGAGGAGATCGAAGCGATCCGTGCCCTGGAACAGGAAATGGAGATATCGCTTCTTGGCAGCGAAGGATACGATTACCTGTGCAGAAGTATCGCGACAGGTGTCAAGGGCAGTCCGTCGGTCTTAAGCGCGCTTTCGAAAATGAGCGTCACCGATCGTCAGCGGTTCGAAAAGATGAGTATCGACGATCTGGCGGATCTGTTTCAGAACATTGAGGTCAAGGTCAGTATTCAGAAAACATTTGACGCTGCCGGAAAAGAGAACGGAGTTCGGGGTATTGTTCAGTTTTCGACGGGAGATATCACGATCCCGCTCAATGAAAAGATCAAAGTGACGCTCAATCTGACACTTACTAACGATATTACCGAGACGGCCTATGGGTTTATTGCACTGCAGGATAATTTCACGGCGAATATCTACAAGGGAGCAACGATCACGAATCACTGCAATCTCGATTTTCAGGCGGTGATCGGCACCGGCACCGGAGAACAGCAACTCAATATCACCGAAGAGATCCAAAACCTGGTCAACTCGGCGAGTACGGATAAGACCCAGGAAATCGTTGACAGCATGAATCGGGATAACTTCTTCGGGGACGATCTTGAGTATGTGGAGCTTTTCAGTAAGGAACTCGGTGAAAAGACCGTCGCCATTTACGAGATACTGAGCATTCAGTTCAAGCTGACGTTCCATGTCGATATCGGCATGCGCGTCGGACTCAACCTGAACTTCGACAACACCGAGGTTCGAAAAATCGGACTGAGCAATCTGGGAGGCGACGGCTTGAAAACCGTCAATGAGCGGTTGTCCTCGCGGACGCACTTCACGCTCATCATCAAGGGTCAGATCGGGATCCGCGCCGGATTCCGGGCGGAGATCAACTTCAGCGTCGTGCATCTGAATGACGTCCTCAATTTCGGCTTTTGCGTGGACATCGGCGTCTACGAAGAAATATCCGGATTCGTGCGCTTTGACTACGATACGGTCAAGGGCTTTTCGATGGCCGGCGGGATCAAAAGCGAGACGGGTATCTATCTCGCGCTCGAATTTTCCTGGAACCTGTTCGGATGGCAAGACCGATTGACCATCGCCGAGTTCAAGTTCCCGATCTTAACGATCGGCTCGACGGAATTCGCGTCCGAGTTTGTCGAGACGGAAAACGCCTTAACCTTCAATACGAATTCCTACAATTTGAAAGGCGGCAACCTTCTCAAACTGAAATATGTTGATATCACGGGCGGTTCCGGAGGCGTCAAAATCAATATCAAGCCCGCTGCCCTGAGCGGGGATTACGCGATGTATCTGATCAAAGATCAGACCGGAAAAGGCACTGCGGATGACTTGAAGCACATTTCCGTGAACACGGAAACCGGCATGATCAATATCGCGGAGAACGCGCCGGAGCGCCTCGATTTTACGGTGGTCGTTCAATATACGAAGGGGAGCTCGCTGTTTTCGAACGGATATGAACCGATCACCAAGACGATCAACATGACCTACATGAAATATCAGGTCGAGGACAGTTCCCAAAAGTACATGGCCTCGTTTGCCTGGCCGGACGGTAAAATGATCGAGCAGAAGGAGTATTACGTCGGACAGGTTCCCGTTCCGCCTTCCGAGGATCTTTACGAGATGGAATCGATTACAGGACCGTTGCGTCTGGTCACTTGGGCGAAACCCTGGAAAGAGGATATTGCAGCAATCTACGCGGACACGGAGTATCACCTGGATTGTGTGCCCAATACCCGGGACATCAGTTTTTACGGAAGCCAATACGACGCGACGACGGGAAGAAGTTCGACCGAATCGATCGCTAAGATCCCGTCGCTGTACGGCGACATGCCGACTACACCGGCTTTGACGGATTTTTCGATCGAACCGGGCTGGGAATTTCTGGAATGGAGTCCGGCATTGCGTCGGGTAACTTCGGATTATTCATACAGTGCAAATTACGTTCAATCTTCCGACTATTGCCGCGTCAACTTTTATGCGGACGGGAAATATATTTCCGGCGCTTATGTAAAAAAAGGGGAGACTCCGGTCGCTCCGGATATGAGCGCTTATGGCGACAGCTCGCAAGGGAGGTGGGAATGGTGGCCTTCATTCGGTCCGGTGACCACAAATTCTCAAGCGTATTTTGCGTACTTCAAAAAGTATGTGAGCGTCAAGTTCGAAGACCGGGACGGACGTGTGGTTTCGGAGCAGAAGATCCTGCCCGGAAAAACGCCGCAGGCTCCGACGATCGATCTCGTCTATGAGGGAGAAGAGGATTATTTTGAGTATCGGTTCAGGCACTTTGAGACGGAAGCGGGTGTAAAGATCGGACCCGTTTATGAAGATAGTGTCTTCTTACCTCGTTACGTCAAGAACTACTTCAAGGTCACGACGATTTTCGATGCGGGAGAGCACACCTTTTCGGACGGGACGAGTCGGAAGGAGTTTACGGGCACCTATGCGCCGTATAACGTCCTCTATCTTCCGCAGGTGTCCTATAAGGCCGCCGGAAAATCCTATGTGGTAGATTACTGGCAATCGACGGAAAAGGTGAACGGTGCGTATGTCAAGCTCTATATGAAGGACTTCTATACCGACTACAAATACAATTTAACATTTGAGCCGGTCTATAAGGCGGGCGTTTCGATCGAGTATAAGGTGAGATTCTTTTATGAAGGAAAAACCCTCAAGTTGACGGGAGAATACGGAGATCTGATCACGGAGGATATGCTTGGGGAGATCCGTAAAGAACCGACGGACGTAAATCACTATTATGTCGTATCCGGTTACGGACTGACGCTTCCGTATCGCTTCGGCAGTTCCCTCGATCCGGACGGACAACCTTACGAGGACATTGGGGTGGCCGTCCGATTCGAAGCGGTCGGCGTGGACAAAACGATCACTTTCGACGCAAACGGCGGAACCTTCGGAGACGGAGATGAGGAGAAGACCGTCACAGCACCGTACGGAACGACGATATCCTTTGTTGATGAGCCAGAAAAGCTCGCGGATCAATACAATACGTACGAGTTTTCCGGGTGGGCGGATGAAGCGGATGCCGGGACCGGCAGGGATTATGACAACTTGCTCATCAACGGCGACCGGACGCTTTTCGCGATCTACACCGTAACACCCAAGGAATACACGATCTCGTTTAACGCGGGTGATGGGCAGTTCGCGGACGTGGCTTCACCGATCGTGCAAACATACCATTACGACGATCCGATCGTGCCGCCGGCCGCTCCGACACGCGACGCGGATGCTACATACCGTTATGAGTTTGCCGGCTGGCAACCCGTCATTTCGGGCGACGCGACGGTGACGGGGAACGCCTCATATACTGCCGAATACCGCGCGATCCGATTTTACACGATCACGTTTGACGCGGGCGAAGGGCATTTCACCGACGAGTCGTCAACGATCGCGCAGACGTACGACTCCGGAGATCCGATCGTGCCGCCGACAGGTCCGACGCGCGATGCGGATGACACCTTCCGGTACGTGTTTATCGGATGGACTCCGGACCTCCCGTACAACACGACCGTCAGCGGGAATGCGACATACACCGCCGAATACCGGGCGATCCGCATCGACGGAACGTTCGATGAGACCGGGATCATCGTGACGGACGGAACAACATACGAGGACATTTGTGTGAACGGGATCTCCGGATACACGTACGATTTTAACGAGTATTATTCAATATATACCCTGACCATAACGGGCAACGGGTTGACTTTCAGCGGAACCGGTGAAGATATTCACGTAGTGACCGCCTCCGGCGTGACGGCTGTCACTTTCGACAACCTGAGCATCTCCGGTGAGTACATTTCGATGGATGGATTGCTTACGACAGAGGAAGCGTCGACGCGACTCGAGATTCGAATTTCCGGGAGTTGCTCGCTGATTGATACGAGCGGGTACGGGGGCGCACGGTTTGATCGCCCGGTACAACTGACAGGCACGGGAACCGGCGCGAGCCTTACTTTCGGAGGGGGCGTATACTGCGCAGACGATTTTGACGTGAATGATCTGGAGTTTGAAATCAACAACTCTTACGTTGCGATCGGGAACGACGAAGGATCGGTTATGCAGTGGTGGTCGTTTACAAACTCTGTCGTTCGGCTGAACAGCACAAACGGAGGGGTTCTGGGCATGCATGCGCTCTCGGTTGAAAACTCCGTCTTCACGGTTACAGTGTCCGGTGCGTCGGAGTATCTCGGTATTGAATGCCCTCAAGTCCGGATCTCGGGCTCGTCCGTTGTTACGGTTACAATGAACGGCGATCCGGAAAGCGAATGCGTGATCGGTACGGGCGTACTGGAGTTTGCTGACTTCACCGGAAGCTTTCATTGTTCCGGCCCGAGTATGCCGGCCGTTATGACAGGCGACATCCGTTTCGTTGAGGGTGGCGTTGAAGTGAGCCCCGACGGCTATAACCTCGGCAGCGCGGAAGTTTCGGAATTTGAAGATGAATACGGAACATACGAGAGCTTCGGAATCTGGATCGAGGGCACGTTGGTACCGGCCTCGTCCGTGACGGTCAGTAAGGATTAGCACGGACGGGAGATCGCCGGCATCGAGTTCGGTTGTTTGCGGAACTCATAAAAGAAGAGAAAGTCATAACGCCGGGGTCGTTTCCGACCCCGGCGATTTTCAGTTGTCTTTTTCGAAAAGATAAGCGTCATGTGGGGGATCTGGCCGCGGGGACGCAGGTCGT
>CAYPAL010000015.1:0-21029 GCA_964408695.1 uncultured Oscillospiraceae bacterium | reverse complement strand
TGCGGACATATCCGAGGTGACACCGGAGGATTTGCCGGGGATTCCCTCGGATAAGGACGGCAACCCGATCCCGGATGCTTCGGATCGTGTTTATTATCGTGCGGAATCGGGAGCGCTTTTGTCTTCGGTCGCCGTACGGGCGGCGAAGGCGGGCGGTGCCGGCATGGAGTTCGCCGGCGGAATTCCGGGTAGTATCGGCGGAGCGGTTCGCATGAACGCCGGCGCATACGGCGCGGAAATGGGCGACATCCTGCTTTTCGCGCGCTCTCTTGACGCCGACGGCGAAGTCCGTGACTACCGGGTCGATCAAATGGAACTCGGATACCGGGAGAGCCGCTTTTCGAAAAAGGGCGGTACTGTGCTTTCCGTTTACCTTTCACTCAAACGGGAGGATCCGCAAGCGATCCTAACGCGCATGAGTGAGTTGAACGCCAAGCGAGCCTCCTGTCAGCCGCTGAATATGCCCAGTTGCGGCAGTGCGTTCAAGCGCCCGCCCGGGCATTATGCCGGGGCGATGATCGAGCAGGCCGGACTGAAGGGCTTTTCGATCGGCGGAGCGCAGGTATCGGTCAAGCACGCCGGGTTTATCGTGAACACGGGCAACGCGACGGCCCGGGATATATATGATTTAAGCCAACATATCATCCGAACGGTCCGGGAACAAAGCGGCGTTACACTGGACCCCGAGATTTGTTTTCTCGGATTTGAAAATGAATAACGACCAAAGGCGGTCGCACAAGGGGGAAGAAACATGGATCTGGTGATTTTGACCGGGATGTCGGGGGCCGGTAAAAGCTTGGCGGTCAACTATCTGGAGGATCAAGGGTACTTTTGCATTGACAATTTACCGCCGATGATCCTTCCGGAACTGGTCCGTACGTTTCTCAAGGGACAGGGAGGAGAGGGCTACGGCATCGATAAACTCGCTTTTGTCGTCGATATCCGAAGCAATGAACTTCTGAAGGGATTCGACGCCGCGATGAAAGAGGTCGATCAAATGGCCTGCCCGTACCGCATCATTTTTCTGGAAGCGGCGGACCAGGTGCTTGTCAATCGCTACCGCGAGACGAGAAGAAGACATCCGCTGGCGACGGGTATCGGGCTTTCCGAGGCGATCTCCCGCGAACGAGTGATGCTCCAGGAGCTTCGCGAACGCGCAACACATGTCGTCGACACGTCGATGATGGCGATTCCGGCGCTCCGCGAGGAGTTGCAGAGGATCATCTCCCGGGGCACTGAGGCACAGAGCATCTCCGTATTGGTCGAGTCCTTCGGATTTAAGTACGGGATCCCGGTCGACTGCGACAATATATACGACGTCCGATTTCTTCCCAATCCCTTCTACGAGCCACACCTTCGAATGAGTTCCGGGCATAACCGGGATATCCGGGATTATCTTTTAAGTTATCCCGAGACGAAGGAATTTATCGAGCGCCAGGCGGATTTGCTCAAGTACCTGATGCCTTTCTACGTCCGCGAGGGCAAGATGCGCCTGATGATCGGCGTCGGTTGCACCGGCGGACGCCACCGCTCCGTATATATCGCCGAGGAACTCGCGGCGCGGTTGAACGCGCAGGGGATCCAGACGGCTGTCCATCACCGGGACATCGGAAAGGATCCTCGATTTGCCGCCGTGAATCCGGATCCCGAAAAGGTACGGGAGGAATAGCCGTGCCGTCCGTCCGTTTTTCCGAAGGTATTCGAAAAGACTTAAATAAGATCCCGATCCGCGCGCAGGATGAATCCCGCGCGGAGATCGCTTCCATGATCCTCTGCGCTTATTCCGGACGAGCCGAGGGCGATCGCCGCTTTCGCGTACTGACAACTTCGTCAACGGCATGCGCCGAGCGCCTCGTCCGCCTCCTGCGCGAAAAGCGGATCGCCGCCGAAATCATTCCCGTCGGCAAGACCTCCGAGAATTTTACCGTAGTCACGGATTTACCCGGTCAACGGGAGCTCGTTGCTCTGGCTGATGCTTTTAGAGGGGAATCGACCGATGACGAGGTAACGTCCTCGACCCGCATCCGCCGCGCCGTGCTCCGCGGGGCATTCATGGCTTGCGGAACCGCCGCGGATCCCCGGCGTGCCTATCAAATTGAACTGCATGTCAAGGATCCCGTCTATGCCCGCGCTTTGATGCTTCTCCTGCATGCCGAGGACATCGAACCAAGCCTCCTTTACCGAAACGGCCGCAACATCCTCTACTTCAAGGAGGGGGCGCAGATCGCGGATTTTCTGGCGATGATCGGCGCGCACATCTCCCTTTTGCATTTCGAAAATGTTCGCACCGATAAAGAAATCCGAAACCAGGTCAATCGAATGGTCAATTGCGACACCGCCAACGCCCTTCGTCAGGCTGAAGCCGGCGCCCGCCGCGGCGAACGCCTCAAAGCTCTACTCATGCGCGAAGAGGCCGCACGCTTGCCTCGGGAACTCAAGGATGCCGCCGAGGTGCTCATCAATAATCCGGGTCTTTCGATCAAAGAACTCGGCGAAATGATGGACCCGCCGATCACCAAATCCGGCATGCACCATCGTCTTCGCAAACTTGAAAAGCATGCGGAGGAGATGGAAGAGGCGGGGTCGCCCGAAAGGAGATAAGACATCCGCGTATGTGCGGATATCGGGTGCGATTTCGATCGGGTAACGAAAACAGCCGAGGTTGCGCAATGCGACAATTTGATCGATAGCCGTAGTTTTCGAATGAATGAAAATTGGCATATCCGTTTTTGATCCGATACGGTTTCTAAGATTTGACTCCGTCAAATCAATCTGGAGATTATTTTGCTCATGTGATAGTATATGTTCGGTATGTTTTCGAGATCCGGAGGTAAAAAATGAGACAATCCCCATATGTCCGGTATGACAATCAATTTCATCAACCACGCAGGAGAAAGCCGGATTATGCGCTGCGATTTATGGTCGGACTTACAGTAGTCCTGCTCGTTGCCGTTGCGGCATTAGTGATTTCAACACTTCTGAAGAAGCCCCCGAAAGAGTCCGGAGTGCATTCGTCATTGACCGGCTCGAGTGATGTTTTGAGCGAAACTACCATTTCGGGAGGTATCAGTATCGCGACACCCACGCCTCCGCCGGTCGCGGAGAAGATGCCGTATCACAATCCGGTTCTTTTTCCGGCTACGGCGCAAGTGAAGACGGTCATCGGTCAACCTTCCGCAGAGCTGATTCCTTCCGCAAAAATCAACAGTCAAGTCATTTTTTCCGCTGATACCGAGCTTGCGCAATATGCGCGGGATCCGGCGATCCGCTTTACCGATCCTCTGCATTATCAGACCATACCCGGGATCCTTACTTTTCGGGGAAACAATTTTCGCAACTGTGCCTCATGGGGAACGGTGACTGTCGAAGAAGGTGCCTTGGAGCAGGTTTGGGAGTACAACCGGCTCGGATCGATGAGCGGGTGGGGAGGTACCGCCTGGACCGGCCAGCCCCTCGCCGTACAATGGGATTTCGAATTGCAGCAGAAGATGAACATGTATCCCGATAAGCGTCTTAAGCAGGGATTGACCGAGGTGATCCAAGCTGCGCTCGACGGCAAGATCCACTTTTTCGATATTGATGACGGAATGCCGACGCGAGACCCGATCGTCATCGGAGCGTCGGTCAAGGGGACCCCTTCGCTCGATCCGCGCGGCTACCCGTTGATTTATGTAGGGCAGGGCTTGGATAATCAGGCGGAGAAGAAGATGGGCTTCCGTATATACAGCCTGATCGACGGAACGCTCCTGCATTTCCAGAGTTGTAAAGATTCCCGTGCTCCCCGAAATTGGTACGGTAGTGACTCCTCTCCGATCATCAACGCCGAGACGGACACGCTGATTTTCCCGAGTGAGAACGGATTGATCTATTCGCTTAAATTGAACACCTTTTACGAAAAGGAATCGGGCAGGATCACCGTTTCTCCCGAGACGATCGTCTACCGTTATTTGGCGAACAATCTGTCGGGTGTCTCCTACGGTATAGAGAGCTCGCTGGCCGTGTACGATCACTACGGTTATTTTTCGGATAATTCCGGTAACCTGTGTTGCTTGGATCTGAATACGTTCCAGATGGTCTGGGTAAAGAACTTGCGGGACGATTCGGACGTAACGTCGGTACTCGAGGAGGATAACGGCAGAGTGTACCTCTATATCGGCACGGAAGTTGACTGGCAAAAGAATGAACTGGACTATATGGGTGCTTCATATACATACAAAATCGACGCGATGACCGGCGAAGAAGTTTGGCAGACTTCCCAGTCCTGCTGGACACATAACGAGAGCGATCCCAACGGCGACATCAACGGCGGGATGCTCGGAACCCCGGTCATCGGGAAGAAGAATATTTCGGACCTGGTCATTTTTTCGTATTGCCAGACGAAGGGGCGCGGTAGCGGGAATCGGCTGGTCGCGTACAGCAAATTGACCGGAGAGCAGGTTTGGGCTTACGAGATGAATATGTACTCGTGGAGCTCGCCGGTCGATTGCTATGACGCGGAAGGAAACGCGTACATTGTGATGTGCGACAGCCTCGGTCAGGTGCATTTGGTCAACGGTCAGAACGGCGAGCGAATCACCTATTTGCAGACGATCATCAACAAGGGAACGGGCAACGAGATCACGACCGGATCGAACATGGAATCCTCTCCGATCGTATTCGGCAACATGATCGTCATCGGATCCAGATCGAGTTCCGTGTTCGGGATACTCATCAAGTAAGAGGTGTCATATCAGGGTTAATCCAGATTATTGCCCGGAGGTTGGTCGGACTGCATGAAAGATTATTCGGATATCACACGAATCGAAGCAGAACTTTTCGGTTACCGAAAAGCTTGTCTTCGTGCCACTATTTACCTGGATCGCAGGCTGATCGCATGGAACGACAGCCTTCAGTGGAACAATAACTTTCTCCGCTCCCTGACGCCCGATTGCATCGGGAAAATATACGATCAGATCGAAAAGACGGGGCTTTTGTCCTGGAGCGATAATTACCCGGAGCCGGTGAGTTCGCAGGGAGCCGTCGCACCGGAACAGTGGACGGTAAGTGTTACTTTCCGCGACGGGACGATATTCCGGAGCACGGGATCGAAAAGTTTTCCGGTGCAATGGCGGGAGTTTCGCGATATGGTCGAATGCGCTGCCCGGGTTCCCTTTCGTCTCCGATGAAGTGCTTTTCGGAAGAGGCGAGGCCGGCTCCTTTAGTTTTCAGCCTTGTTCATTTCTGTTACAATGATTGATAATTTCTGGTTGGGAGGATGGATGCGTGGATTATCTGGAAGGTCTGTTTCTGGGAGTCCAGTGGAGTGACACTGATTTTGGAAACAGACGGCATATCAGTTCTCTGGCGTTGTACGGTGTACTGGTCAATGCCATCATTCTTCTCAATTACTTAACGGGCAAGCTTTCGGGGCTGATCGAGGGGAGTTTCACGGTCAAACTGGTTATTTTTATGATCCTCTTCGTTGCCTGTCCGTTTATCTGTTTTCGCTATTACCGATTTCCGATATGGGCGAAGATACCGATCCTGACGGTTCAGACGCTGAAGCAGGCACTTCTGACACTGATCATGATCTCGTGGGCACGGCCGAAGTTGACACTGGCTCCCGCAGACCTCAAAGATACCCTGATCGACTATCTCAACAGTACTCTCGAAGCTCATACTCTCCGATACGAGGAATCAGCCGGTACGTTTGCCACGGTGCTCGGCGTCATCAGCGGAGGGGTGTATATCGTTTTCGTGTTTTTGGCGGTGATCGTTCTGGCGCTGGTGGTTCCGGGGATCATTTTCGTTCTTATCCGAATGTTGCAGCTCGGCTATGACAAAATCATCGCCAAGTTTATTTTGGCCGATCATATCGATCGTTAAGGAGGTTTTCCTTGGCCGAGCTTTCCGAAAGACTTGTTTTATCCACGCAGGATCTGGAGATGCAATTGGGAGTCAATAAGCTCCCATTGTTTATCCATGAAGCGGAGGAGAATTTTTTAGAGATGACCCGCAGTGTCGTCGACCACATTGCGAAGCATCCCCGCGTTCGCGCGGTTTTCATTTCCGGGCCGACATCCTCGGGCAAAACGACTTTCACCGAGCGTCTGGCGGCGGGTCTGAGAGGCCGCGGACACAATGCGTGCCGTTTATCTCTGGACAACTATTACGATGTCGTCCGCCCGATTTTCGACGAGGACGGGCGGCCGGACTATGAGTCGATTTATACGATCGATACGGTCATGGCGGGCGAAAATATCCGGGATCTCCTGCGTAATCGACCGGTCGTGATCCCGTACTTCAATTTTCGGACTCGAAAAAGGGAAATGGGGCCTCCCGAATCCGCGTTTTCATTGGGTCTTGACGGTATTGTACTCGTCGAAGGCCTTCACGGATTAGCGGAGGATATCGCCGGAGTCCTGCCGCGAGAGGAATGGGTCGGTGTTTTTTTGATGCCGCACGGGGCGATCGTTGCCGACAAGACGATTTTTCGCAGTGATGATTTTCGCTTGTTGCGAAGAGTGGTACGGGACAAACGTCACCGGGGGGCTCACGCGCTCGCGACGATCGACTATTGGCCGATGATCTCGGGTTCAGAGAAACTATACTTCGACGAATATTTGGGCAAGGCGGATTTTTATGTCAATACGATCCTCGCGTACGAGTCGCTCGTTATTGCGCCGGTAGCGGCCTCGGATATACTGGAAGCACTTCAACAGTATCGGGATGGAACGATCGCTCCGTCGGTTTTTATGGAGCGCACCGTTCCGAAAAAGGCCTTTGCCGACCTGAAGCGGGCGATCGATCGCGCTGAGGAATTGATTCGGGATCTGGGGCGGATCCCGGAGGTGGATTCTAAAATCGTTCCGGATCACTCGATCCTTCAGGAGTTTATCGGCGAATTATAAAGTGGCGCGGCCGCTTCTGCCGCACGAAAAGCCAGGGACGAGAGAAGTCTCCTCCGTTTATGATTGTCCCGTGCTTTTCGAAAGCATCGCCTTCTTGACATCTTCGTACAGACTTGCATAATCAGATTGAGAAAGGGGCTTCGTACCGTTATGCCGATTCGAATCCAAAACAATCTTCCCGCGACCGAGATCCTTGAGCGCGAGCATATATTTGTAATGCCCGAAGATCGGGCGTTTCGACAGGATATCCGGCCGATCCGGATCCTGATCCTCAATCTCATGCCCAACAAGATCGCGACGGAAACACAGCTTCTTCGGGCGCTGTCGAACTCGCCGCTTCAAATCGACATCGACTTGATGTATACGTCATCCTACATGCCCAAGAACACGGCCGTTGAGCATTTGTTGAAGTTTTATGAGACGTTTGACGATATCCGGAGCCGATTCTACGACGGAATGATCATCACCGGGGCTCCGGTCGAGCATATGACTTTTGAAGAAGTCACGTATTGGCCGGAGTTGGTCGAGATCATGGAGTGGAGCAAATCACACGTCTATTCCACACTTCATATTTGTTGGGGAGCGCAAGCCGGGCTTTATTATCATTTCGGCATTCCGAAATACGATATTCCCAAGAAGGTATTCGGCATATTTCCTCACTGCATGACCTATACCCGACCGGTCAAGCTTTTCCGCGGGTTTGACGATGTTTTTTATATCCCGCATTCCCGGCACACGGAAATCAGAAGAGAGGATCTCTTGCGTCATAAAGACCTCCGAATCCTCTCGGAATCTCAGGAATGCGGCGTATATGCGGTTTCGGACTTGCACGGACGGCAAATATTCATTACCGGGCACTCCGAGTATGACATCGGTACCTTGAAGGATGAGTACTTAAGAGACATAAACAAAGGCCTTTCGATCGATATCCCGAAGAATTATTTTCCGGACGACGACCCGACCAAGGAACCCGTGATGAGGTGGAGATCGAGCGCGACCCTGCTTTTCACGAATTGGCTGAATTACTATGTTTATCAGGAAACTCCTTTTGACCTGTCTACATTGCCGAATACCGTTTCCGGACTTGAATCGGGGGAGCGAGAAAATGAACAATGAAAATGATATGAATCCGCGTCAGGGTGCTCCGAGGAGCATTGATTCCTCGCTCGTGTCGGGGCTTGCTCCTTTCAGACCGGCGGACGGACACAAGGGAACATTCGGAACACTTTTGATCAGTGCCGGATCTCCCGGAATGGGCGGCGCCGCGATCATGTGCTGTGAAGCGGGCCTTCGAAGCGGAACGGGCCTGGTGCGGATCTTTTCCGGTCGCGAACTTTCAGATCCGATGTTGAACGCCTGTCCTCAGGCGGTTTTCGAGATTCGTCCGGAGGAGGTCGGGGACGGAGTTTCCCGATTGAAAAGCCTCGTCGCCGAGGCCGATGCCGTCGTTTACGGGCCCGGACTGGATCCGGAAGGCGAATACATGCCACCGGAACTGATGATGCTGATCGAAAATACCCCTCGTCTTTTGCTGGATGCCGGTGCGATGAGCATAATTCAGAAACACCGCGAGCCCCTTATGAACGCACTCATGCGTCGAAAAACTTCGGCTCTGCCGGCGCCTGTCCTGACTCCGCATCCCGGCGAGTTTTCGAGGATCATGCCCGAGTGGGATAAGTCGGACCGGGTGCGGATACCCGGTTGGTTTGCCTCCGAGTACGGCGTCATTCTCGTTCTGAAAGGACATCAAACCGCAATTTTTACCCCGGCCGGTCTGTGGTATATTAATACGGTCGGAAACGACGGACTCGCCAAAGGCGGATCCGGCGACGTGTTGGCCGGTCTGATCGGCGGATTCATGGCGCAGGGGATCGAGCCCGAGACGGCCGCGGTCGCGGGGGTATATTTTCACGGCCTGAGCGGAGATATCACCGCGGGGCGTTTGGGGCGAAGGTATATGCAACCGACCGACTTGCTCGGCGGACTGTCCGAGGCGTTCCGCGAATGCGGTTGGCAGTAGTCTTAACACAAGGAGCAAATCATGCTGAATTTCCCGAGCCGCTCTTGGGCGGAAATCGATATGGATGCGCTGGCGCACAATATGCGCGAAATCAGAAGGATCACCTCCCCCGTGTGCGAGATCGCGGCGGTTGTTAAGGCAGACGCATACGGTCACGGAGCGATCCAGGTCGCCGAGCTTCTCCTTCAAAACGGGGCGAGCCGGCTGGCTGTCTCGATGGTTGACGAAGCGGTCGAACTTCGACGCAACGGGATCACGGCGCCGATCCTTATTCTGGGTCAAACCGACGTGAGGCGGATCCCGGAGATCATCGTGGCGTGCTTGGAGCAAACCGTTTTCTCGTTGGAATTTGCCCGCGCGTTATCGGACCAGGCGTCCGCGGCCGGAAAGACCGTCAACATCCATATCAAAATCGACACCGGTATGAACCGGGTCGGATTTCTTCCGACCGAGGATTCCTACGAGCAAATATTGACGATATCCCGCCTTCCGGGCATCTTGATCCGTGGGATTTTCTCGCACTTCGCCGTTGCGGACACGCCCGACGACGATTATACGAGGAAGCAGTTTTCGACCTTCACGGAGGCGCTTGAGATCCTCGAAAAGCGCGGGCTCTCCGTTCCGATCCGACACATCTGCAACAGCGCGGGGATCTTGCGCTTTCCGGAAATGCATCTCGATATGGTTCGTGCGGGTCTGATCATATACGGAATGATCCCGCCGGGCTGCCCGAGCCCATATACCGACGTCGACTTGAGGCCCGCTATGAGCCTTAAGTCTTCGGTCGTGCTGGTCAAGTCGATCGAGTCGGGACAGACCGTCAGTTACGGGAGACATTTTGCGGCCGGCCGTGAGAGCGTGATCGCGACCATTCCGATCGGCTATGCGGACGGTTACGCCAGAAGACTTTCCAATCGGGCCTCGGCGCTTCTTCACGGCCAAAGGGTACCGGTCGTCGGAACCGTGTGCATGGATATGTCGATGCTCGACGTGACCGATGTGGAAGAGCCGGTTCGGGTCGGAGACGAGGCGGTGCTTTTCGGGAAGCAAAGAATAAACGGTAAAGATTTTTGTCTTTCGGTTGATGAAATCGCCGATTTGTTGGATACTGTCAATTACGAGATCACTTGCCTGGTTGGTAAGCGCGTGCCGCGGGCATATGTAAGTCAGGGAGAAATCATCCGTATGCACAGCTGTATATGGTGATATACAACGTTTCGAAAGGGGACTTCTGATGGACAAGACTAAGGAAAAGAAATTAAAACTTTTCGCCGCGAATGTGCGGAAACTGATTATCGAGGCCGTATTTTCGGCGCAGTCCGGACATCCCGGCGGCTCGCTTTCCTCTACGGAAATTTTTTCATATCTCTACGGTGAGAAACTTCGAGTGGATCCGCAAAATCCGGAGGATCCCAAGCGCGATCGCTTCGTCCTTTCTAAAGGGCATTGTGCTCCGGGACTGTACGCCGCACTGTCACACCGGGGATTCTTCGACACATGCAAGATCAAGGAATTCCGCCAGTGCGGATCGATGCTTCAAGGCCATCCGTGCCGCGCTTGCGTGCCCGGCGTCGACATGTCGACCGGATCCCTGGGTCAGGGCATCTCCGCCGCCGTCGGAATGGCGATGATGGGAAAGCTCGACGGGGCATCGTACCGCGTATACGCTTTGATGGGCGACGGCGAGCTTCAGGAAGGTCAGGTATGGGAGGCTCAGATGTCTGCGGCGCATTATGAACTTGACAATCTGACAGCCTTCATCGATTTCAACGGACTTCAAATCGACGGTAAGACCGACGATGTCATGAGCCTCGGATCGATCGAAGCCAAGACGAAAGCATTCGGTTGGCATACGATCATGATCGACGGTCACGATTTCTCTCAGATCGAGGCTGCGGTCGATGAGGCCGAGAGGACCAAGGGCGTGCCGACGATGATCATCGCCAAGACGCACAAAGGAAAGGGCGTGTCCTTCATGGAAGACGAAGCCGGATGGCACGGCAAGGCCCCGAATCAAGAGCAGTATGACATGGCGATGGCGGAGCTCGACGCGACGCTCGCCGCTTTGGAGGTGGAAGTATGACGAAGATGGCAACCCGCGAGGCATATGGAAAGGCCTTGGTAGAGTTCGGAGCGGATCCGAATATTGTGGTCCTGGATGCGGACTTATCCAAATCGACCTTCACGGTGCTTTTCAAGAAAGAATTTCCCGAGCGGCATTTCAACATGGGGATCGCCGAGGCAAATATGATGTCGGCCGCGGCCGGCATGTCGACATGCGGAAAGACTGTTTTCGCGTCGACGTTCGCGATTTTCGCGTCCGAGCGCGCGCTGGAGCAGGTCAGAAACTCGATCTGCTATCCGAATCTGAACGTCAAGGTCTGTGCGACACATGCCGGTATATCGGTCGGTGAGGACGGCGCGTCCCACCAGTGCGTCGAGGACTTGGCGATCATGCGGGCTATTCCGAATATGCGCGTCATATCGCCATGCGACGCGGCTTCTACCCGTCTGGTCATCCGTGAGATCATCAACACCCCCGGCCCGTTCTACGTCCGTCTCGGCCGATTGTCGGTCGAGGGTGTGTACGGCGAATACGGCGATGAGGCGGATATTAAGATCGGCAAGGCAAATACCGTTCGTGAAGGAAACGATATCACGATCATCGCGACAGGGCTGATGGTGCAACAGAGCCTCGGAGCCGCTGAGATTCTTAAAGAGAAAGGCATCAACGCCCGCGTTCTCGATATGCATACGATCAAGCCGATCGATACCGCGGCGATTGAGAAGGCCTCGAGAGAGACCGGCGCGATCGTTACCGTTGAGGAGCACAATATCCTGGGCGGATTAGGCGGAGCGGTCGCCGAGGCGATTACCGAGACCGCGCCGTGCATGCTGAAGCGGATCGGAATGAAGGACACATTCGGCAAATCCGGAAAGCCCGAGGGGCTTCTGAAGATATACGGACTCGTACCGGAAGATATCGCCGCCGAAGTCGAAAAGGCTTATGCGCGTAAGATGAGCGACGCGAAATAGGCGAGACGAAAAGTCGCGTACGAGCACCGCAAGAGTGTAGAGAAAAGCGTTAAGCCGACGAAAACATAAGGACTTATGAGCGCCCCGTTCTTGATAAGACGGGGCGTTTTTCACGTAAGAAAGTCCAAAAAAAGCCGGGCTATCGGATCCGTCCGCGAAGCCCGATTGCCCGACCGATAATGCTTGTATTTCCCTTGTCCAGCTCGCTTCGCGGTACGAATATCGGTTCATAGGAAGAGTTGTACGAGATGAGGGAAATCCCGTTCTTGTGCTTCATTAATCGGAACAGGCGTGCCGGACCGTCTTCGACGCAGACCGCGCAAACTCGGGCATCGTGCTCTTCACTGTCTTTGAGGATCAGCACCAGATCGTTCTCGCAAAATCGCGGTTCCATCGCGTTATCGACGACCCTCATTGCGAGAAATGAATCCGCGATCTCCCGGTCGCTGACCATCCGGGAAACGGTGTCCGAATCCCTTAAGTAGTATGCGATCTCCCGATAGTTTGTGTCGAATGTTTCATTTATATCGAGCACGGATCTCTCGGACGGACCTTGTCGGTACTCGTCGAAAACGGGGAATGAGAGAGTGGAAAAGGAAAGAGGATTCCGATAGATCCGGTCGAGAGATATTCCGAACTGTTCGGAAATTTTGAGGCCCAGATTCAAGTCCGGCAGGCTGATCTCGCGCTCCCATTTCGAAACGGTCGTTTGATCGACGTGGAAAAGTTCACCGAAGGCCTTTTGACTCAGTCCCGATTTTTTTCGAATATCCCGCAAAACGCTCATAACCACCTCAGTAACAAAAGAGGTCGGTATCGCTGTCGCAAGCCGGCCGTTTTCTTCTAAATTATGACTGAGCGGAATGAGACACAAGCAAGCTCGGCGTGAAAATAGGCAATATATGCGCACCGGTCATGTATGCGTGAGCAGTGTCGGACAATATATGAAGCAGAGTCGTAATTCAGGCGTTATAAGCATAGGTTTGTGCGCGTGTGCCCGCCTTGCATATTGCGCGCGTCTGACCGCCGCTTAAAACAACCGCTTATAAAAAAGCGCCCTCGGGTAGTCGCGGGACAGATCGACCGAATCGATGTAAAAATCTCTCCTCAGATAAAATCCTGCGACCGCCTCGTTCGAAAGCGCCGTGTGTAAAAGCATATACGGGACACCCTCCGAGCGGGCGATACGTTCCGCCTCGGAAATCAGGAGACTTCCGATCCCGGAACCGCGATTGCTCTGATGGACGGCAAACCGCGTCAGGTATATGACCGCGATGTCGTCCGGATGTTCCTGATCTTTGAAAATGGATGCTTCCGGATATTTTTCGGCATTGCGAAAACAGAGGCGCACGGTCCCGACGACGGTCGACGCCTCATCGAGCGCGACCAATACGACGGAATTCCGCATGGCCTCGATAATTTCCGGTACACCGTCGTGTAAGGAGTCGAGATGATCCTCCCGAATACCCGCAAGTGAGCTGTACGTTCTCATAGAGTCATGGATCAGTCGGTTGATCGCGGGTGCTTCCCAATGCATTGCCTGCCGAACGGCGATGGAGGCACCTGAAGAATCGGGGGCTTCACCCTCGGAACCCGAATTCATATTATCCATGGTCTACCTCAGAAGACAATGAACAAGGATCGACTTATGTGCGTGCAAGCGATTCTCCGCCTCGTCGAAAACGACCGAGCACGGCGAATCGATCACGTCGGCAGTGACCTCGTATCCACGGTAAGCGGGAAGACAGTGCATGAAGATCGCATCCTTTTTCGCGTGGCTCATCAGATCGCTGTTTACCTGATACGGTGCGAAAATGGCCGCGCGCTTTTGCTTCTCATCCTCCTGCCCCATACTCGTCCATGTGTCGGTGTATACGACATCCGCTTCGCGGACCGCTTCAAACGGGTCGGCGGTCATCCGAACCTCGGAACCGGTGATCGCCGAGTCCTTGAGTGCTTGCTTGACAAAGAAATCCGGACAGGTGTATCCCTGAGGCGATGCGACGGAGATGTTCATGCCGGCCTTCGCGCAAGCCTGGAGAAGCGAATTGGCAACATTGTTACCGTCGCCGACGTAGGCGAGCTTCAAACCCTGAAGAGACCCTTTATGCTCCAGAATGGTCAACAGATCGGCGAGCGCCTGAGTCGGGTGTTGGTCGTCGCTTAATCCGTTGATGATCGGGATCGATCCATAACGAGCCAAATCGACGATGTCCTGATGTTCGAACGTCCGGATCATGATCCCGTCGAGCATCCGCGACAGGACTTGCGCGGTATCGGAGATCGTCTCGCCGCGTCCGAGTT
Organism: uncultured Oscillospiraceae bacterium; assembly: GCA_964408695.1. Taxonomy (GTDB): domain Bacteria; phylum Bacillota; class Clostridia; order Saccharofermentanales; family Saccharofermentanaceae; genus JAAYCT01. Next base: position 6,779 of record CAYPAL010000015.1, on the reverse strand, counting down.
GGATATCGTCCGAACTCAGGAAAAGCGGTTGGCCGCCCAATTGATACATCCCGACTTCGAAGGAGACCCGCGTACGCGTCGAAGACTTGCTGAAAATCATTCCCAGGGACTTTCCGGCCAATAACGGCTCGAAAATCCCCGCCTTTGTCTTCGCCTTCAATTTGACCGCCGTGTCCAGCAGTGATTTCAATTCATCAATGGTCACATCCTCGTGAAAATCGATATAGTGCTTCATTTATTCTCCTCCGTAATCGGTTCGGTCGGCCGCGGTCCCGCGGACTCGATTTCTGTCAAGGCTGTGTCAAAGGCCGAAATAAAAGACATCACATTTGAACGGTTCAGGATCAGCGGAGGGGCGAGACGGACGGTCTTTTCTCCGACGGATCCGACCAGGATCCCCTTTTCAAAACATATCTTCTTTAACACAACCGATACCGGCTTTGTCAGCCCGATTCCGATCAGGAGTCCGGCTCCGCGTATCTCCTCGATCAGATCGTGCTTGGCAGAGAGTTGGCGCAGTTTCTTAACCAAAAACGCTCCGGTCGACTTCGCTTTTCGGACCAGATCCCTACGATCGATCTCGTCCAGGACGGCAAGTGCCGCGGCGCAGGCGAGTGGGTTTCCGCCGAATGTCGAGCCGTGGTCGCCGGGCAAGAAGCCCGTCGACGCATTTTGACTTGCGAGCAACGCGCCGATCGGCACCCCGCCGGCCAGACCCTTGGCCAGGGTGAGAATGTCGGGCTTGATCCCGTATTGTTCATAGGCGAAAAACGTACCGGTACGCCCGACTCCGGACTGGACTTCGTCGATGATCAAAAGTGCTCCGGTCTCATCACACACCTTACGGATCGCCTGAACATAAGAAAGATCCGCCGGATAAACGCCCGCTTCGCCCTGTACCATTTCGATGATGACGGCACATGCCGTGTCGTCCACTGCCTGCGTCAAGGCAGTGACGTCATTATACGGAACATGAACGACTCCCGGCATCAGCGGCGCGAAGGGCGTCTGCATTTTTTCCTGCCCCGTCGCGGCGATGGTGGTCATCGTCCGCCCGTGGAACGACCGATAAGTGGAGACGATCTTCGGGCGCGGCGCACCTTTGCGGTAAAAATAGCCGCGTGCGAGCTTGATCGCGCTTTCGTTGGCTTCGGCCCCGGAGTTGCACAGGAAGACGCGATCCGCGAAACTGAGCTCGCACAGCCTCCGCGCGAGCTCGGCCTGCTTCTCGATATAGTAATAGTTGGAGCAGTGGATGAATTTTTTCGCTTGCGACGCGATCGCGCGTACGAGCCTCGGATTGGCGTGCCCGAGCGAATTGACGGCGATGCCCCCGATCATGTCGAGATATTTCCCGTCCTCGCTCGAAAAGAGATATACGCCCTTTCCGTGTGTGAAAACGACCGGGACGCGTTTACCGAAAACACTCATATAATACTTATCATCCAGATGCATGGTCCATTCCAATTGCTTTTCCATCGTTTGATCCTCTTCGATCTTAATAATGAATAGGGTCAGATCTTTTCTCCGTCGAAATACGGTTTCTTTTCCCGGGTGATCATCGTGCCGATTCCTTTTCCGGTAAAGATTTCCAGAAGGATACTGTGCGGGATCCGGCCGTCGATGATATGGGCTCTTCCGACACCTCTACGGACCGTTTGCAGACAACCGAGCACCTTCGGGATCATTCCTCCGGAGATCTCGTCTTTGCTGATCAGATCGGTGATCTCCAGCTCGGTGAGGACGGGGACCACCTTCATGGAACCGTCCGGTAAGCGTGTCATTACGCCCTCTACATCGGTCAAGGTCATCAATTTCTCGGCGCCCAAGGCCGCCGCGATCTCGCCCGCGACCGTGTCGGCGTTGATGTTATAGCTTTCTCCGTCCGGTCCGACTCCGATCGGCGCGACGACGGGAATGAACTCGTCGCTCGCCAGCATCGACAATACCTTGGTGTTGATTTTGGTGATATTGCCGACATAGCCGTAATCGACGGACTGTCCGGATGCGTCACGTACGAGCTTCTCGCACTCGATCAGGTGACCGTCGATACCGCAGATACCGACGGCTTTGGCGCCCTTCTGTCCGAGTTTTGATACGATCTCCTTGTTGGTCTTGCCGATCAGGACCATCTGTGCGACCTCCATGGTCTTCTTATCGGTGATGCGGAGGCCTTTTTCGAAACGGGAGGGGATGCCCATGACTTGAAGCATCTGACTGATGTCCGGCCCACCCCCGTGAACGATCACGGGATTGATCCCGACATATTTGAGAAGCGTGATATCGTCCATGACCGAGGATTTGAGCTCCTCGTTAATCATGGCGTTCCCGCCGTACTTGATCACGATGGTCTTGCCCGCGAGGCTCTGAATATAAGGGAGCGCTTCGATCAGGATCTCGGCCTTGCCGATGAGCTCCTTCATACCGAGGGTGTCGATGGCTTCATTGAGTGTCTTCAAGTCTTTGTCCTCCGTGTGTTACTCGAACCATATCTCAGGTCGTTTCCCGAAAAGCCGGGTCATGCGGGTGTCGGTCGCGTCTATGAGGCCGGATGCCGGCCTATAATCCGGAAGTCATATTCTGAAGGCCGGTCGTCTCCGGAAGCCCGAACATGGCGTTCATTGCCTGGATCGCCTGCAAAGCGGCGCCTTTTCCGAGATTGTCCAAGGCGCTCATGATCTTGATACATCCGGTCCTCGGATCGTGATCGACTGCGATATCGATGAAATTGGTTCCGATGACGGCGCCGGTGCTCGGGAGCGCGGAACCTTTCTTGACCCGCACGAACGGCTCGTTCGCGTAGTCGTTTTCGAGCGCTTCGCGCAAAGACGCAAGACTGCAGGAACCGTCTGATGAAGAAGGTTCTGCGTAGATCGTCGCCAGCATTCCGCGCTTGACCGGGATCAGGTGCGGGGTAAAGGTAACCTTTATATCTTTTCCGGCGAGGATCGAGCATTCCTGCTCGATTTCCGTGGTATGTCGATGGTTAATGACCGAATAGGGCTTAAAGCTCTCGTCCAGTTCACAGAAAGAAAAAGAAAGGTCCGCCTTGCGTCCGGCACCGGAAACGGCCGACAGCGCGTTGATGATGATCCCTTCGGTCCGGATAAGGCCGTGTCGCAGGAACGGCGCGAGCGCCATAACCGAACTGGTCGGGTAGCACCCCGGGTTTGCCGTCAGTTTGGCTCCGGCCAATTGTTTCCGGTAAAGCTCCGGAATACCGTAGACGGCGTCCGAAAGCATTTCGGGGCAGGGATGCTCCAGCTTATAAGACTCGGTGTAAGGCAAAAGGGTCCGATATCGAAAATCGCCGCTGTGGTCGATGACGCGCGTCCCGGCGCTTAAAAGCTGAGGAACCGTCACGGAGGAAACCCCGTGCGGGAGTGCCGTGATCACCAGATCGCACTGCTCGGCGACTTGAGTCGGAGACAGGTCCGTCAGCGCAAGATCGCAGATGCCGTCGAAAGCGGGATATATGTCCGAAAACTTCTTCCCCGCAAAACTGCGGGAGGTCAGCACCGTGATCTGCGCCTGCGGGTGAACAGACAGCCCGCGCACCAATTCCGCTCCCACATAACCGGTTGCTCCGATGATCCCGACCAATATTTTACTCATCTCGTACACACCTCGCGTTTCTTTCGGCAGTTTGATTTTACACCAAGAGCCATAGGATAGAAATGTCTGAATAAAAACCCGGAAGAGAGGGGAATCCCGGACGTCCCGAGTAATATTTATACAGAATAGTGTATAAAGTTGCAAAATTCAATAGTTGATTTCCTGTTTTTTTCATGAATAGACATTCTGCACAAATAATCAAACAGAAATATGGCGAAATTGACGTATTTCCATGACAGTGTTTCCAAATTGTCGACGGAACTTTTGGCTATTATGGCATATGGTAAGGATATGACGCAGATGCTATATTGTTTGTATATCAAATATCACGCTGCCTCAGGGCGGCGAATTATCGGAGGTACTCATCATGGCTAGTTTATCCCTTCAACATGTATATAAGAAGTTTGAGGGCGGCGTCGTTGCGGTCAGTGATTTCAATCTGGAAATCGCGGACAAGGAATTCGTCATTCTCGTCGGACCTTCCGGATGCGGAAAGTCTACAACCTTAAGAATGATCGCCGGACTCGAGGATGTCACCGAGGGTGAGGTCTACATCGATAACCGACTCGTGAACGATGTTCTCCCCAAGGATCGCGATATCGCGATGGTTTTCCAGAACTACGCCCTCTATCCGCACATGACTGTTTTTGACAACATGGCGTTCGGTCTGAAGATCCGTAAAGTTCCGAAGGACGAGATCAAGAGACGCGTAAACGAAGCCGCTAAGATCCTTGAGATCGAGCACCTGCTGAATCGTAAGCCGAAGGCTCTCTCCGGCGGACAGAGACAGCGTGTCGCGCTCGGACGTGCTATCGTTCGTGACCCGAAGGTCTTCCTTATGGATGAGCCGCTCTCTAACCTTGACGCGAAACTTCGTGTTCAGATGCGTGTTGAGATCACCAAGCTGCACCAGAGACTTCAGACGACCATCATCTATGTTACCCACGACCAGACCGAGGCCATGACGATGGGTACCCGTATCGTGGTTATGAAGGACGGATTCATCCAGCAGGTCGATTCCCCGAGTGAGCTTTATCAGAACCCCGTCAACACCTTTGTTGCCGGATTTATCGGAATGCCTCCGATGAACTTCATCAACGCGATCGTTCAGGTCGAGGGCAACGATGTCTACATTTCGTTCGAGAACTTCTCGATCAAGCTGCCGGAGCGCTATTCCGTTCCCGAAGTCATCGAGCAGGACGGCAATGAAGTTATCTTCGGTGTTCGCCCTGAGGCCATCACGGATGAGACGACCTATGTCGGCAATCACCCCGACACCTCTTTTACCGCGGATGTCGACGTTGTCGAGATGCTCGGAGCCGAGACCTATCTTTATGTTACGGTCAGCGGATCTCTTCCTCTTACCGCCAGAGTTGACCCGACGACATCCGTGTCCCGAGTCGGCGAAGTCGTTGATTTGGCGATCGATGCGAACCGTGTCCACATTTTTGACAAGGACACCGAGCAGAGCATCATTTCTTAAGTATCTGTTTTGAATAAAGAACCTGTGACCGGCCTCCGATTCTCGGGGGCCGGTTTTTGTTTGCGATCAGGATGCGGGCAACCGGGAGAATGGGGCTTGTAACTGATCCTTCGAATCATCCGGGAACGGTCGCTCTTGCAAGTTCAATCCCGAACGTATAAGATTAATTGGGTACGGATGCGGTTTTGTCTGTCCGTACTTGTTTTCGATATCGGTTTTCGGGAAGGTTTCCGGGTGGTTATTATGGAAGAGATTAAAAGATGCATGCGCGAGGTCAAAAGGATACTGAATCGCACGGTGGGTATTCTGGATACCACCGGTACGGTCGTCGCCTGTACGGAGCCGGAACTGGAGGGCACCGAGGACTCGACGGTCCGTGCCATCATGAAGTCCGACGATTTATTTGTCGCAACATCCGAGAAGACATATTACCGGATGTTGAACGGAGATAACACCCAATATATCGCGTTTATCATCGGAACGGATCCCGGTGATCGCATCCACCTTGAATTGGTGGCGCAGTGGGTGAGGACGGCCCTAAAGGACCGAAACACGGACACGGAGCGCGCAACATTCATTAAGAATATTCTTTTAGAGAATGAGTTGCCCGGAGATATTCCGTTGAAGGCGAGGGAGTTCAAGATCCCTTACACCCTGAACCGTATCGTATTTATCATTCGTGTACCCCGGACAGACGGGCCCGAATGTCTGGATATCCTTCAGAACCTTTATCCGGACTCGAAGACCATGCACACGTTTGCGATGGATGAGGAAACGATCGTATTGGTCCTGGAGATCGAAGGAGAATTCGATGAGTTTGTCCAGGAACGAAGCCACACCATCCGCGATAATCTGAATGCGGAATCCATGTCCCGCGTCAATATAGGGATCGGCATGCCGGCTCCTGAGCTCAAGGATGTGGCCAAGTCATACAGGGAGGCTGTTTTAGCCTTGCGCGTCGGAAGTATTTTCGAAAGCGAAAAGTGCGTGATGCGTTATGATAAACTCGGATTGGGGCGGCTGATCTACCAGTTGCCGCCAACGCTGTGCAATATGTTTTTGGACGAGGTGTTCGCGCAGGGGACGTATGAGTCACTCGATTCGGAAACGCTTCTGACGATCGCGAAGTTTTTCGAGAATAACCTCAACGGCAGTGAGACATCCAGGAAATTGTTCGTACACCGGAATACATTGGTATACCGGCTCGATAAGGTTCAGAAGATCACCGGACTTGATTTGCGCAGTTTTGACGATGCCGTTCTGTTCAAGCTTGCGGCAATGGTTCGGACCTATCTCGAAAAGCAGGAGAAGAACGCCCGACCGCCCAAGAGTGTTTGGTGACGGGGTTCAAGTGATCAATAAGTGATACGGTTTGAAAACGTTCATAAGACATACAAGTCCGGCTCGGACGCGCTACGGGGCGTCAGTTTCAAAATCGACGACGGAGAATTCGTCTTTATCATCGGTAAGAGCGGATCCGGTAAATCCACACTGATCAAATTGATTACCCGCGAGGAGAAGCCTTCACGCGGTTATGTTCTTGTCGATCGCTTCCCCATTTCCAAGATGCAGGCGGCACTGGTCCCTGTCCTTCGCAGGCAGATCGGCATGGTTTTTCAGGATTTTCGTCTGATCGAGAGCAAGACCGTTTTCGAAAACGTTGCGTTTGCCGGGGAAATCG
>CAYPAL010000014.1:0-21732 GCA_964408695.1 uncultured Oscillospiraceae bacterium | reverse complement strand
TTCATGAGCCGATCTGCGCGAAGATCGAAGACTATAAACAGCGGGGCGAAACGGTTGTGTTTACGAAAGATACGCATCAGCCGGACTATCTGGAGACCCAAGAGGGGACTAATCTGCCGGTCATCCATTGTGTGCGCGGCACGAAGGGCCATGATTTGTATGGACGTCTGGAGGAACTGGCGAAGGGATGCCTTGTTTTCGAAAAGTATACCTTCGGTTCGGATCGCCTGTTCGATTATTTGCGTTCATCGGGTTTTGCCGAGATCGAACTGGTCGGGTTGGTGAGCAATATCTGTGTGCTCTCAAACGCCGTGTTGGCAAAGACTGCGCTTCCGGAGGCCCGGATCATCGTCGATGCTTCCTGTACCGACAGCCACGATCGGGTGATCCATGAGAAGACTCTCGATGTCTTGGCGGGGATCCAGGTGACCGTGACCCACCGCTGATATCAGGATGAGCGCGTCCGGCAAAACATCGGATCATTAGTGTGGCATGGGAAGGCCTCTTGCGTATTCCGTGAAAACATCGGATCATTAGTGTGGCATGGGAAGGCCTCTTGCGTATTCCGTGAAAACATCGCTCAAAATCGCGAAATGGTCATCAACGCACGGGTTTTTCGTTTACAATACCCTCGCGATTGTGTTAGAATAACTGCTTGGTGAAAATCGATTCGTTTTAAAGGAGAAAGCATCAAATGGCCGCTATACTTGAGAAAAAAGAAAACAGCGTTGTTGTTCTTACCATGGAGGCTTCTAAGGAAGAATTTGCCGAGGCTGTACAGAAATCCTTCACTAAGAACAAGAACCGTTTCCAGATTCCCGGCTTTCGCAAGGGAAAGGCGCCCTTTCAGCTTGTGAAGAAGTATTACGGTGAAGGTGCGCTCTATGACGACGCGATCGATTTCATTGTCAATGACGGGTACCGTGAGGCCGTCGATGAGCATGGGCTCTTGGTAGTTTCGAAACCCGAGATGGATATTTTGGACATCAGCCCCGAGACGGGGATGAAATACACGGTTACCGTAACGGTCCGGCCGGAGGTCAAACTCGGCAAATACATGGGCGTCGAAGCCCCCTATCACTATCATGAGCCTTCCGAGGGCGAGGTAGACCGCGAAATCGAGCGTATTCGCGAGAGAAATGCCAGATTGATCGTTGTCGGGGATCGCCCGGTACGTGACGGTGACACGGTGACTATCGATTACGAGGGATTTGTGGACGGCGTCGCTTTCGAAGGTGGAAAAGGCGAAGGGCACGATCTTAAGATCGGTTCCAACAGTTTTATCCCGGGCTTCGAGGAGCAAATGATCGGACATTCGATCGACGAGGAATTTACGATCACGGTCAATTTCCCGGAAGAGTATCACAGCGAGGAGCTAAAGGGCAAAGAAGCGACTTTTTCGATCCATATTCACTCGATTCGCGAGAAGGAACTGCCGCAACTGGATGATGAATTCGCCAAGGACGTCAGTGAATTCGATACGCTGGAAGAATACCGCAAGGATATTTTCGACAAGATGAAGGAGCAGGCACTGAAGCACGCCGAGGAGGAGTACAAGAACTCGGTGGTCCAAGCGGTTTGCGAGAATGCGTCGGTAGACGTTCCGGCGTGCATGATCGAGAATGAAGTCGAGCAGATGCAAAATGACCAGTCCATGCGAATGAGACAACAGGGTATCGAATTGGAGCAATATCTTCAGTACAGCAATCAGACGATGGATGACTTCAAGAAGAGCCTGGAGCCGATCGCACAGGTCCGCGTCAAGAGTGATCTGGTGCTCGACGAGGTCGCAAAGGCACTTAAGGTCGAGGTCACCCCGGAAGATTTCGATGCGGAATTGGAGAAAATAGCTTCTCAGTACGGGATGCAAAAAGATGATCTGATCGGCAGACTCGGCGGAAACGACAGTTTCATCAGAGAAAGTGTCGTAGTTCACAAGACCATCGACGCGCTGACCGCGGCGGCCGTCAAGACGGATCCGCATCATGACCACGAAGATCACAAGGCATCAAAGAAAAACGCCGGGAAGCCTTCTGCCGAGAAGAAGACCGCGGCGTCAGCCGAGAAGACGGCAGTCAAGAAGCCGGCAGAAAAAAAGACAGACGATAAGTCGGCAGTCAAGAAGTCTCCCGCCAAGAAAAAGTCGACGGCGGAATAATGTGAGTGCAACCAACTCTTAATATTTTGTTAGCATAGGAATCATTGAACGATGCTTGCACTTCGGGTACCATATGGGTATCATAGTCGCACCGGGTCCTTCCGGGGTCCCCCGGATGCGTTTGCGGATAGTGAGGGCAGCATATGACCAATGACAAGAGCAAGTCAGATCGGCATTTAAGAGGATCAGACGAGAATCCCCCGATTGTGAGGTGTTCTTTTTGCGGAAAGACCGAGCACGAAGTGGCGAGGCTTTTTGCCGGCCCCTCCGTGTACATTTGCAACGAATGCATTATTCTCTGCGAATCGCTTTTGGCGGATGACGACGAGTATGTATTTCCAAAGTCCGCGAATGTCAGGTTGGATCACGTCCCGACGCCCGAAGAGTTGAAGACTTCTCTGGATCAGTACGTCATCGGTCAGGATCGCGCTAAGAAGGCGCTGTCGGTCGCGGTTTACAATCACTATAAGCGTGTCTATTCAAGATCGTCGGGCGAAGACGACATTGAGCTGACTAAGAGCAATATTCTTCTCGTCGGGCCGACCGGTTGCGGAAAGACTCTCTTGGCACAGACGCTCGCACGGGTCCTCAATGTACCCTTTGCCGTTGCGGACGCGACGGCGATCACGGAAGCCGGCTATGTCGGAGAGGATGTCGAGAACATCCTTTTGAAACTTTTGCAGAATGCCGATTATGACGTCGAACAAGCCCAGAAGGGCATCATCTATATCGATGAGATCGATAAGATCTCCCGTAAGTCGGAGAATCCTTCCATCACGCGCGATGTCAGCGGCGAAGGGGTTCAGCAGGCTCTTCTCAAGATCCTTGAGAGTACCGTGGCCAATGTTCCTCCCCAAGGAGGAAGAAAGCACCCGCATCAGGAATTTATTCAGATCGATACGACAAATATCCTGTTTATTTGCGGAGGCGCATTCGACGGCCTGGAACGAATCATTGAGAACCGGATCGGAAAGAAGGCGTTCGGATTCGGTGCCGATATTCCGTCCAAGAAGGAGCTGCAGACCGGAGCGTTGATGAAGTTTCTGTTGCCTCAGGATTTGATCAAATTCGGATTGATTCCCGAATTTGTGGGACGCGTACCGGTTTCCGTCGTTTTGGAAGGCCTCGATAAGGATGCCTTGGTTCGCGTTCTTAAGGAGCCCAAGAATGCCCTTCTCAAGCAATACTGGAAAATATTCGGCATGGACGGTGTGGATCTGGAATTTACGGAGGAAGCGGTTGAGAAAATCGCCGAATTGGCCATAGAGCGCAACACCGGTGCCCGCGGACTTCGCGCGATCCTCGAAGATATCATGCTCGATATCATGTATGAAATCCCGTCCCGCAAAGATATCATAAAGTGTATTATTACCGAGAAGAGTGTATCGGAGAAAGCTGCGCCGGAATTGGTCATCGGAACACGTCCCAAGAAGCGTTCCCGGGGTTCCGCGGAGACCGGGATCGGCGCGTAGATCCGGACCTTCGGTGTTCCCGGCATCACAGGATGCCTCCGATAGGGTTTCGGCTTCGGGCAAGGGAGGGGCGATCGGATGTTTGATCGGATCAAGTGTGAGATTTCGCGTTCGCGCGCCCTGATTGACAGCCTGACGGAAGCAAGGGACGCAGGAGCGCTTTTCGAGCGGGACAAAGTATCCGGATATTGCGAAAGACTCCTTCACCGCATTGCGTTTTATCAGCATGAACGGCTGATCCATTTGCTTGTCTTGATCTTGTTCGCCCTGCTGACCTTCGGATCCGTAACGGTGTTTCTGATCACGTTGAATTACGCTCTCGGATTTGCGACGGTTCTGTTTTTCGCCTTGCTGATTCCCTATATCGTGCATTACTATCATTTGGAAAACGGAGTTCAGAAGTTATATGCGCTCTATGACGAATTAGCGGCGTTTCTTGAGGAGAAATATGAATAAATACACGATTTGTTTGGATATCGGCGGAACGAAGATCCTCGGTGCAATTTTCGATAAAGAAGGAAAGATTGTACACCGACTCAAAAAAAAGACGCGCGCGAGCGAGGGCGTGACCAACGTCGAAGAGACGATCGTCTCCGTCGTCCGCGAACTGCTTTCCGAATTCGGGATCAGCACGGAGCAAGTCGGTGCCATTGCCGCTGGGGCTCCCGGGATCATCAACGACGACACCGGTATCGTTCTGTTTTCCCCGAATCTTCCGTGGAGGAATTACGCGATCAAGAAATCGATCGAACGGATTTTCGGAGTGCCTTTTTTTATCGGCAACGACGCGAACTTAGGTATTTTGGGAGAATGGACGTTCGGCGCGGCGAAGGGCCTCAACCACGTAGTCGGACTGTTTATCGGCACCGGATTGGGCGGAGGCCTGATCATCAACGGCAAGTTGTATTCGGGACACCAGTATAAGGGCGCTGAATTCGGGCATATGATCCTCAATGTTGACGGACCTACATGCAATTGCGGGCAACGAGGCTGCCTGGAAGCCTTTTCAAGCAAGACGGGGATGACGGACTACATCTTACAGCAAATTCGGCACGGGCGGACGACCCTCATGGCCGAGGCGGTTTCCGAGGGAGTTTTTAAGAGCAAGGATATGAAAAACGCTTACGAGGCGGGCGACGAGGTCATGACTGAAGCCATCGATCGCGCATGCCTTTATCTTGCGGTCGCAACAGGCAATCTGGTGAATATGTTCAGCCCGGAGATGGTATTGTTCGGAGGCGGCGTCATGGAATCGCTCGGCGAGGTGTTCCTGCAGAAAATCCTGGCAAAGGTCAACGCGTATTGTCTTCCTTCGGTCCGGGAATCGGTTCGCTTTGCGGTGGCGGAACTGGGGGATGATTCGATCCTCTACGGTGCCAGAGCTTTAGTAATCGGAAATCTCGGTTCTTAGGAGTCTTTTTCAGAGATGTTTACGCTGTCGCCTCCCGTTCCGTATCGATACTTTTCGTATTGAACGGACAGGGTATCAAAATCGTTCCCGACCTTGTTGAAAACCGCGTCGCGGATTTCCTCGGGCGAGAAGGAAGGGTCAATTTCCGCGCCGTCCCGGATAGCGCGACGGACCGATCGATAATACTTTTTCCGGATATCCTTTTCATCCCCTTCTCCGAAATCCGGTCTGCGGATCGAACGACGGTCCTTTTTGCGAATGGAGAATACCTCGTCGATCACTAAACCGTCGACCGACAAATCTGTTTTCTTGCTCGAACGACGATACATCGTTACGATGAATCGATACACTCCGCGAATCGAAAAATATAGGAAAACGACGACGACTGCCAGCGCGATCAAATTCAGGATCATTTCCAATATAAACCCCGACATCGAACTCGAATCTTCGACCGGGGCAATTTCAACGGGAGTTTCCACCGCCTTTTCCATTTCCGGGAACAGGTTAAATTTTTTGAAGAAATCATACAGTAGAGAAATCGCTTTCAATAAGAGTCGTAAAGCATCGCGCAACAAATCGGTCAGTATCGAATAAGGAAAAAGGACCACGATGGGAACGATCAACAGCGAAAAAACGCAGAGCAGGAAAATGACGCGATTATGTCTCTCGCGAACGGCAGCGGACGGCTGTGTCGGCGATTTGGAGATATGTCCGTAAGTGGTCTCGAAAATGTAGTGTTGCCGGGCTAAAAAGAACACGCAAAGAGATAAAAGTGTATGCGCGAGCAGGAAATATTTGAGGCTGCCGTCATAATCTGAAAGTCCGGATATAAGAAGAAAAAAACCGTGTATGAACATCGACGTACCCAATTGATCCACCCCGACCTTGACGGTATCCGTTCTTTTATATCGCGCGGATATCGATATCATCGCCAGAATAAACGCACAAAAGCATAAGTAGATCACTTCGGATATGGGACAGAACAGCAACAGGAGGAGCGGAAACGTCGAGACGAGAGAAAACAAGACCAACATCATCCATAGCGGCATGGATACCCGCCGAAGAACAAAGAAAAGAAAAGCAGGAACGATCAGAATGTAGGGCAAGTAAATGATTCCGGCGGGAAAGTATGTCGAATACGACATAAAAACCACCGAGAGCAGACCCAGGACCAAGAGAAAATATACCAGGGAGCCCAGGAACAACTGAGAGGAGTCAAATTCGATCGATTTTGCGAAAAATCTCTTACGCGCCATATCGTTCCTCCCATAATACGCAGAAAGCGGTCAGTTCGGGAAGAATCAACGGAGGGGGTTGATGGGAGCCGCAGGGAACGATCCAGATGGCGCGAAATCCGTCCCGGATGAGGCGGAGGATGCTCGCCTGAGTCGATGTGTCAAAATTCGGAGAGATAACGATCAGTTGCCGAATCGAATGGTCTTCGGGCAACCGGGACAGTAGCTCATCAAATGACGTCGGGCTTTTACTCAGGTCGATCCGGGACATCGCCAAGCCGATCTGTTGTGCGTGTTCCTCGTTACTGCCGTGTGGTTTGTAGATCGGCTCATCCGTCAGAAAATCTCTGCTGTTCGAAATCACAGAAACCGGGAGGGCATCACGAACCGAATAGATCGAGAAGGAATACGCCAGGCTGATCGCCTTTTCGATCAATTCCGTACTTCCGTTGGGTGAGTACCGCGCCACGTTCAAGAGGATGGTGATCTCCGGGCTGACGGTGCAATCGCTGGTGTTGACCATCCATTCGCCTTTTCGGGCGGTGGCACTCCAATTGATCTTGTTAAAACTGTCGAAGGGCTGGTATTCCCGAATGCCCGAAAAGGTGAACGGGTTACTGACAGCGCTAAATCGGTGAACTCGCTCTCCGATCGCCGACATGAACAAGGCCGATACATCGGGAGTATTTAAAAAACGGGGCAGTACGGAAAGTGTTGAATCGCTGGAATACGTACCGTAGATCTTGATGAGCATTAAAAGGTCGCAAGTCGTGACCGAAAGTCTTTTAAATTCGTAGAAACCCCGCTTTTTGCACCGAACGGTGATGTGTCGAACATGACGTTTCCACCCCCCGAGAGAAATCAGATCCTCCCGGTAATAAAGATCAGAAAGTGCCGTATTGGTCATATCGGGAAAATGCAGTTCGCGCGGCGCTTCAAAGTGAAGGAGAAGCTGAACCAGAGGCAATTTCTTCTTGTTCTCGATCTCTTCGGAAATGATCACCGTATCTCCGCATTCGGCCACGGAGGACGAGAATGAGATCCCCGCCCTCACGTCGGATAAAGCAAAGCGCCGGTACACCAACAACTGCAGAAAAATAAGGACCGCAACAAGCGACAGAATCACAAATACCTGCATGACAAGAAGCCTCCGGATTCATGGTGTCATGGGCGAAAATCCTCGGTCGGACAAGGAGTCGCGTTCATAATATGCGTCAGGATGTCACCGGACCTCCGCTGAGCCCGGCCGAAGCCGATCAGGGAGAGCGAGGAGCCGGAGGCCCTGAGGATCAGGCGGTGACCGACAACGGGCACAAATAAGGTCTTGATGTCATCCGGAGTCACAAAGTTACGGCCGTCGATTGCCGCGTAGCTCTTCGCCGCCTTCATAAGAGCGATCGACGCGCGCGGGCTCGCTCCGAGGATGATGTCGTCGTGGTTTCTGGTCGCTTCGATAAGATCGAGAATATAGTTCCGGACGACCGGATGAACAAAAACCGTTTCACAGATCGCCTGAGCGGCCGTAATGTCTTCGGAAGAACCGACGGCCTTCAAGTCGAGAAGCGGATCTCTTGCCTGGAAGCGACTGAGGACTTCCATCGCGCCATCGCGGTCCGGATAGCTCATGCTTAAACGAAGCAGGAACCGGTCGAGCTGTGCCTCCGGCAGGGGAAAGGTCCCCTGTGTCTCGACGGGGTTCTGTGTCGCGATGACAAAGAAGGGTGCGGACAACTGAAAGGTCTTGCCGTCGACGGTGATCTGTCTTTCTTCCATACACTCCAGAAGACTCGATTGAGTTCTTGCCGTCGCGCGGTTGATCTCGTCGGCGAGAATGACGTTCGCGAAAAGCGGGCCAGGTCGAAAAACAAATTCATCCGCTTTTCGATCGTAAAAATGGATCCCGGTCAAATCGGAGGGCAGTAAGTCGATCGTGAATTGGATGCGTTTAAAAGGAACATCAATGGACCGGGCAAGTGTCTTGGCCAGCTTCGTCTTTCCCGTGCCCGGAACGTCGTCCAGCAGGACATGCCCGCCGGTCAGAAGAGCCGTCAGAAGCAGAGTGATCTCGGCTTCCTTTCCGACAATGACGTCGGAGATGTTCGTGATCATTTTCCGACAAAGGTCATGGACTTGGGTAATGGGGCGGGAAGGGTCGGAAACGGATGTGTCTGTCATATCCACCTCCACAACTTGAAATAATACTCTATTCGAGTATTATACAACATTTAAACCAAACCGACGATGCGGACCTTTCTTCTTCGGTTGACAGCGTCCCTTCGCAAACCTATTATATTTATCATGTACAGCCGATCGGTCGAGGGAGGGATCCTCCGACAACCAATCGTAATAAGGAGGGCTTCATATGTCAGATCAACTTCAACAAATGGGCGAGCGCATACGAGCGCTGAGAGAAATTCTCGAACTCAGTCCGGAAGCGGTAGCGCGGCGTTGTGATATGACCCCGGAGGAATATTCCGAATATGAAAGCGGCTCCAAGGACTTCTCGTTTTCTTTTTTGAGCAATGTAGCGGGGATATTCGGGGTGGATGTGCTCGATATCATGAGCGGCGATTCCCCGAAACTGTCGACGGCATGTGTCGTTCGAAAAGGCGAAGGGTTTCAGGTCAAACGGCGCGCGGCCTATGATTATAAACACCTCGCGTTCACTTTTCGCGGAAAACTCGCCGAGCCGTTTATGGTCACCGTCGAGCCGAATGAAGAGCACAAGCCCGAACTGCATGCGCATGAGGGCCAGGAGTTCAACTATGTCGTTAATGGACAGATGACTTTTTATATCGGAGATATCACATACCTGTTGGATGAAGGCGACAGTATATATTTTGACTCCGGCGTCCCCCACGCAATGAAGGCCAACAATGATCGTGCGTGCAAGTTCCTTGCGATCGTTATGAAAAAAGGAGAATAAATACATGCCGATATATGAGGAATTTACGGGCCGCCATCGGGATGATTTCGCAACGCTGGACGAGCTCCAGAAGAATTATAAGATCACGTATCCGGACACGTTTAATTTCGCGTATGACGTTTTGGATGTCATCGCGGAACGTACGCCTCAAAAACTCGCCATGGTATGGGTTTCCAAGGATAACGAACGCAGGGATTTTACATTCAGGGATATGTCCCTGCTGTCGAACAAAGCGGCTAATTTTTTCCGATCTCAGGGCATCCGCAAAGGGGATTTTGTCATGCTCGTCCTGAAGCGCGGGTATGAATTCTGGTACTGTATGATGGGTCTTCATAAGCTCGGAGCGGTTGCCGTTCAGGCGACGCACCTCCTTACATCGAAGGACTATGTTTATCGTCTGAATTCGGCCGGCATCAAGATGGTGGTTATGACCGGAGACGAGCATTGCACGGAGCATCTGGACGAAGCGGCCGATCAGTATGAGACTTTGGAGCTCAAAGCGGTCACGCGAGGAAAAAGAGTCGACGGATGGATCGATTTTGACAGCGAATTTCAAAAGCAAAGTGACGTCTGGACCCGGCCGACGGGCGACGAAGACACCAAGGTGACGGATATCATGGCCATGGCGTTCTCGTCCGGGACCACTGGATATCCCAAGATGGTCTGGCATGATCACTCGTATCCCCTCGGACACTTGATCACGGGCGTTTTCTGGCACCGTGTCGAGGACGGAGGATTACACTTTACCATTTCGGACACCGGGTGGCTCAAGTCGCTTTGGGGAAAAATGTACGGACAATGGTTGGGCGAGACGGCGATCTTCACCTATGACTTTGACAAATTCTCGGCCCCGGACATCCTTTCCAAGATTTCCCAGTACAGGATCACGACGTTCTGCGCGCCGCCGACCATGTATCGCTTCATGATCAAGGAGGATTTCTCGCCGTACGATTTTTCGAGGCTGAGGCACTGTACTACCGCCGGCGAGGCATTGAATCCGGAAGTGTACAGCCAATGGCTCAGGAACACCGGACTCAAGATTTTCGAGGGGTTCGGACAGTCCGAGACGACCCTGGTCTGCGGGACGTTGTATCCGTGGATGCAGCCGCGTCTCGGTTCCATGGGGCTTCAGACGCCCGGTATCAACATGGTCATTTTGGACGAAGATGATAGAGTAGTTCCGACCGGCGTGAACGGAGAGATCTGTATCCTGACGGATGAAGCGCACGGCGGAAAGCCACTCGGCGTTTTTCGCGGATACTACCGGGACGAGGAGGGCACGAATCGGGCTTGGCATGACGGTGTCTATCATACCGGAGACACGGCGTACCGGGACGAGATGGGCTTCCTTTGGTATGTCGGACGCACGGACGACGTCATAAAGAGCTCAGGCTATCGCATCGGTCCTTTCGAGGTCGAGAGCGCCTTGATGGAACATCCTTCTGTGACGGAGTGCGCGGTGACCGGCGTTCCGGATCCCGACAGAGGATTCGCGGTCAAGGCGACCGTCGTATTGAGCAAGGGTTATGTCGGAACATCGGCGCTCACGAAAGAACTGCAGGATCATGTGAAGAAAGTGACCGCTCCTTATAAATATCCGCGCATCATCGAGTATGTCGATGAACTGCCCAAGACTATAAGCGGTAAGATCCGCCGGGTCGAGATTCGCGAAAAGGATCAGCAATCGAACAACGGTTGAAAAGAAAGTTCGGAGGAACATCCATGAACAGAACCGACAACATCAGCAAAGCATTTGAGCCCCGCGAAGCGGAGCCGAGACTGTATTCCGAATGGATGGAGAACGATTATTTCCGGGCCGAAGTCGATCCGGAAAAGGAACCGTATTGTATCGTCATGCCACCTCCGAATATCACCGGACAACTTCATATGGGGCATGCGCTCGATAATACGATCCAGGACATCCTGATCCGCTTCAAGCGAATGCAGGGATTTTCCGCTCTTTGGCTTCCCGGGACGGATCATGCCGCCATTGCGACCGAAGCTCGGATCGTCGCCGCGATGAAGGAGGAAGGGATTGCCAAGGATGACATCGGCCGCGATAAATTTCTGGAAAGGGCTTGGGAATGGCGCGAAAAGTACGGTCGAAGGATCGTTGAGCAACTCAAGTGTCTCGGCTCATCCTGCGACTGGAGTCGCGAACGCTTCACGATGGACGACGGTCTTTCGGAAGCGGTCACCGAGGTTTTTATCCGCTATTACGAAAAAGGCTTGATATACCGCGGTGAGCGGATCATCAACTGGTGCCCGCGCTGTCTGACTTCGATTTCGGATGCCGAGGTTGAGTACGAGGAGCAGGACGGACATTTTTGGCACTTGAAATACCCGCTCGCCGACGGATCCGGGGAATTGATCCTTGCGACCACGCGTCCGGAAACCATGCTCGGAGACACGGCTGTCGCCGTTCACCCCGAAGATGAGCGATACGCGCACCTGGTCGGGAAATATGTGATCCTTCCTTTAGTCAATAAAAAGATCCCCATCATCGCCGATGAATATGTCGAAAAGGACTTTGGCACCGGCGTCGTGAAAATAACCCCCGCGCATGACCCCAACGACTTTGAAGTCGGTTTGCGGCATGATCTGCCGGTCGTCACCGTGATGACGGAAAGCGCAGTGATGAACGAGAACGCCGGCACATACGAGGGCTTGGATCGATATGAAGCACGTCGCCGAATTGTTCAAGACCTGAAGAAACTCGACCTGATCCACAAGATCGAGCCCCACAAGCATAATGTCGGGACGTGTTATCGTTGTGATACGGTCGTCGAACCGCGCGTTTCTCTTCAGTGGTTCGTCAAGATGAAGCCGTTGGCGGAGCCTGCGATCGCGGCGGTTCGCAAGGCGGAGACATCCTTTATTCCGGAGCGTTTTGAGAAGACATATTTTAACTGGATGGAAAACATCCGCGACTGGTGCATTTCCCGTCAACTCTGGTGGGGACACCGCATTCCGGCTTATTACTGCGCGGATTGCGGTCATATTAATGTATCCCGCGAAAAGCCTGATCGTTGCGCGAAGTGTGCCGGAGAGAATATCGCGCAGGACGAGGATACGCTCGATACGTGGTTCTCCTCCGCGTTGTGGCCCTTTTCGACACTCGGATGGCCGGCTCAAACCGGGGACCTCAAGTTTTTCTATCCGACGAATGTCTTGGTCACCGCGTATGACATTATATTCTTCTGGGTCGCGCGGATGATTTTTTCGGGCATCGAGAATATGGGGGAGACGCCTTTTAAGCATGTTTTGATCCACGGCCTCATCCGGGATGCCGAGGGGCGGAAGATGAGCAAATCCCTCGGGAACGGGATCGATCCTTTGGAGATCGTTGAGAAATACGGAGCCGACGCGCTCCGCTATGCTCTGGTCACCGGCAACGCACCGGGCAACGACCAGCGCTTTCAGGAAGAAAAGATCGAGGCGGGCAGGAATTTTGCCAACAAGATTTGGAACGCGATGCGCTTCGTGCTGATGAATTGCCCGATGGAATTAAGTTTTGGCGACGTTGATCCGTCGCGCTACACGCTCGAGGACAAATGGATCCTGTCAAGACTCAACAAGACCGTCTCCGAAGTGACGGCCAACTTGGAGAAATATGAGTTCGGTATCGCGCTTTCCAAGATCTATGCGTTCATTTGGGAGGAATATTGTGACTGGTACATCGAAATTGCCAAAGCGCGACTTTTCGATGTCGAGAATCCGTCCCGTACGGAGGCGCTTTTCATACTGAATCACGTTCTGGGCGAGGCCATGAAACTCTTGCACCCGTTCATGCCGTTTTTATCCGAGGAGGTATACGGGCACCTTGTTGTTTCTTCAAAGCCATTGTCCGTTATGATCGCCGACTGGCCTCAATATTCGGAGGGTTCCGATTTTCCCGAAGAGGAGAAATTCATGACCGTTCTGATGGACGCCGTTCGTTCGATCCGCAATGTTCGCACAAACCTCGGAGTCGCCCCGTCCAGGAAATCCGGCGCGATCCTGGTCACGGAAAGCGAGGAGATTTCCCGCATGTTTATTACCGGCCAACCCTTTCTGGAGCGTCTCGCGGCCGTGTCTTCCGTTGAGGTCCGGAAAGACAAGACCGGCATTCCGTCGACCGCCGTCGCAGCCGTATTCTCTTCCGGGGAGTTCTACCTTCCCCTGGAAGATTTGATTGATATCAAAAAAGAACTTGAACGATTGGGAAAAGAGAAGGATAATCTAAAGCAGGAGATCGATCGCGTAGATAAAAAGCTTTCCAATGAAGAATTTATGGGAAGGGCACCTTCGCACATTGTACAGGCGGAACGCGACAAACGCGAGAAGTTTATACGTATGTATTCGGGAATCGAAGAGAGGATCACCTTGCTGGGCGGAGAACAAGCCTAATTGTATGAGGAGGTATCGTTATGGATAACGAAAAGGATTCCACGGGAGCGGATATAAAAGAAGACGTGACATTACCCGTGATTTCGGAGGATGACAAGGTCAGCGCCGAAAGTTTGCCGAAGGGAACGGTCCACTGCTTCCCGGCAAATCCGAAACAAATTCTCATCCGGAGAGTGGCGACCATTATTGTCATCTTGCTGTGCATCGCCGGCGCAATCTACGCACTTATGTCCACACCGATTAATTATTACCTGCTGTTTCTGATCGGACTGGCCTTTATAGTCAGTGCACTGGTTTTTGCCCAGACCTTCCTGATCGCGGGTTTTCGCGTGGCAGTCGATTACGAGCAGAATGAAGTGGTCCTGCGCTATATGTTCCGGAAACTGAAAATTCCTTTCGAGGAATTTGACAGCCGGGAAGGAGAACCCGATCGGGCACAGCGAGCGATCGGAAAATTGAGCGCCAACGCAAGCGGACACCGCCGTATGTATCTGATTCTTGATAACGTTCATGATGATGCTTGCTATCAGACATCTTCTTACGATCTGGCTTCGGAATCGGACTTTCTTAAGCTTAAGGAAGAGGCGGATCAGGTGGCACGCGCATATAAGGCAAGGGAGAAATTCGAAGCCGAGCAGAAGGCTCAGGCGGAGCAAGACGCCGCGGATGAAGCCGATGAAGCCAAAGAAGCCGAGGAACGGGAGACGGAATCGATAAGCGCAGAGAAAACGGAAGATTCGATCTCCGGGGACAACGAGTAAAACAATAGACAAAGAAGATGAGAAAGCCGGCCGTTACACAGCCGGCTTTTTCCGTCGTCCCGAAGGATTAGCGGATTTTCTCGCCGGGTCAGCTCGAAAAACAGGCGGGTCCATAGTAAAATTACGGCTGGATCTCGATTGGCGCAAGGAAAGAAAACTGTGGAGTATTGCGCAAAACGCCGAAAATCAACATTGCAACAACAAGAAAGATGAAAAATCCGAGCTCAAGCTTGCTCATGGTTATTCTCTTGCCCCGGATAAATCCGATTTGATAACGCACATAGATGCCGATCAGGAAGGGAAGACAGATGAATATCAATGAATTATACCGGAAAGCCTGATAGAAATCGAGGTGAAGAAGAGAGATAAACATCCTTCCCGCTCCGCAGCTCGGGCAATACAAGCCGGTAAAAAGGTGAAAGGCACAGGGCCAGCCCGATTGGTTGACCGCCCATGATGCGATATAAAGAAGCGCAACGGTCAGTAAGGGCAAAGAGTATAGAAAAGCCCGGATCAAACGCTTATTCATCGTGTCTTCCGTCGTGCTCACGCTTTAAAAAATCTCGCTTTCAGATTTGCTCTCCGCCGCGAATCGTTTGCGAATCATTTTAACATAAACATTGACGAATACCACTCTTGCCCGTAAAATAGTTTAGATATGTAATTCAATCGGACAGATATCAGAGCGATATGAAGGAGTGAGTTTTATGCCATTGGTAACCACAAAGGACATGTTCAAAAAAGCATACGAGGGCGGGTACGCGATCGGTGCGTTCAACGTGAACAACATGGAAATTATTCAGGGGATCACGGAAGCAGGAAAAGAATTGAACTCTCCGCTGATTCTTCAGGTTTCATCCGGCGCCCGGAAGTACGCCAATCACACGTACCTGATCAAGCTGGTCGAAGCCGCTCTTTTAGAGACGGATCTTCCGATCGCGCTTCATCTGGATCACGGCGATACGTTCGAACTATGCAAGAGCTGCATCGACGGAGGCTTTTCCTCGGTCATGATCGACGGTTCGCACCACAGTTATGATGATAACGTCAAGCTGACGCGTCAGGTCGTCGAGTACGCACACGCCCATGGTGTCGTGGTAGAGGCGGAACTCGGCCGGTTGGCCGGAATCGAAGACGCAGTCAATGTGTCTGCGGAAGACGCTTCGTACACCGATCCGGCTCAGGTTCAGGATTTTGTCGAGCGCACGGGTTGCGATTCGTTGGCCATTGCGATCGGAACCTCTCACGGAGCTTATAAATTTAAGCCCGGCCAGAATCCTCAGCTCAGATTTGATATTCTGGAGCAGATCGAGACGCGTCTGCCCGGCTTCCCGATCGTTCTTCACGGGGCTTCTTCGGTTATTCCGGAGTATGTCAAGATGATCAACGATAACGGCGGAGCGATGCCCGACGCGATCGGTATCCCCGAATCGATGCTTAGAAAGGCCGCCTCCATGGCCGTTTGCAAGATCAATATCGACTCGGACATCCGTCTTGCGATGACCGGCGTGATACGAAAGTACTTTAATGAGAATCCGTCCCATTTTGACCCGCGTCAATATCTCGGGCCGGCCCGTACAGCGGTCAAATCCATGGTTGCCCACAAGATCACCGAGGTTTTGGGCAGTAACGGAAAGGCTTGATTTGACCGTTAAGGAGGACGTATGGGCAAACGGGATGTCGATGATTTTCCGTTCGCGTATTTGGCAGACAACCAAACGCCGGTTCAGAAGAACCGCCCGGAGGGCGGAGCTCGAGTCAGAGATGGCCGGCCTAATCGTCGGTCGGGGTCGCGCGAGATCGAAAAACTACTGATCGTTGCCATTGTTCTTACGATCATGTTTATTATTTTACTCACTGCCGCGATCATGGTCGGAGCGAACAAGAAAAAGGAAAAGCAAGCGGAAACATCGGGGACGACAACCGGTCAAACCGTCGCCGGACAGACGACATCCGCGATCGGTCAGAATGATTCGATCGACTCGACAACTCAGATCACCGAGGGAACCGATTCGACACAACTTGCCGTTGTTCAAATCGGATAGACAATCATCAATAAGTTTAAAGCACCGGGATCAATCTTCCGGTGCTTTTTCAATTTCCGAGGAGAGTAAGAAGTATTCGTCACACGCACTTTTTAGCCGCTCGGCGTTCTCGGCATAGATGAGATAGTCCTCGGCACCGGTGTCTTTCGAAAAGGAACTCTCGAGGTCGCGCTGTTCGATCTCCAGCGATTCGATCTCCGACTCGAGCGCGCGGAGCCGCTCCTTGCGGAGGGCTTCTTCGCGGCGCTCCTTCATACGGTCCTTACCCCGCGCTCGCCGTTGGGTTTCTTCAGTATCTCCGGAAGCGATGTTCTCGACCGGCAGAGAAGGGCTCGTGACCTTCTCGGATTTGGAAAAGGCCGGATCCGCCGCTTTTTTTCGATAGTCGGAATAGTTGAGGAAGACCGACGCGGTCTTTGCGTAAAAGCCCAGGACCCGGGTCGCGCACTTCTCGATAAAGTATCTGTCGTGACTCACCGCGACGATCGCTCCGTTATAGTCTCGAAGCGCGTCCTCGAGGATCTCCCGGGAGTCTATATCGAGATGGTTCGTCGGCTCGTCGAGGAAGAGGATGTCCGGCTTTTCGGTCAGGAGACAGCAGAGAAACAGGCGGGAGCGCTCGCCGCCGGAAAGCACGGATATTTTCTTATAAACGTCGACGTTCCGAAAACCGAAGCGCGCCAGAAGGCTTCGGGCTTCTCTCTCGGAGAGGTCGGTTCGCGAGTAAAGCTCATCATAGGCGGTAAGGCTCTCATCATCGAAGGCGACGAACTGACCCATGAAGCCACACTCGGCGCTTCCGGATATCAGAATGTCTCCGGAAAAATCGGTGATCTTTCCGAGAAAAATGTTGAGCAGAGTCGTCTTACCGCATCCGTTCGGTCCGACGAGGAAGAGCTTTTCGTTCGCCTTCAGATCGAAAGAAACGTCCGAAAAAACCTCCGGGGAATCATCGTAGGCCATTGAGACCGAGCGAGCCTTCAGGACGATCCGGTCGGGGTCGCCGGTCCGGACCTCCGGGATCAGCGAAAAACTCATTTTACCGCCCCCGCCGGAGAACCGACGCTTCTCTTCGGCCAGGCGATCGGAAAGCTTGTCGACGACCTTTTCGCGCGCATGGTAGGATGACATCTTTCGGTGCGAAAGCATCGTCTGCGTCACTTTTTGTTGGCGCTCGAGTTCTTTTTCGAGACCGGCGACGGCGCGCTCGTGGTCCGCCTTAAGGCGCGCCTTTTGCTCGTGATAGGCGGAATAATTTCCCGGATACTCGAGGATGACACAGCTCTCCAGCTCGAAGACTTTCGATGCTGTCTGATCAATGAAGTACCGGTCATGGCTGATCAGGAACACCGCGCCGCCGTAACTTTTTATGAAGGCCGAGAGCCACTCCATCGCGGCGGTATCGAGATGATTGGTCGGTTCGTCCAAAAGAAGGACGTCGGGTCTTTGGACGATCAGGCGCGCCAGATCGACGCGCATCCGCTCGCCTCCGGAAAGGGTCGAAAAGTCCCTTGACTCATCGATATCCGGAAGTCCGAGCCCGGCGAGCGCCTCTTTCATCCGATGCTCGTAATCGTATCCGCCCAGTGCTTCAAAACGCGCGGTCAGGTGTGCGTAGCGATCCAGAAGCTCCCTCGAATGCTTGCCCGAATGAAGCGACATGCTTTCGCCGATCTCGGCGATCTCGCGCTCCAGAGCCGTCAGTTCAGCACTTTTCAACGAGCTTTCCCCGGCGGCCTGCTCCTCAGGATTCTGTGCCAGATAACCGATGACCGTATTTCGCGACAAAAGGACATTGCCGGAATCGGGCCGGACATAGCCCGCGATCATTCGCAATAACGTCGTTTTCCCGGTCCCGTTGTCCCCGATCAGGGCGATCCGGTCGCCGGAATGGATCGCAAAAGAAATGCCGTTCAAAAGCAAATGCCCGTGATAGGATTTCGATACGTTTTGAACGGATAGATATTGCATAGGTGACTGTCCCCCCGGCGTTTGCAGTTGCCGGTTCCTCCGGTGTTTTTCACGAAGAAAACAACGGTTCAACTATAGCATGAGCGGCGGTGTGAATCAAATTCCGTTGGGGGGTCGTGAAACGGCGATTGGATATATTCAACAGAAACCGTGCTAAAAAGCAAATATTGTTGACATTCATTTTTTTTTTTGTAATCTACAGCAAGAGAGTCAATTATGCTTGTTGAACCAAGCAATCTGCATTACTAAAATCCGAGGAGGTTACAAATGGACAAGGGAGTTTATTTGAATCAGAGGCATCGGACTATGTTTCGCTTGGTGGGGGGGTTATTGGCGGTTGCCGCCTGTTGCACGATGTTGGTGGCCGCCCCGAACGGAGAGAAAATCAACGTTACTGCGGCATCCGCGGCAAGGAACACAGCGGTCGCTCATATGCAACTTATGGGTACCACAAGGTGGATTCCATCCCGAACCTGGTATATCGAAACGGGCACGAAAAAAGCGGATCAAACGTGGAAAATTGACGATTATCTAAAAGGCAAAATCTATCAAGGTATACCGTACAGCCAATACGGATGTAGCGTGTGGAGCGAAATGAGCTCCAAGTTTACAAGCGTGTATTTATATGTCCCTGCCAACGAAAGCAAGAACATATATAATTGTCAAGTAACGACAAGTTCGGCTCAGAAATTTGGTAACGATTGCGCTAAAGCGGTGTTTCAATCATGGAAGCAAGCCGGATCCGATGTTCCAATAGTAGGCATAAACACGCAAACCATGGTCGACGCCATCATTTCCCCGCAATACGACATGAAGAAGGTGGGAAATTATACCACAGACAGCGGTTATAGCACATATTCAATGACAAACTCATATATAACAAAAGAAGATGTAAAAGCAGCATACAATCTTCTTCAGCCGGGCGATGCTCTGGTTCAAGATTATGATACAAAAGGCCATGCCATCCTGGTTCGTTATGTAAACTCGGCAACTAAAACAGTTTATACGATTGAACAAATCGGCTCCAAACAAGACGGTTCGAGACTGGATAATTACTATTCAACCTGGATCGTAACGACTTATTCCTATCAGACCCTAGTCGACAATCACTATGTACCTCTGACTGCAGATTTTTCCGGATGGTAATATCGTAACGGAATGACTTGAAAATATCAGGGATTGAACATAAAAAAATGTTGATGCAAAATGAACCTGTTAGGAGTAGATGAAGAAATGAGCAGATTCAGGATTTCGAAAACGATTTCTGATAGAGGATTATCGTTTTGTTGGAAGCGGGCTATCACCGTGCTGCTGGCATGCGCTTTACTCCTTGTATCTTGTGTTAAGGCTCCGCAGGAAACTTCGGAGAATAGCGTGGTTCCTGTTTCCTTTGCGTTTACAGTATCGTCATCCGCCAATCCTCCGGATTACTTTTCTGCGGAGATAGTGGACCTGTCGCTCAGCATCGACGGCGGCTACAATTTTCCGATTTCATTCACGGAGCATGAAGGGGAGCTGGCGGTTCTGCACCGGTTTATCCCCGAGGACGGTGAGTCGTATGCCAAGCACTACGTAGCCACATATGACACCCAAGGGAATCGACTGACTTTGTCGGAGTTGACCGGTGGGCTGAGCGAGAAAATAATAACGGGAATTCGAAGCGGTGCAGACGGGAATCTACTAATTCTGGAACCGTGGGTGTCGGAAACCAAGGTGTATCGATATTCAATCCCTGAACAGAAGGTCACGGGGACCATGACACTTAAGCTTCCCGATGAATACGTGAATACGGAGAACCTCTATACGGACACTAAGGGACAGTTTTATCTCACCGCTCTGGACCCGGGCGGGACCAAGGTGTTCATCTACGATGCGGAGGGGAAACTACTGAATTCCGAATATCGAGAGGGCGTGAACGGAGCGGCCTTTCAACTGGGCGGCACGTTTTTTTTCGAGGCCTCCGTCGATTCCAGTCGAAATAGGATTTTGTACCCGGTGGATATTGAAAGCGCTGCATTTCTGGACATCGTTGATGTTTCTGAAACCTTTGGAAACGAAATGGTGTTTACCGGACAAGAATATCTGTGCTCAATGAACAGTCAGGGGCTGTACTGGTTTGATGCGGCAACAAACGAGAAGCAGACGATGATTTTTTGGGAGGAGAGCGGAATCGACAAGCGACTCCTCAGTAAAAGAATCGATATTTCCGTGTTATCCAGGGATGCCCTGTTTCTGATGGTCGAAAATGAGTCGTTCGAGAAAGAGTTTTACGTGCTAAACCGGCAAAGCACCAATCCGAATGCCGGTAAAAAGGTCCTTGTTCTTGCGTCGATGTTAACCGACGGGGACAGTTTTCTGGAGGCGGCAATTCAAGCCTTTAACGACAAGAACACCGAGTACAAGATCGTATATAAGGATTATTGGTCGGGGATCGATTACTCCTTATCATATGAAGAAAAAGTTCTGGAAGCTGAACGATTGATCCTTCTGGATTTGATCTCCGGAAATGGACCGGATATTCTATGTTGCCCCAGCAGGGTGATGAAAGAATCGGGTTTGCTGGAAGACCTAATGCCACTTACCTATGCTGACAGCAAATTTTCTATGGAGGACTATCTTCCAAACTTAATTGAGGCTGCTCAGGACGGAGACGCCATTTACTCCTTTCCGATTTCGTTTGGTCTTGACGGACTTGTCGGGAAGGCTTCCTTCATCGGGGAGAAAACGGGATGGACGGTTGAAGAATTTATTCAGATGGCCCAAGCCTTGCCCGAAGGTGTGGTTCCAATAACCAGATTCTCGCAGTCTGATTTGCTTCAAGAAGCACTCTCGGTACCTTCCGCAGGGTTCTACGACAGCGATTTGTCGGGAGAATGTATCTTGGAAAAGGAATTCATTTTTCTTCTGGAGTGGGCAAAGGAATACGGGGTTCCGGATGAAATAGCAAAAGAAAGGAGAGAATCCGGTGAAGAAGATGTAATCACCAACGAATTAATGGAAACTGACAAATTGGCTGTAATGGATGTTGATATCTGGAGTGTGTTATCGATGGAATGGCCATCCAGTTTATATGGACACAAAAAACCATTGACATATACCGGCTTTCCGTCGCCCAATCGTTTGGGGCTTCCCGCGATATTGAACGACTATGCTATTACAGGGCATTGTGCAGAGCCGGAAATTGCCTGGGCGTTCATTGAGTTCCTTCTGTCGGAAGAGATGCAATCAAAAGTTATTTATTATGAGGCTGGGATTCCGGTCCGCATAGCTTCCATTGAGTTATTTACCCAGTTTGTACTAACCCCGGAGGATTATCCCGAACTTATTAGACCTTCTCCATGGGAGAGCAACTCGGACCCGGAAA
>CAYPAL010000013.1:1260-21743 GCA_964408695.1 uncultured Oscillospiraceae bacterium | reverse complement strand
CCTCAAAGACAAGATCCTGATCGACCTGAAATTCGATCGCGCCGGCGACGTCATCGAGCTCAAAAATCGCCTGCACCGTCGGAAGCGTCGTAATACACCAACTCTCGTTGGGTGCGGCGACCTTATAATCGAAAAAACCGGAGATCGTACACTCGACGGTGCGCTTATCGGGCGTGATCAGTGAGATCGTATCGCCGACGGAAAGTTCAAAATTGTCCCGGGCGATCACGCCGAGCAGGACCTCCCCGTCCGCTTTTGGCATCGCGCCTTCGTCGAGGTACTCCGAAAATTCGTAGATCCCCTCCGCCTTTTGAAGGTCAAAGCCGCGGATCAGGAGGGACTGCGACTCGCCGTTCTTTTCGATCAGGACGGAAGCGTTGAGCACCGGAGAGGCGGCGACGATGCGGTCGTCGGCATCCACGGCGGATCGGATAACCGCCTCATAGTCCTCGATAAAGCCGTCGTCGTCATCGGTCACCGATACGTGCGCTGCGTTACCGATCGTCGTATTGACCAGACTCTTCTGGAGCCCCTGGATCAGCGAACCGATAAAGATCTGAACGGAGACGCCGATCCCGATGCCCAAGATGATGATCAGGGTCTGGGTCAGGGCGGATTTCAAAAATCGCGTCGCGATCTGATAGCTGAGCTTCATTTTGTCACCTCCGAACCGGCCGCTTGGACCATTTTCTGAATATCCTCGAAGGTCTGGACCGCGTAGTCGGCACCGACGACCTCGACATTATGCGGTGCGTCTTTAAACGCGTTACCGCCGACGACGATGACACCCTTGCCTCCGATACGCTCCCGAAGCTCGGTGATGATCTTCTTGGTGATGACCAGATTATAGAAATTGCTGACACCGATCGCGATGATGTCCGGCTTTATTAGGTCGGCGGCGTTATAGAAGTCCGTATAAGGAGTATTACTGCCGACGAATACCGCGTCATATCCGCAAAGGAAATAGAAATCCGCGGCCATGCGCGCGCCCAAGTCGTGATACTCCTCCGGCGGACAAAGGATCACGGCGGTCCCGCGCTTCGGCGGGTTCAAGCGCTCGCGCTCCTTCAAGACGAATGGGTAAGAGCATTCGACGATCGTCCGGACAGTCGCGGTCCGGACGTGCTCTTTCCAGACGCATAACTGCTTCTCATTTAAAAAGCATTGCATATTGTTTAAAACCGGGGTCAATATCTCCGTATATAGAGTGATTGGATCGATCTTCCCCGAGGACAAAAGCTCGAGCGCGTACGTGACGGCTTCGGGCTTACGCTCCTCCTGAAGCAGGCGATCAAAGGTTTCATAATAGGAATTCATGGTCGCTCCTCCATTCTTTTCAAACAACATTCATTTCCGTCCATTATACTTTAGTTTCAAATGTTTCCAAAGTCATATTTTTTGAAAAAGCGAGCCTGCGAAAAAATCGGAGCGATTGTATTGCACCTCCAAAAGTTAGACTCTCGCCTAATATTTGGGGTGCTCTGAATCACTGCTTTTCTATAAAAGGGATCTCGATCCGTGATCTCTCATGATCATCCGTGATCATTCATGATCATCTGTGATCTTTATGAACCGAAGAAACCCCATTTGCCGATCGTTTTGCCTTCCTGCAAGGCTTGAGCACACTTGTACGCATCGATTCCGATCACAATATACCCCGGGATCGCGGATATACCGCAGGTTATTATGGCTAGTACCACTTGCAGTCCGAGAAGCAGGAGTCCTTTGCCGACCTGTCCGTTGATCATTTGTCCGAGGCCGTTCAAAACAAAAACCGACAGCAAGGCCGCAACGATTGGCTGAAGCACCAGCTTGTCCGGTGTAACGCCGCTTGCGTTGTCGTAGGCGTAATGCCCATTGTACGCGTCCGTATGATCGCTCCCGCTTGTGTCGCCGTATCCGCCCGAATGATCGCTCCTGCCTCCGTCCGGTGCATCAATGGGGCTCGGTATCCTTGCATCGGCAACAAACGTCGGCGTTTCGCCCGGTTGGATCGCGTCGGCAAGTGACGAACCGCACCCCGGACAAAACTTTTGCTTATCTTCCGCCGCATAACCGCACATCCTGCAAATCTTACTCATTTCTCCTCCTTGATCAGCACCGCAGTATTTTGAAAGCCGTAGTCCCCTTCACCGTATTCTTCCAAGTATTCTTCAGATAAATAATCCTTCACCGCCTGAGCCTTGTCCCGGGCCCGAACGAAACCGACCTTCTCGTAGGTCGCGATCGCGCGGAGATTCTTTTCGGAAGGGCGAATAATAAACCGCTCGATGAAAAGCTCATCGGAAAGATATTGAATCAATTGAAGAAGCGCTTCGGTCCCGTACCCATGCCCGCACAGTCTTTTCTCCTTGAGCCAAATGTCCAACTCCGCCCGGCAGGGCTTCAGGTGGAAGCAAGCATAGCACAGGCAGCCGATCTCCTCTTCGTCCTTTTCGATGATCATGACCGCGCCCTTATGCTTCTCGGATTCCAAATAATAGAAATCCTCGAAATCCTCCTGGAATTCCTGCCAGTCCGGAGCCGGGCTCTCGGGATAATCCGGCTCCCCCATGTGCATACAGGCGGTGTCGGAAAGGGACAGCCACTCGTACGTTTTTTTCTTTTCTTCCAAAGTTGCGTGACGGATGCGGATCATCGGGGTCCTCCTTGACTTCATCGAACAGATCGGGGATATTTTTCGCGCGAAAAGTTTTTTTCATTATACCGCACGCCGATAATTTGACAAAGATGGCAAAAGATATTTTACTCAGAATTTCGAGGCACGCTTTTTGCTCATCGGATGAATCATTTATCGCGGCGCGAATCGTTTTATGATAGAATGACTTTTAGCGTTTCCCGAAAAGGAGGATCATTCCATGCGTTTGCACATTGACGGATTAGTCAAGAACTACAAGGATAAAGCCGTACTCAAGGGTGCGACGTTCACCTTCGAGCAGGGAAAGATCTACGGCCTTCTGGGGCGCAACGGTGCCGGAAAAACTACGCTTTTTAACTGCATGGCCCGATATCTCGACTTTGACGGCGGTCGCATCGGCCTCGATGCCGATGATCGTGCCGATGATCCGACTGCTTTCTTTGAGGGTGGCGGCTCACACGAATACAATGAAAGTGATATCGGTTTTGTTTTCACCCAGCCGCATTTACCGGAGTTTCTGACCGGTCGCGAATTCATCAAGTTTTTTATTGAGATCAACAGCGAACGCGTCTCAAATCTCCTGACCGTCGACGAGTATTTCCGACTGGTCGCTTTCGATCCGGCCGATGGCGACCGACTGATCAAGGATTACTCCCACGGCATGATGAACAAGCTTCAGATGCTGATTTCTCTATATATTCTGAAACCGCCGGTCATCCTCCTCGATGAGCCGCTCACGTCCTTTGATGTCGTCGCGGCACTTGAAGTCAAGAATATGATCAAATCGATCAAGAAGGATCACATCATCATCTTCTCCACTCATATCCTCGAGCTCGCCCAAGACCTGTGCGATGAGATCGTCGTCTTGCACGAGGGCGTCTTACGACATATCCCCGCGGACAGCATACATTCTCCGCAATTCGAATCGGACATCATTCGAATTCTTTCGGAAAACAGTGCCGCCGAATCCGCGAAAGAAGAGTAAACGGATATGGAAAAGCAAACAAATACCATCGGCATCCGGACATATATCGCGATGATGATCACCTCTCGAAAAATCTCGACCGCGGCGACCATCAATCGACTGATCCTTTTTTGTCAGCGACTCCCTCTGATCGGCCGCCATGTGCCGGATTCCCTCTATGGGATCGGCGAGGGAAAGACCGCGTTCCTGATCCTGGGCAACTTGTTTCGCCTTAATAAGCGTTTACTGATCAAGGCGATGTATATCGGTTTCATGGTCGTCTGGGCGTATTGGATCCGGGATATCGCGGGCATGGGTTTTTCGGCTTTTCCGGTCGATTCGGTCATGACCTTGTTTTTCTTCATGAGCTTTATCGCGGCACCCCTCGGCTTATCCAAGTCCATGAATTTAGATGTCGGCGTGGACCTCATGATCATCGATAAGCTCCGCGCAGATGCCGACTTGTACGTCCCGGCGCGGATCTTTGAACGGAAGATCATCGATTTTTTCGCGACGATGCCCTTTGCGCTTCTTCTGGCGATCGATAAAAGCTACTCCGTACCGGAAGTTCTTGCGATCCTTCCGCTGATGACCACCTGCAAAATCGTCGGCGAGGCGCTGTTTCTGTCCTGTTTCTCCTTCTTCCGACGGTTTTCAAAAAAGACCTACAAGCCCCTTTCCTACGGATTTCTCGGCGTCGCCATCGCGGTGCTGCTCGCACCGTTTTTTTTGATCGTTACGGGAAATGAATTCCCCTTCAGACGGGTCGTTTTTCATCCCGCCTTTGTCGTCGGTATTCTCCTGGCGGGCATCTTGTCCGTCTTATACATTCGCCGTTACCGACTCTATCGCACCCTCGCCTGGGGGACCGTGGTCAATTTCAATCTCGCCATGGAAAAGGTGAAGCCAAGGCAAAAAAATCAGCAATTCGGCGACTCTGCCAAATGGAGCAAGGATCTGAAGGATGAGGATATCCGCACGACCCGTTTTTCGAATCTGACCGGTTACGCGTTCTTCAACAGTGTGTTTTTCTCCCGTCACCGTAAATTTTTCGCCAAGAAGATCCTGATCCGGGTTTGTCTGCTCGCCGGGATCATCATTGGCGTGGTGGTGACTTTCTTCCTTATCAAGGAAGACTTTGGTGCGGAGATCCCGATCCGGTTCTTGCCGGTCTGCTTCTTCATCGGTTACATGGTATCGCTCGGACGGCCCGCAACCGCCGCGATGTTTGCCAATTGCGACGTGGCGATGCTGAGTTATCCGTTCTACCGATCCCCGTCCGTCGTCATCCGGAACTTCTACCTGAGGCTCAAGACGATCCTTCTTTATAACGCGCCGTCCTTTGGTCTTCTGCTGATCTTTGCGGTCATTTTTGATCTGCTGGCACCCTTGATCCGAGGCATACCCGGCGCGCATGTGCCGTGGACGATGATCCCCTTCTATGTCGTCACCCTCGTGATGATGTGGATCTTCTTCTCCTTTCATGACCTGTTCATTTATTACATCATCCAACCGTACACCGCGGACATGAGTACCAAGAGCAAACTTTTCTCTTTCATTCAGATGGTTGTTTATTATATTTCGTACATGAATGTCCAGTTGACCAAGGTCAATATCCGGATCTATATGGTGATCGTCATCGCCGCCACCCTGATCTACTTCGTCGTCGGTCTTCTGGCCATCAACAAGTTTTGTCCCAAGACCTTCCGGCTCAAGTAATCTATAATTTTATGTTTATTCACGATTAGTTCCGTCATTTGATTCTCTTTTATGGTACAAATGACTTATGGGATTTTGAAGGAGGTGGATCCGAATGGTCGAGCAGGTATTCGCGCTTTCCCGAGAAGACGACAAAGCGATCGAGAAGGTCGTTTTCGACGAGAACGTTCACTATATTCACATGGTTTTTCCGAAGAACGAGGGATTGCCGGAGCACTTTTCCAACTCGAATTTGTACATGACGGTGATCCGCGGTCAATTGTCCATCGGACTCGATGACCAGGAGATCCATGTCTATGATGCCGGCACTTTACTGAAGATTCCGATAAACACGAAGATGAATGTCAGGAATTTTCATGACGGGACGCTGGAGCTGATCGTCGTCAAGGCGCCGGCCCCGGTTTGATCCGCGCGGTGATTTTTTCGAAAAGAAACATTGAAACGGAGGTCGAAAATGAGTATGTTTTGTTTCCAGTGCCAAGAAACCGCCGGTAATAAGGGTTGCACGATCCGCGGCGTCTGCGGAAAGACCGAGGACGTCGCCAAACTCCAGGATCTTTTGATTTACACGTTGAAGGGAATCTCGGTCGTCGTTCGCAAGAGTCGGATCAATATCTCCTCGATTCCGCAGATCAACCATGAAGTCCTGACGAGCCTTTTTATGACCATCACCAACGCGAATTTTGACTCCGCGGCAATTGAGGCTCAAATCAGGAAGATGCTCGCTCGTCGCGACGAATTGCGTGAGAGCACCGGGGTCGAGGATATTGATCCCGCCGGAATGTTCACGGTGGAATCACTATCCGACATGCTCACCAAGGCCGATTCCGTAGGGGTGCTTTCCACCGCCCACGAGGATGTCCGGTCGCTGCGCGAGATGATCATCTATGGCCTTAAAGGCATGGCGGCTTATACCGAGCACGCCGCCAATATCGGCAAAGAGAATGCGGAAATTAACGCCTTCATCTATGAGGCTCTGGCCGCAACCCTGGATGATACACTGTCCGCCGACGATCTGGTCGCCCTGACTCTTCGGACCGGTGAACACGGGGTCAAGGCAATGGCGCTCCTGGACGAAGCGCACACCTCGCGCTATGGGAACCCCGAGATCACGAAGGTCAACATCGGTGTACGCGGCAATCCGGCAATACTGATTTCCGGGCACGATCTGACTGATCTGGAGCAACTTCTGGAACAAACAAAGGACACCGGCGTCGATGTCTATACGCACGGTGAGATGCTACCTGCTCATTATTATCCGGCTTTTCGAAAATTCGATCATTTTGTCGGCAACTACGGCAATTCCTGGTGGAAGCAAGTCGGCGAATTCGAGAGTTTCCGCGGGCCGATCCTATTTACCACCAATTGTATTGTGCCGCCCAAGAGCGAAGAGGTCCGTAACCGGATCTTCACGACCGGCGCCGCCGGGTTCCCGGGTTGCGCTCACATCACTCCCGACGCGACAGGTCGCAAGGACTTTTCCGCAGTGATCGGGATGGCGCAGAAGCTCCCGCCGCCGGAACAAATCGAAAGCGGCTCGATCATCGGCGGATTTGCCCACAATCAAGTAATTGCGTTCGCAGACAAAATCGTCGACGCGGTCGCTTCCGGTAAGATCCGGAAATTTTTCGTAATGGCCGGATGCGACGGACGGATGCGTTCCCGCGAGTACTATACCGAATTTGCCGGGATGCTTCCTGCTGACACCGTGATCCTCACGGCGGGCTGTGCCAAGTATCGCTACATCAAGAGCGACCTCGGCATGATCGGCGATATCCCGCGCGTGCTGGACGCCGGCCAATGTAACGATTCTTACTCGCTGGCGGTTATTGCGCTGAAGCTTAAAGAGGTATTCGGCCTGGATGATATCAACCAACTTCCCATCGTCTATAACATCGCATGGTACGAGCAGAAGGCGGTCATCGTTCTCCTGGCGCTCCTCTATCTCGGGATCAAGAACATCCACCTCGGCCCGACATTACCCGGTTTCCTGTCGCCGAACGTCGCCAAGGTTCTCATCGAGAAGTTTGGTATCAGCGGCATCGGAAGCGTCGAGGACGATCTGAACCTGTTCCTCGGATAAGTCGAGTCGACGGCGACGCGATATTTCTTCCGTGAAAAGAAGACCCGTATGTTTCATGGAAAAAGTAAAAATCAGCCCTGCCGATTCGGCAGGGCTGATTCATTTGGTCGTATCAAAAATGTTCATAAACGAACTTATTTGTTCTTGTTTTCCTCATTAAGCAATTTCGCCTTGCTGTGACGGAATCGATATTCTTCGATGAAGCCCGAAGCGAGTCCTCCGATGACCAGAAAAACTCCCAGTCCGATGAGAACGGCACCTAGTTTGCCCCGGTTATCATCGGTTTCCGAGTCGGTTTTCGGAGCACTTGAACCGGAGGGATCCGTCGGCGCAATCGTCGTCTCCGGGACCGGAGTTGCCGTTGGCTCCGGTGTCGGAGTCGGAGTCGGAGTCGGAGTTGGTGTCGGTGTCGGCGTCGGTGTCGGTGTCGGCGTCGGTGTCGGCGTCGGGGTCGGTGTCGCGGTCGGCCTCGGAGTCGGCCTCGGAGTCGGGGTCGGCAGGGCATTATAAACCGCCGTAACGACTAAATCCGCCGTTATATTCGAAAACGGAACATTCCAACCGACGAAAGTATAACCGCTTCTCGTCGGGTTTGCGGGAGCAGTTGCCGCCGCCCCCGAATTTACACTCTGAGTAGATAGTATCGTCCCGTTCCAATCTTGGAATGTCACCGTGAAAACCTGTGTGTAAGTAGCTAAGATCGTTCGATTCTCGGTAACGTTCGTATAATCCCCCGCCCATCCGGCGAAAACAAACCCTGCACGCGTCGGATTGGGAGGCGCAGTCGCACTGCCCCCGAGAGGAACCTCCTGCGTTTCGATCACGGTGGCACCGTCATAATCATAAAAGGTCACTGTGAAAGTGGGCGCCGTCGTGGTCTCCGTGGTAACCGTCTCAGCGCATACCGCCGATGCGGCAAACAAGAATACAAAACAGAGCGCGATAATAATAATCCTCTTCATTTCGGCATCGCTCCTTCATAAGAATATATAAGTACTTCATAACTTTCCTTTTTATTCTAATCGAATAATAAGCATCTTACCAGACCTTAAGGTCTCAAAACGGCTATGTTTTCGTCATTATTTGCGATATTCGCGACAATTTTGCGGCTTTATAAACTAAATTTGACGGATAGCGACTATTTTTCAATCTTACCGTTCTATTAATCTTATCAATTTTCAGGTGCTCATCCTCCGTGAGTTTTCGGACCGTATTGCCTGTTCGAACCCGTGAAGGTATGATGGATCGTGTGAACGATCCTTCACCGATTCATTCTGCACCGGTTCTGTTCAGGGAAATATTATGTGCGGTCGATACTATATTGCCGATCCGGAAACTGACCGGGAAATCAGGAAGATCTGCGACGATATCAATTTTCGATATCAGAGTGCCGACCGAGGAATCTATTTGAAGACCGGGGAAATCTTTCCGACCGACCCGGTCCCGGTGCTGGTTCACGAAAAGAAAGCGATTACGGCGGTCCGGATGACCTGGGGCTTCCCCGCGCCTCAGCGTCGCGGAGTCATCATCAACGCCCGGGCCGAAACCGCCGCCGATAAGCCGATGTTCAGGGGGAGTGTCACGCACCGGCGCTGTATTGTTCCGACGAGCGGGTTTTTCGAGTGGGCGCATGAGGGCGAAAAAAGCGGGACCAAGTACCTGCTGACCTCCGAAGAAACGAACATCCTGTTCCTTGCCGGGCTCTATTCGATTTTCGAAAAGCCCGAGGGAGAGCGTTATGCGGCCTTTGTGATCCTGACCGTGAACGCCAACGATTCGGTCCGGCAACTTCATCACCGCATGCCTCTGATCGTCCCGCCGAAGCATGATGAGAAATGGCTCGCCGACGAATCCTACGCGCGCACACTTCTTCTTTCCCCATGCGCGTCAAAGCTCATCGGCACCGAGGCATAAGGCCACGAGTTCCGATCGTTGCCGGGCATGCATGTTAACGGGTCAAGACGATGCAGGTAACGCTCATGGGCGACAGATCTACCGCAAAGATATCCGCATTCAACTGAAACGAGTCGAGTTGCTCCGGAGTCGCGAATGTCTCGGACAGCACGTATGATTCGCCGGAGATGTACAAACCGCCTAACGTGTCGATTCTGATCGAAGCCTCCGTCCAACCGTCCGTCTTATTGATCGCGATAATGACCAAACGATCCGGATCATCCGAATCGACGGATGCGTAAACCGAGGTCGCCTCGTTATCGTTGCTCGTCGCCTCTACACTCATGTCCCCGAAGTGGGATCCGTGCCCGTCGTAATCGAGGTACATGTCAAAGGCGGCTTCGATGTAACTTCCGTCGATATCCGTCATCGACCACAGACAAGCCGCGAAGATGCCCTCGCGCCCGGCGATCCCCAGAAAGTCCGCCTGCGCGATCGCGCCGGAAATATGATCGCTTCCGCCGAAATAGTATTCAGTGATCGCAAGTTCGGTACCCGGGTAAAAGCGGTCGATCTTTTCCCTCAGCCAAGGGATCAGGGCAATCGGGCCGCCGATGTGATCCGTGATCCAGCTTCTCTCTTGGTAGGTGGGATCCCATAGAGAGCGGGGCGCCTGAATTCGAGCCGCCGCGATCCCTTTTTCTCCGGACTCCGCCGTAACGCGATCCCCGTCGTTGCTCTGCGCCTCCGAATACCAGTGAATGTCCAGAACGTCGACAAGTCGCTCGCCGTATTCTCCTTCGGCTTCCGCGAGCCGGTTGAGATAATAGTCGATGAATTCTCCGTTCCGGTCGCTGTCCGGGGCGTCCTGGAGATTGACGAACGCGTTGTATCCATACCCGACAAACCCGAAAACCATCGCCTCGGAAGCGACGGACTTGATGGCGGAAGCAAACTCGATGTTTTTAGCCGTGAGATCGGAATAAGTAACCGGTTCGGTCTGGATCGGACTGTGCGTCGAAGCCCAAAGCGCCGGCTCGTTATCCAGACAATACATCAATCTATTCTCACCGCGACTTTCGACCGGGAATGCGTTTTCGAGAAAATGAACGAACTCATCCTGATACACATACCGATCGGATAAAGAAGGCACGAGGCTCAGTTTCCCGTCCTTGAACGCGCGACTTTCGTAAAAACGCTCGGTCAGATAATCTTCTGTTTGTGTAACATCGGTACCGTCCTTATCCCGTGCGACATTACCTTGGATCGGGACCGTGACCAGCGCGGCGGCATCCTTTTCGAAAATCGACGTGACCCGGTCGACGACAGCCGCACCGGGCGCATCGGATTCCGAAAGGTATGCGTCGTTATGAAAATACCAGTCGCCTCCTGCATTGGAAGCATTATTTTCCCAGTTATACGCAGTCCATCGGTTGCCGCCGATCCGGCCAAGTGTGAACCTTGTCGAGCCAAAGCGTTCCTTCCCGAAAAAATTGCATCCGTACACATAGGGCGATATTTCTCCGATCACCTGCGTCGTATCGATCGAGAAATTAACAAACGCGGTGATCCCGTAGTTCGGATTCGCGACAAAGGTCCCCGTCGTTTCCGATGTGTTGGAATCCGCCCCGTCCTCCCCGGGGTAATCGGTCACCCGGATCTGATAAGCGTACGTTTCTCCTGAAGTCAGCCCGGAAACGGAGATTTCATGTTCGACCCGATATTCCGGAGACGATACGGTCTCCGTTACCGATCCTATTCCGTAAATGAGCTCGGCCCGAGCCTTTTCGCTCGTCGAAAACCGCAGGATCGCCGTTTTCCCGGAAGTTCCGACCTCAACCGCAACGTAAGATATGGTCGGGGATGTGTAATCCTCCGTGCAATTGATATTCAGATCGTCAATGTAAAAGGCGCTCTCGGCTTCGGATCGATTGAAAAACACGAGGCGGGACATCGGCTGCTCTTCCGGATTCAATCTTGAAAGCGGAACCGTGACCTCATACCAAGTGTCCGGAGCGACCTCCTCTTCGATCAGGTCGTAAATCGGTATCTCCTCTCCCAAATCCAGGGAGACGCACAGGTCTTTATCGTCGTCGGTCTGCTCGCCCGGGTTGAAAGCAAATGTAAATGACCGACAGCGATTGGGATATAAATAATATATCTCTTCCCAATCCTCACTCCTTCGGGTCAGTTCAAACGCTTCCCACGCACCGCACCGGACGGAAATAGACCGGGTGCCTTTGTTCACATGCCCCGTCTCCTCCATCGAATATGTCGCTTCTCCCCATGTTCCGGGGATAAAGGACTCGGAGACGGCATCATCATATACCGGCATAGTGTAACTTCGTTCCGACTGAGGCGTCGGCTCGGGAAGAGATATCGCGGCAGTCGTGCTTGATTCGGATACCGTCTCGTCTGACTCGGTCCTTACTTGCGTCGGATCGGTCTCCTTTTCCGGCAATCGCGAGCAAGACGACAGAATGACCGCCGCAATGACGATACAGAAAATTATTCGAGTAAGAAATGGCTTATGTTTCATCGCGACTTTCTCCGTACTTCCGGTAAAATCAAGAAATCAGAGGCATGCGGAGGGCTGCAAGCACTACGGAATGAATTACGGCGATCGGGAAAATGATAATCATCCCGAAAAGACTCCCGATCTCATAGAAAATGCTGCTTCTGGGGTCTGCTTTTCCCCGAAAACGACCACATAACGACCCCCACGGTATTCCCATTGCGTTGCCCATCGTGATGATACGCACCGCACCGAGTATCCCGTCCGCCTTGGTCGATCCGTACCGCTCCTGCAAGCGTTCCCAAACCGACAGATCCGGCTTGTTTCGACTCTCCGCATAATGTTGCGCGAAAAGAATCGCCGCCAGTTGTTCTTCCGGAGTATCCTCAAAGCTTCCCGCCATCATCTTTCGGATCTCCGAGTCGCTCATTCCCGCATTCAAAGCCATTTTCGAGTGTGCATATGAGCAGATCGCACACCCGTTGACTTCAGTGACAGCCAGCATGATCCGCTCCATAAACGGATGGTCGATTTCTCCCCTTCTCCGCGCTTTTGAAAGAAACGGAGCGGTTCTCATTCCATCGACCAGTGCTCGGTAGATCTCTATTAAAGAGAATAATTTACACCTTGTTGAGTCACCCATTTGCGTACTCCCGATTTACCTTCCAAAGCGACACACGCTGATTTTTCTGATAAAATATTCATTAGCAGTATATCACGACCGACACACATGCGTCATGGACAGTAGGTAGTGTTATGGTGAGAGCGATCCCTTCGTATCTCTCTCAAAAGCCACGGCTGATTCTTCGGATCATTGCCGGGTTTTCGATTGTTCTTTCCGTTCTTTTCCTGCTGATTTCCGCTGAGATGTTCGATCACGGTGCGGTTTTCACCTTCTTGGGATATATCAGCATCATTATCAATATTGTCGGTATTCTTGGCGGTATCCTTGTCATTATTATGCCTGCCTCCGAGTTATCGATTACTTTGCTCAAGTTGTTCTGCCTTATCGGACTGTTATTTGTATTGTTTTTTTCCGTCGTATCTAACGAATTCCAATCCGGACTCTCGATATTCATCATTTTCTGGTTCCTTTCATTAATCTATTTGTCCGCTCCTCCGGTTCGCGGACTGATTCGCCCCGCCCGTGCGAAAAGCACTGCGCCCTTACCTCCCGGAACATATCTGAAGATCCATATCATCGTTCCGCTTTTTTTGATCATTACCGTGATCCTCTTTTTTCTGATTTGGGTCATCGACTGGGAGGCCCAAGCGCGCATCTACTCGGAGCCCAACGGCGGAGGCATCTCCAGTTATGTCAGTGAAAATACGAAACCTGCGCTGACCGCGAATATCGACGGAGGATTTATCTACAACGCCGGTTCAAATTCCGCGTTGGACGTAGAGGGAGTATCCCGGAGTCCGCCTTCTTCATCCGGCTCGCCTTTCTGCGGCGAAATCCGGATGAAGCTCACAAGTCCTTCTGCGCGTATTACCCTCTACCCGAATGAAACCGGTATGCTTCGCCTGAATATTCTAAATATGCCCCGGAATTCAATCCTGTTACAAGATGAGAAAAACAAGATTCCGGGCATGAATATTTCCGGGCCCCGCTGGAATGGGATCCGGGAAATTCAGGCCACTAGCGAACAGATCCTATCGGGACGGCATCTGACTGTTGCAAACGGATATTTCTTTGATTTGGATGTAGTGGCCGGACAATCTTTGACCCTTGAGGTTCTGCCGGACCAAGTTATACCGTCTGATAAGTTTTTTCGATTCGTCATAATGTCCGATTTACATTCAGGCTACAATATTTTTGTTCCCGAGGTCAAAGAGATCCTTCAATATGATCCGCATTTTATAATCGTGAACGGAGATTTCACGAACTTAGGCTACCCCTCCGAATATATGATGTCCGCGGCATTTACTGAGATCCTTCCTTTTCCGGTGTATTCCACGATCGGCAATCATGACGCGTGGAACGGCGGCAGTACTTCATACAACAAATATTTCGGCCCGGTCAATTACTCATTCGTATATCAAAACGTAAATTTCATATTTCTGGATTCTTCTTCGGGGATCATCGGTGAAAACCAATTTGACTGGCTCATTAGCGAACTGGAGAAAAACACCTCTCCTTATCTTTTTGTTATATCTCACATGCCACCCATTGATACGGTAACCGGCGTTTTTGACACTACCAACACTTTGCACCCGGAGTCATTACATACGATCCACAGCAAGACCGAAAGTGACTATTTTCTGCGTTTAATGGACCAATACGATGTCGACGTGGTTTTCTCCGGGCACACACATATATACGGGCAAACTATAATAAACGGAACGACCTATATCACAAGCGGAGTCCTTGGAGGGACGATGAAACCCGGAAATTCCGTTAGCTACCTTGAAGTCGAGGTGGGAAAAGAAGATTATAATATACAAGTAAGAGACATTCTCAGTGTCGAGGAAGCGGGAACCAAGGAATTGGAGAATCGCCTTCAGGCCGTACGTGTTTTCAGCATTCCATTCCTGATCAATAATAGCGTCCGCATAGCGGCAACGCTTCTTCTGTTCATTTTCGCGAGTCTCCTGTGGATCGTCATACGCAGAAGATTTATTTTTCGAATCGTCGATTCCGGGACTTCAGCGTCTGTCATTGCGCCGAACGAACCGAGAAATGAGGATTACTCACCCAATATGTAAAAAGTCTATAAATTTTTATAATCAGCCTGTTCAAAACATAGCAAATATTCTTAATTTGTTGTAACCTGTTTCGTATGGCGCGATTCGCGTTACTTTTTCTTTGCCCGAATCGCACCCTGGGGAGGCGAAAATGAGCGATATTTATCATCGAAGTTCCTTCAAAACCTGGATCAGTGCACCGGATCGTGCCGATGGGAAACCCGTCCCTCCGGAATTGGTCGACGAATATGTCAACGCCCTGAAGTTTTCGTCATCGATGCTGATCAGCGGCAAATT
Source organism: uncultured Oscillospiraceae bacterium (assembly GCA_964408695.1). Lineage (GTDB taxonomy): Bacteria > Bacillota > Clostridia > Saccharofermentanales > Saccharofermentanaceae > JAAYCT01. The sequence goes on along the minus strand of CAYPAL010000013.1, from coordinate 6,946 downwards.
CAAGCATACGGATCTTTTCTTTTACGCATCGACGAAAGATTACGATGAAGCGATCGAAGTGATTCTGAGCGCAAAGAATTTCGATCTGGTAAACAAGAGCAGTAAAGGCGTTTTTGCTGAAGCTCTGGAGCTATACCGACAATTTCTCAGCGAAATCTCGCAGCCGGCCTGTTGGCTTTTTTCCGGCAATCCCAGAATCTACGACATTATTCCGGCCATTCAGGAACTCGCCGCTATTCCGTGGAAACTTGACCGCAAGGATACCGCCATCAAAATAAATGACAGAGTTTACCTATGGATCCCGGGTGTAGACGGAGGGATCGCCGCATCCGGAACAGTGATGGGATCACCCGAACAACGGGAGCCGCTTCGAAATGATCCTTTTGCCATCGGCGCCTATCTTCGGCTCAACAGTTTTATCGGAGTGGAAATAAGGCTGGATAAGCGTTACACCAATCCGCTGGTCAGCAGGAACCTGCTCTTGGCGGACGATCACGCAAAGACACTGGAAGTGTTAAATTTCCCCGGCGTTTCCTATTACAAAGTAACACCCGAACAGGAAGAAGCGATAGAAAATATCATTAAGAGTAGTTATACCAGAGCGGCGGCCCATGCGGCGGCCCATGCCGTTAAATCTCCCCCCGCTGCTTCTTCTGTCGAACCCCCCTCTGCCTCACGTTCCAAAACAGCGGCCTCCGTAAAGTCGACCGTACCCTTAACGCCGGATCGCGCCGATCCGGCAGCCGCTCAAATCTCCGGCTCAAAATCCGCCCAACAAGGCGATTTTTCTCCTTCCGGTACACAATCTCAGGCTTCCGATGATATCCCGCCTTTCAAGGACACTCAGGTCGACGAGGACGAGGAAGTATTGCTCGAGGAAGTCCGGGGACGCCGATGCTGGATTTTCAATCCGCCGGATGCGATGCGCGTCTGGGATGATTTTTTCTCGCACGGATACATCGCGATCGGTTTTGATTCTCTCGGCGACCTCAAGCAATTCAACTCGAGAGACTCTGTTAAGAAAAGCATGCAAGCGACATTCGGAAGCGGCAGAAATTATAAATATCTCGTTAATGCGTCCTGGCAGTTTTGTCGGGAAATGCAGATTGGCGATATCGTTTATTTCGCGAACGGCCCACGTAAAATATTGGGTCGGGGCATCATCAAATCCGACTACGCCTTTGACTGGTCTCGCAAGGAACACAAGAACGTTCGCGATGTCGCGTGGACGAACCGGGGAGAGTGGATTCCCGAACCGGTAGTCACCCATCGAACTCTTGTCGATATAACGGACCTGACCGGTTATTGCAGAGATTTGGAAGACTTGATTGCCGGTTCTTCGGACGCGAATATCAGCGATGACTTCGATGCCGATTATATTCTGCCCTATACGAAGGAAGATTTTTTGGCGGAAGTGTTCCTGGAGGATAGCGATTACGAGGAATTGAAGTACCTCTTATTATCCAGGAAGAATATGATCATCAACGGGGTGCCCGGAGTCGGCAAAACTTTTCTGGCTGAGCGTCTGGCATATTCGATCATCGGCGGAGTGGATCATGATCGCGTCAAGAGTATTCAATTTCATTCCGGCTATTCCTACGATAACTTTGTGATGGGATACTTCGCTTCCGGCGAAGGACAGGCCCTTTCGACCGGCGTTTTCTATGATTTCTGTAAGGAAGCGGAACAGGATGACAAAGAGCATTTCTTTATCATCGACGACATCTGCCGCGGAGATATCGGCAATATTTTCGGGGATCTGTTGATGTTGATCGGACTCGATGATCGCGGCAAGAAGATACGCCTTCTTTACCGGGACGAGCAGTTCGCGATTCCCGAGAACGTGCACATCATCGCCACGATGAACGGTGCTACAAATTCCATCGGAATGGATTATTCCGTGAGAAGAAGGTTTGCGTTTTATGAACTTCCTCCTGCCTATGAGCAGAAATCCTTCATTCAACATATCAAGCAGCAAACGAGCCCCAAGCTGGATAAGTTGGTCAAGATCGTATTCGACATCAACAAGGTCCTCTCGGTCGATCCTTCCGTGTACGGCGGGCACTTAATCGGGCACGGATATTTCTGCGGCAAGCAGGAATTGAACGATGTCAATCTGAACGCGATCGCTAAATATGAATTGATTCCCTTAGTCCATGAGTTGTTTGCTTCCCAACCGGATCAAGCCAAGCTCTGGACCGGAAAAATCGCAACTGTGATCAAGTCTTGATGTTTTCTCTCAGCTCACGCGAAAAGAGCCGAAGGAATATTTTCCTTCGGCTCTTTGATTATCATCGTTGCTTCACGCATTGTCGGTACGGGGCTGACATGTCCGCGACCCGGAATTATTCGTTATCCTTTTTCTCGTCAGGAGTTTCTTTCTCGGCTCCTTTCGTGCCCGCGGAGACGGCGGCTTTCTTCTTTTTGAGCAAAGTGTAGACCAATCCGCCGGTCAGAAGAAGAAGACCTGCTCCGAGCCAGATCCAAGGTTCCCAGGCATTCTCTTTTTTCGCTGGGATTTCTTCCTCTTCTACCGGCTCGGTAGTATCGGTCGGAGTCTCGGTCGGCACCGGGGTGGCCTCAGGAGCCGTCAATGCGTCCAATTCCTCCTGTGTCAGGAAGTTCACATTATCCATATACACCGTGCCGGCGAAGTCGCTCTCGATATCCCCGAAAATCAGGATCATATTGCGTAACGGCGTATCTTCCTTGATGCTCTCGATCGCCGCGAAATCCAGGGTCACGAAGAAGTGATACAACCCATCCTTTGTCACTTCCGCCTCGGATAGTTTTGAAAAGTCGATATTGTACGATTCGGGGATTTGGACCCAGTAGCCGATCTCGGGCGGCTGGAAGGCACAGCTGATCGCCATCTCTCCGGTCGTCGCCTGTGTCGGTTTGAGATAAAGATCAAAGACGACGTAATCGTAATTATTGCGCGTCAGCGGTTCGATCCACAGGTCCAGTCTCGGCGCGGAAGCCCAGTTGTCTGTGGGCTTGACTTCCGGGTAGGCAAACTCAAAAGCAAGCGAAAATGAATCATTCGCGGGCTCTACCCGAAGCGATACCTTGGTTCCCGAATCGACGTTCCAATCCCATCCCTGACGCGTAAAATTGCCGAAATCGGAAGGGATCTGAGCGTCGCCTTTTCTCTCGTGCTCCAGAGGGGGCGGTCCCGAAGCCCCGGATCCGGAAAAGGTGATATTGTCCAGTCCGACGTCTCCGCCGTTCTCACTTCCGACAAAAAGCACGATATTGGTAAGAATACTATCCTCGGCATCCGCCGCGATGACCTCGATGTTCGTGGCCTGGCTCTTTGTCATAACAGCCTTCGCGAGGAACAATCCATTGTCTTGCTCCACGAACTCACGGGGAAGGATCTGAAGTGCCATCGCGGGGTTCGACCATCCGTGCTTATCGGATTGAGGCACTGCCGCAATGGTGACTGTAGTGGGCTCTTTGACGAAAACGTCCATCTTGACCGTGTCCCCGCCGAAGATGTTGAAAGCGGGGCTGTAACTTTGCGATGAAACGCGAACGTTTACCCAGAAATTTGTATCTGTCACATCGATACTGTCCGCCATTCCCGTAAGCCACAAAACATTGTCTTGATTTTCGAGCGTCACGCTCTTGATCGGGCTGTCCGGGTTGAGCTCAAAGCCCTGCGTCGTCCCGTCGTCAAAGGTCCACAGAACCTCTTCGAACGAGCCTTCAAGCTTACGATCGATCGGTTCGTACTCGATCCCCTTGATCCGCGCGCGAACATATTCACCCGTCACGCTCATTTCCTCGGCCGACCAGACGCGATCGTCCCCGGGATCTAAAACAGTCGCCTCGGAAACACCCATGATATAGGGCATGAAGGATCCGGATGTCTCATTCTTATTGGTCAGTGACCAGTTACACCAGCTGACATTGTTGGAATTCATAAAGTCGATCCACTGATCCGCCTTCTCCAAATAAGGTCCGCCGGTTCCGTTGGCTTCGCTGGTTCCCCACTCCGTCGCGAAAATCGCAACGCCGTTCTCGAGTGCGTACCGTCCGTTTGACATCACGTTTCCTCGATCCGTCGTATCTTCGGAGGCCATATGGGTTCCGGAATAAAAGTGAAGAGAGTACATTATATTTGTCGCGTCGATCGGATCATCCGCCGCCAGATCGGGGCGCTGGCTCCAGTTCGGCGTGCCGACCAGAATGATGTTTTCACCCTTTTCGCGAAGCATCGCGACGATCGGCTCTGCGTAACTCTTGATCGCCTGCCATCCGGCTTCGTCGTTTGTCAGACCCTCTCCGCCCGAGCTGTTCGGGCTCGGCTCGTTACAAAGCTCCCATAGGATATAGTGATATTTGGGATCATCTTTATAGTGGTCCGATAATTCGTCGAAAAAATTATACGCTTCGGCATAAACTTCGGCGTTCGGATCACCCGGAGCGTGAACATGCCAGTCAACAATGACATACATGTCATTTTCCAGCGCGTAGTCGACACCTTGATAGACCAAGTCCTTGACTCCCGGGTTTTTCGCATATCCGTTCTCCCCGACATACATCGCCAGGCGGATCACGTTAGCCTCCCAATCCCCGGAGAGGGACACGAATGCGTTCTCGTTGATGATCTCACCGAACCACTGAAGGCCGTGTGTGCTCATGCCACGCAATTGGATCTTTTTTCCGCTCGCGTCAGCCAGTGTCATTTGTCCTTCGATCTCAATGACCTGAAGTGCGCCGCCTTCACTGGGCTTACGAACATTATCGTTTCCCAGAAGGCTGTCCGCCTCTCCCGCTGCCATAAGCGCAGCGGAAAAAACAGTGAGCAGCAGAGCCAAAATCAGAAGGAAAGAAAAGGATTTCATAAGTTTCTTCATGGTCACTCCCCCAAAGCATAAGCAAATGATCCGTTTCCCTCGAAAAGGAGTTTCCTCTTCGTTCAACGGAACAGACCTCAACGATTATATTATAGTTTATCTTTTCGTAATACTTCCACTATTCTGCAAAAAATGTACGAATCTTATCATTATCTTGCCCGCTTGGCAATTTATCCGACATCTCCGAAGAGCCTCGAAAAACCGTTCTCGTGCACGGCTTTTCGAGGCTTCACGTTAATTCGATCGGTCGGATCGAAATCCCGGCCGAATAAACCAGAATGCAAATATTTATTATTTCTCTATTTGACGCTCTTGTCGATTCGTCGTATCGACAAGTCAGCCCCAAAAATAACCGGCCTGTAAATGTCACTGGTTTCTCTATTCGACGCTCTTGTCGATTCGGAATCGGACGATCTTCTTCGAGGTGTTTTTCTCGAACTCCTCGTCGCGCAGTTTGACCTGACCGACCGCCTTGTAGGAAACCATTTGTTTGTTCAACTCTTTTATCTTCTCGTCAAAGTAAGCTCTGACATCCGTCACGCCGTCCGCCGCAAGGATATCCTTATTCGGGAAAATCTCCGCAACGACCGTTTCCTTGTCCTTCTGAGACCGGCTCTCGCCTGCGTATACGACCACTTCCTCTACGCCGCGGATCTGCGAGATCTTCAGTTCGATCTCCTCCGGATAGACATTCTTTCCGTTGCTCAATATGATCAGGTTCTTCAGCCGTCCGGTAATATACAGCCAGCCCTCCTCATCCAGGCGGCCGAAGTCCCCGGTCCGGAAAAAGCCCTCCTCATCGAACACTTCAGCGGTCGCTT
>CAYPAL010000013.1:0-1160 GCA_964408695.1 uncultured Oscillospiraceae bacterium | reverse complement strand
GGGTCGTTATAGTAGCCGAGCATGACATTCGGGCCTTTGACGCAGATCTCCCCCTCGCCGTTCTCGTTCGGCTCGCGGATCTTGATGATCTCTTCCTTGATCGGTTTGCCGACACTGCCCTGCTTCCGGTAATGGTTTCGATTACAGGACACCAGCGGCGCACATTCGGTGATCCCATAGCCGTTCAGAACCGTCACGCCGATCGCGTCGAAGGTATCAATGATATCCTGCTTGAGCGCGGCACCGCCGCAGATCACGAGCTCCAACTCGCCGCCAAAGCCCTCAAGAACGCTCTTAAAGAGCTTGCGCCTCAAGTCGATCCCGACCTTTCGAAGCGCGTTGCTGATCTTCATCATGCGGCGGAGGAGCTTGTCTTTCCCGGTTTCCTCGGCCTTAGCCCAGATGCGGGCGTTCAGCTTTTCGAGAAATAAGGGCACGAGGATCAGATGTGTCGGCCGTTGCTCCTTGATCTCCTGCGCGATGTAGCGCAGGCCGGACGACAGATACACCTCGACGCCCTGTGCGAAATGCCCGACGAAGTTGACCGTCGACCCGAAGGTGTGATGCGGCGGAAGAAAATTAATCGTCCGCGGCGTCAGCGCGAAAAAGTACATCCCGTTGGTCATATCGAGGACGATGTTCTTCTGCGACAGCATGACACCCTTGCCCTTGCCGGTCGTCCCGGACGTAAAGACAATCGTCGCGAGCCGATCCGTATCGATCTTGTATTCGTAATAGGATCGATCCCCTTGCGCGAAAAGTTCCGCGCCCTTCTTCACGACATCTTCGATCGGCACCGTCCCGGAAATATCGGATTCGCCGAAGCAGATATATCCTTTGATCACAGGGAGCTTCGCCCCGAAAGCCTCCGCTTTCGCGTTGATCGACGGACTCATTACGATATATTCGCACTCCGCAGCAGTCATAATATCGATCATGTCCGATGCGGGAAGCTCCTTATCAATCGGTACCACAACCGATCCGATCGACATCAATGCGAAATAGGAGCACACCCACTCAAACGAGCTCTCGCCGATCAAAGCAACGTGTTTATCAGAATAGCCCATTGAGATCAAGCCGGTCCCGAGGTTTCGGATATACTCTCCGGCCTGCGCGAACGTGACCCGTACGACCTCTTTGTCCGTCGGCTTTTTCTTGAA
>CAYPAL010000012.1:0-24168 GCA_964408695.1 uncultured Oscillospiraceae bacterium | reverse complement strand
CTTTGGCAGTTATGCATCGTTCGGACTTGGTTCACCCTCTTCTTCATACCGATCATTCCGTATGCGAAATCTTATCAGATCTCCTGTCCGAACTGTAAGAGCTACCTTGCCCTCAGCAAGGAGCAATTCGAAGAGCTGAAAACCCGTCTGGAGTCCGGCGCAAATGTTCCCGCCACCGGCGTTTCCGCCGTCGCGGATGGCGGAAAGTACGCAGGTAAAACCGAGACTCAGATCAATTACTTGAAGACGATGGAAGAAGCAGATCGGAAAGATTAAACATGGTAAAGGATTTTTAGATCAGAGATATGTTCGGCTTTTCCGAGAAAAACGGAGGTGTTATGTTGAGAAAGGCCATTCAATTACATATGAAATCCCGTTGTATCAAGTTCAACACGGATAATAAATCAAGCTCCCCGGAAATCGGATCGCGGTCTCTTTTTCGAAGCCTTTCGACGGCACTTCTTCTTTTCCTTGTGATCATTGCCTCCGTTACTTCGATCTCCTGCTCGAAAAAAAAGCCGCCGGTCACCCCCCCCACTTCATCGGAAGAAAAGGCCGTGACATGGATCGACGAATATAGCGGAGAGATGGTATTCCCGACGACTCCCGCCCCGGCCTTCGATCTTTCGGATGATGCGGTGGTATACCCGGATCATCCGCTGACTTTTATCTCGAGCCAAGAACAGGCCGTCATTTTCGGGGGAGATAACTCCCCATACATCCTGGAGGGACGATTTTCCGTCGTTAATTACTATGACGACTTTTCTTCGATCTATAATTACGCGTATTCACTGGACAGAGAGTCCGTTCTGTTCATGGCAAGCGAGGTCGATACGCGCTCATCCGTTCTTATGTACTATGACGGGTCCGAGGCCGTGGAAGTATGTCCGTACACGGAATATTTTTGTGTATGCGACGACGGGAGTGCCGTGGCGTATCTTCTGAAAAACACACTATATGTGTGGGACGCTTCAACGGGGAACTCTGTTTTGATCGCGGAAGAAGCCACACCGAATTTCGTATTATCTCCGTCCGGCAGTTATATCGCATACGCGACGGGTAAAGACTTCGATTGCTACTTCGGTCCGGTCGGAGGCGAAGCTCAGATTGTCGACCGGTTCTGCTATCCGATCGCGATCACCGACGACGGTTCCACCTTGTATTACTACGACGACAGCAGAGATTGCGATTGTCCCCCGCTCGCGATCTCTGACGGCGAATCCACTTCATATTATTACGATGATCCCACTCCGTATGATGACCGTGACAACATGAAATGTGCCGCACTTTGCGCTTTTGCTTTCGGCGATTATCGTATTCTGGACATGGATGTCGAAATATCGCGAAAGATTTACTCAAACGACTCCTACCTGATATTCAATCGGGACCATTCTCAGATCCTGTTTCGCGACCACGACGGAAGTTTCTATTTTTCGATGAACGGTAACGAGCCGGTACCGGCGGCCGGCGGAGTCGTGGTGACCGAAAACACGGCCGGGAAGGATGATTTTAGCCTTGTGCGCAGACAGAAGGTCGGCAGACTGACGATCTTCCCGTGTTTCGTCAATAAGAAAAATCTCTGTAATCTGCTTTTCCGGAACAATGATTTCCTGCAAAGCGAATATGAGCTCAGTTATTTCGACGAAAATTTCATCGTTCATTCTTTCCCGTTAGGCGATGATTGGGCTGATGCTTTGTTAGACGAAGCTCGGTCACTGATTTATGACCGAAACCAAGAACGCTATTATTCGTACAAATCTTCGTATGTTTACATTGTTGATTTTACCGATCCGGACAGCGAGCAAGTTGCGTTTCCGGACGAACATATCTATAGAATCACACGGACTTCGAACGGTAACTTCTATTATTTGAACGACGTCGGTCAACTGTTTATGGTCCATGGCGACGACGAGCCGATCAAAATTGACACCTATGTTGGCCAGTTGTGTCCGGAGACGATGGTCGTTTCCGGGACTACCTATGTTTATTATCAGAAGGACTGGTCGGAACAGCGTGCTCTTTACCGGATCGAGGACGTCCCCGGAGCGACGCCGGTCACGATCGATATTGAAGTCGAGGCAATAGACATCACCGACGCAGGGCTCTTGTATTACAAAGATGTTCCCACCGGCGACCCGGGAGTATCCTCTTGGGATATCTTTTTTGCTAAAGACGGCCTTACCGTGGATCATTCCTTCAATTTGACCAATTACGATTATTGATTTTCCGGAGGCAAGCGATGGTGATGATTTCTCGCAAATGGGTGTTGATGTTCCTTCTCCTCTTTCTCCTTTTTGCGGTCGCATCCTGTAAGGAAAAGCCGGATGTGACTTCAGTTCCATCCGAAGCGACCACGGCTATCGCGTCCATTTCTGCGACGGAAACAAAAAGTCCGTCGGAGACGACCTCACCCGCGGCCGAAACGGCCGTCATGATTCCCACTGTCCCTCCGGAGATCGTCTTTGAGTTGTCCGAAGATCGATCGTCGGTCCTCGGGGACCGATTGCGTATCGAAACCGGTGACTCTGCCCTTTATTTTGTCGGCGGAAAGAGAAAGCCGGTTCGAATCGACTATATATCGGAGGAATATTATTATGAGTATCAAGATTTTTTCGAAGAATGTTCACTGGACGGCTCATCATCGGCGCTGTTGGTGGAAACGAATCCTTACGGATCCGGTCGTCTCATTTATTCGGACGGGAGAACCGCCGTAAGTATTGCGTCCGATGTCGACACCTACCACCTTTCCGCCGACGGGACGGCCGTCCTTTTTCTGGTCACTCCGAAATACGAGCACGGAGTCGGTGGCGACCTCTATCACTATGACTGTGTGACCGGCGAGTCGAAAATGATCGCGTCGGGAGCCGGCCGTTTGTTTTCGCTGTCCCCGGACGGAGATACCGTCGCGTATACGACCTTCTACAAAATGAACTATCCCGACGCGCTCACCTGTTATGTCGGTAAGATCGGAGAGGAAGCGACCGTTCTGGATACTGACAGTTATTGCATCGCAATATCGGACCATGCGGAAACGATCTACTACGCTAAAAAGGAAGGTGCCCGGGAATCGCTTAACGTTGTCTATAACGGCATTTCAAAGGAACTCTTCGATTCTTATGCTCCGTCGGATCGGAGTTGGTGCGAATTTGATTATTATTTCTATTTCAATCGCGATATGACCCAAATCGTCTTCAATAGCGACGGCGCGGCTTACTTTTCGATGCGCGGAAGCGATCCGGTTCGGATCAGCGACGAAACGATATATCTTGGGTGGACGGGAAATCAATATAATCCGTCTTATCGGGTCCATAAATTCTCGGATAACGCAAGAACCTCGTTTCAAACCTTGAACACCGGGACGAAGAACCTCTGCAACTTCGTATTTGCAACCGCCTCACGCGAATTGATGTATTTCAACTCATACAATTATTTATTCAATAATGAATATGTCATTTTTGACGAAAATATGCATTCATCCGTCTTGTCCCTCAGTGATTATTTAGCGCTTGATTTTCCGTATACGAAAAAGATTCCGCTGAGCGTTTGCTCGAAGCGAACCGATGACGATACGGTCTTCTATCTTCCCGGAGAGGCGCAGTACTATGAATTCGACTACTCAATTTCTTGCGACCTTTACGTGTTGCACAACAACGGGGACGCGAAGCTTGTCGCTTCATCCGTAAACTCCATCTATCTGTTGGAAAAGGAAGGCCCGGATATTCTCTACTATCTGGCCGCACCGGAAGGCTATGAAGAGACGGTCGGTGATTATTATGTCCAACCGCTCCTCAATCTGTACGCGGTCAAAGAAACGCCGGGTGCCGAGCCGATCCTGGTCACGAAAGATGTTTACTTCGTCGATTCCGGCGACTTCGGCGTCGTGTACTGGAAGTTCAAAAGAGCGGGCGACGACGATGACTACGTTTCCTATGGACTTTACACCGGTGCGTACGTCGGCGTATACCACAGCAAAGACGGCGTTTCCTACACCTATGTGACGGAAAGATACTACACGCAATACTACGGAGGATGACTTCGGATCCCTTGATTCTTTTTTCCGAAAAAAGCCTTATACTGAAAAAAACATGGAGGCGCGCCTTATGGAACGGATATTTCGGGTCGCCGGAGAAGATGAGATCGAACAGGTGATGGAACTGCGCATGGAGTTCATCCGGGAATTCCGCCCGAAATACAGTCCGGACCGACTCGACAGCATTGCGCGCGGCTCTGTCGGGTTTATACGCGAAAAAATGGCGCAAGGTCTCTACACGGCCTTTTTCGGCGAGGCGGACGGAAAAATCGCGTGCACAGCCGGCTTCGGCGACGTGAGGAGATGGGAATATGATGCTTGAGACCGAACGACTCTTTTTACGTGAAATGACCCCGGATGATCTCCCGACGCTTCGCGCGATCTTGACGGACGATGAGGTCATGTACGCGTATAACGGCGCTTTTTCGGAAGAAGAGGTCCGGGGTTGGCTGGACCGCGCGATGTTGCGCTACCGCGAAAACGGCTTCGGCCTCTGGGCGGTCGTGCTCAAGGAAACCGGTCAAATGATCGGGCAGTGCGGTCTGACCTATCAAACACCGCTCGGAGAGAAGCTCCTGGAGGTCGGTTACCTGTTCCTTAAAGAGTACTGGCATCGGGGCTATGCGGCGGAGGCCGCGGCGGCGTGTAAGGAATATGCCTTTTCGACGCTCGGCGCCGAGGAGCTGTTTGCGATCATCCGTTGCACGAACCGCGCCTCGATCGCAGTCGCCAAGCGGCTCGGGATGTTTTGTACCGAGCACTTCGTTAAGCATTACCGAGGTGTCGATATGCCGCATTTTCTTTATCGCGTCCGCCGGAACGAGACGTTGGAGATCGCCTACCTCGCCGATCATCCGGAGCACATCCCGACCTGCGCGAGTTGGATATACGGTCAATGGGGCTCCCAGTCCGGCGGAACTTACGAGGGGGCGCTTCGAAAGTTTACCGCAGGCGCCAACAAGGAAGAAATACCGATCACCTTCATCGCACTTCACGATAAAAAGCCGGCCGGGACCGTCAGCCTTTGGGCGACCGATTCTTCGATCCGGGATCTCACGCCGTGGATGGCCGCCGTATTTGTCCATCCCTTTCACAGGGGCTTCAAGATCTCGATGGCGCTGATCGACCGCCTGATCGACGAGGCACGGCGCTTGGACAAAAAGGAAATATACCTTTCGACCGAATCCGCGCAGGGTCTATACACTAAATTTGGCTGGGAAGAGATCAGGACGCATGATTCGCCGTACGGTAAAGCGTCGCTGATGCGTATAAGCCTTGAGGAGTGAGTTGAGTCGGACCGATAACGGTTCGGGCGCTTAGTTCCAGTCCTTGAAAAGCCGCTCGGCCTTCGCGGACAGACGCTCGCCTTTTTGTTTGGAAATTTCGTTTGCCGCCGCAAGGCCGATCAGGATACAGCCGACGAGCAGGAGGTAGACCCACCAGTCCAGGCTTTCCCAGAACTCCCGGGTCATATAAAGCCCAAGGATCACGATCGTAAAGGCGGACAGGATAAACCATTTCTTGCTCTTTCCGATGAAGGATATGATCAGCATCGCGAGCGCCGCGATGCCGAGGATCAAGGCATCGGTAAGATCGCCGGAATATATCGCCGCCACGCCGAGCACCGCAAAAGACACGCAGGCGGAGACGAAGAGGAGCATAGCGGTCTCATTGTTTTTCCAAACGAAGCGATAAAGGAAGACGAAATACGCGACCGCAACGATCAGGTTATACTCCAGTACAATGATTCCGGGAATCTCGAATAACGGCTGAGCCCAGAACGACAACAACGCGAAAAAGCCCGCGACGGTCAGCGCGACCGCATCACCGTTCTTCCGGTTGACGCGGCGAACAAAGTTAAGCGCATACAGACAAAGAAGGATCAATCCCATCCAACGCGCATATCGGCCGAGTATCAACAGATTGATCGGCGAGAGAACGCTGATCAGCGAAAGCCAGTCGATCTTTCTCCCGTCACCTTGAGAATTGAGACTCTCCGCCTTTCCGGGATCGCCCGTCTCATACATACGATCGTGAAGATAGCGTCCCAGTCCGGCCAGAAGGATAAACAGGAGCGAGAAAACCACGAGCCCGGACCATTCCGGGTCGCCATCCAAAATTCGGTGAACCAGAAGAACAGATGCCCCGTATATCACCAAAAGCTCAAACCACACCGACAAATAGGTCTTCCCGCGAAGATATCGGAGGAATACGGAAGCGACGGGAAAAAGATATACGAGGGCGATCAGACCCGCAGCATCCTCAAAGAAAAACGCGACCGACAAGAGAAACGAAAACAGCGTCAGTCCGTACAGGCCGACCCGTTCGACGTGCGGGAGCGCGTCGAGAATTTTTTTCCCAAGCAAACGAATGACCGGGACGATTGCCGCAAGGATCAACGCGGCTGTCGCGGGAAACAGGAGCATGAAGAAAGCGGAGTCGATCCCCAGCCAATGATAAGCGGACAGCACGAGCGACATATACAGGGACGCACCGGTCGCCAAGGATAAGACTGTACGATTGAAATCGGTGCTTTTCGAGAAATCATCTTTCAGAGATAGAATATAGCGCACGCCCAAATAGGCGGTAAAGATCCACGCCATAGCCGGGATGAATTCCGGGTCATCAACAAGCAAGATATAAGTCGCGACCCCGGTCACCGTCATCGTCACAAGACAGGACGCCTGAAGGGAATCGTAAGCGCGCAATCGCGCTCGATTTCTGAATAAATAAAGACCGGCAACCGCAAGGACAGTGAAAAATACCAGCATCACCCATGCCCCGTTGATGTGCCCTTCAACATAGAAGATCAACGGGATGCAGGAAAGAATAAATGCAACGGGCGCGACGCCTGCCGCGATCCACGATGATATGCCTTGTTTCTTTTCGGCGATCAGGACCCCCAGGATCACAAAAAGAATTACGAACGGAAGCATCGCGAATAACAAGTCGAGGGCTGACACACTGCCTGATTTGTTCGAAACAGCCGTGACACCGACCATCGCGCCCAAGAAACCTCCGAGCGAAAAGGCGATATCCGAAACTATGGTCCTCGGTGTAAAGGCGATCTTCCGATCGGCAAAGTACGTCGCGAAAAAGAAAAGGGCGGACAGCACGGACAAGGTGATTTCGGGTTTGATGTCATGCCGGATGATCGATGCGGCGATCATGATCAATGTAAAGGCGATGATCGGCACAAAATAAAGGATCAGTCGTTCTTTATTGCGATACGCAAGGAAAAGGAAGCTCAACAGAAGGACCGCGAGGGCGATCAGCTGAAGTGGCGACCAATCGTCGTTGATCATCCTTTCGGCAAACTGAAAGAGGTAGATCATCCCGGATAGAATGAGGGTCAAAACCATCAGCCATTTACGCATTTTTTCGGGAAAAACGGTGAGCGAGGCGATCACAGAAACGAAAACGACCGCCAAAACCGTCAGCAACAGGTAATGCATATAAACGCCGTCCGTATTCAGCCGGGCCAGGCCGAGCGTCAAAAGAAGAGCAAACGGGATCGTACCGGCATAAGTGCTTTTCCCGCGGAACAAGTCCGTCAAAAACAAAGGCGCGAGCAGGATCGCCGAAATGCCCGGCAGCCATCCGGTTCCCGAAACAACGCTTCCGATCGCCGCGATCGCGACCGCGTTAATGACCGAAAACGTCGGCAATTTGCCTAAGACAAAAGATACGGGTAACGGCTTGTTCTGTCTCTTTCGAATCATGTTTCCCGAAACGATCAGGACTGCGGCGTATAAATACAAAAGCAGAATGAATACTTGAAGCGGCAACTTTAACGCGCTTAAGAAAAAAACCACAGAAGCGGATACGCACCACAGGCACGCAATCGCAAACGCCGCGAATTCATATTTCCGTGTGCCGACCAGGCACGCGACGGCAAGTACGGCGGCAGCCGCGAAGAACACCCAATACCGACCGTCTCCGGACAAGGAAAAATACTTACCGGCGAGCCCGAAAAACCCAACGCCGATCACGGAAAGCGGCAGAAAAATAGAAGCGATCACATAAAACGCGACACCGGTCTTCGGGATATTCAGAACCTTTTCGGCAAGGATCGACGCGGCGAAAAAAATCACCGAAGAGGAGCAAACGATCAGCAAGCGAATGATGTCCGGCAGATAAAGCCAGGTCGTAGTCGTAAATACCGCGCCGGCCAAAACAATAAACAGAACCCCGATGATCAAAAGAAAATTCATCGCGTTGAAAGGTTTGCGCTCCGCGCGAGTCGGGGGCGGGGGCGCTGCTTGCCGGGGTTGCGTCTGCGCGGGTTGTGCCGTGACGGGTAAAAAAATGGGCGGTGTGAAGGTCTGCTGCGGCACGGGCTGTACATCGATTTGGGGCTGCGCGCCGACCTGCTCCGGAGTGGATTGGACTGTGCTCCGTGGCTGTACCCCGATCTGCGGCTGTCCGGGCTGTACCCCGATCTGCGGCGGTACATAAGACCCGGTCGGAGGAACACGCATCGCACCCGGATCCGGCCCGAGTCTTTCCCCTGTCGCTTCCTCGTATTCCTGCGTGCTGATCCGCTTTTCCGAGTGAAGTTTCTGTGAAAATCTTCTCAGACGGTCGAAACGGCGTATATAATTCTGAGCCTTTTCCCGATAAACGAGGAACAGGATCAGGAAGGTAACGAATGCGGCAAAAAGCAGAAAATCGAGTATCATAAAATCTCTTTTCGCAAAACTCAATATTGATAACTATATCATTCAAATCCGCAAAAATCTACTGACCTGAGGCTTGCACGATGTCACATCTCTCGAAAACCTCGTCCTGTCGATAACATCATGTCATTTCACATCAGACAGTCCGGGCTTGCGGCTTCATAGTATAATATAACTATATTTCGATTAATTCAGCAGAGGACAGTATCGATGAAAGTTCGCGAAAACACTGGTCAGAAAGAACACGATCGAATCCGGCTGAATTTGCTTTGTCGGCTGGTACTTATTCCTCTTCTGTCACTGACGATCGGTTTGTCCGGATGCACGTCCTTATGGGGCAAGGATCATTTCCGGATCCGTTTGAATGAAGCGGAAACGAATACAGCCGAGACTCCGGGACCTGAAGAAGGATCCGATGAATCCGCCGATCCAAACATGCCAGATAATTCGGAAACGGCGACATCCTCCGGGCCCTCTACACCCACTCCGCGACCGACATCAAGCCCGACACCCACACCTACGATCAAGCCGACGGTCACCGCGACGAATACACCCACACCGAAACCGACGGCCACGGCGACGCCCACGCCACCGCCGACGGCTACCGCTACTCCGTCTGTTACCCCTACTCCGACACCGATCGTCGTTCCGACGACCGGTACCTATCAAGCGTCAATGGCCGCCGAGGTCGTCGCGTTAATCAACGATGAGCGCTCCGCCGCAGGTTTATCGGCACTTTCAAGCAACAGTCAGCTGACAAGCGCGGCGAATATCCGATCACCGGAAATCGCGGTGTATTGGTCGCATACAAGGCCGAACGAATTAGGCAGTTGCTTCACCGCCATTTCCGGACTCTCTTATTGGACCGCCGGAGAGAATATTGCGGCGGGTCAGACCTCCGCCTCCTGGGTAGTGAGCGACTGGATGGCTTCCGAAGGGCATCAGAGAAATATTCTGAAAGCCGATTTTACGATGATCGGGGTCTCCTGCTATTTTTATGATGGAACGTATTATTGGGTACAGCTTTTCGCCGGCTGATATAAGTCTCGCGACAGGAAATATTTCTATTATGATTTGACGCAAAAAGATCCGAAATCTGGTAAAATATGCACAATGGGTCTGTGATAAGGAGGTCCAAGCATGAAATCGAACCAAAAGTTCGTTCTCTTCGGCTTAATTTTGGTTGCCGTCGTGGCGGCGATTTTTGCGTTCAGAAGCGGGAAAGATTTCGGAAGAGAAGCTCTTCTTTCCCCTGAACTTTACTATGAACTCTCCGACGCAAGCGAAGACCTTAAAGATTTGGATGACACAATGGATCGGGTCAGACAAGTTCTTTTCGACGAAGTGAAGAGTTTTAGAAGCACGGTCGGTGATTCCGCCTATTCCGTAACCGCGATCAATGTCGCGGACAATACGGTTTCCGTGTTTGTATCCTGCTCCATTTTCGAGCATAAGGAAAATGATCCGATCTCGTTCACGTACACGGACACTTCGGGCTTTCGTGCCGTGCCCGCTGTCTATAGCGATGGTATGTTTTCCGCGACCTTGCCGCTTCCGATCGATCAAATATGCGAGATCGGCTATATTACGGGCACAAGTGAGTTGAATAACGAAGTTTTTTTGACCCTCGATGCTCGAAAAGTCCTGTATGACCGCTTTCGCACACGTGTTGATAGTTCTTCGGATTACGATCCGAACGCCCAAAAGGAAACGGGGACGATCAACATCTCTATGTCCAACGACTACGGGGACAATGAACTGCTGAAATTCGTTTCGTGCAGATTTCAGATCATCGTCGAGGATACTGTTATTTCGGAGACCGACATGACAAGCTGGCTTGCTGATTGGGGCGATCAATACCTTCTGATGTTGGATTTGACCTCCGATGAAGTCCGCGGTATCACATACGACTGGGACACGGGCAACTATGAGAATTACCCGAATATATACAAAAAGTATCGGCTGATCGGGACGGATGGCTACGGTTACGAGTATACGCTTGACATCACCAACATCAATGTAGTCAACGAGGATAATATACCGGAATAATGATCCTGCGGGGTCCATCCGCATCATGAAGGAGGAGGCACAATGACACGTCCGAGATCGCTGATCGTCATCGGAATCGTCTTGTTATTTTTTCTGATCATTACCGGGGCGTTTTTTCTCGGAGTCCAACAAAGTCAGGCAACGGTGTTATCTACCGAGTACCTGAGTCAGATGGCTCGAATGCGCGACCAAATCAACTTTCTGAAAAACGAAGTGCTTATGATGAGGAATGATCTGTCGGACGAATTTGCCGAGATGCAAAGCAACATCTCGGATGTCTCGTACACGATCGTCGGGCTCGATAAAGAGAGCGACACGATCACCATAGTCGTGGATTTCACGCTCAAAGAACACAGCGATGAGTCCGAAGTCATTCTGACCTATATGAACATTGATCAACCCGAGACGGTCGTTGCCGAAATGAAGGATAATAATCGTTTTTCGGCAACACTGACGCTTCCCGTCAGCGGTTCATATCATATCGAATATAGCACCGCCGGCGACAGTTCGAGAAAAGAAGTTCTTTTATCCGTTTCTCCTCGTTCTGTCTTGTATGATCGTTTAAGCGATAGCTTGAACGCAAATCTGGGAAGCGATTACAATGACCCCGATCATTCAGTGTTCCGCGCTGATATCAGCGTATATAACGACCATAAAACCAACGATGATCTTCGTCTGGTATCCTGTAAAATTCAGTTTTTTTATCATGCGACCGATGAAACAGCTTTCGCCGAACTGGATGTCCCGAAGAGCGAGCGATTCTCATCAAACACGGAGCAGGTTTTCTCGTCTTATGAAATCAATGAAGAATCGCCGACATTTTCCTGGGATCCGGATAAAGCGGAGACCGACCAGGAATATTTGGTGGTGTATTACCGTATCCTCGCGGTGGACGAATTCGGATATGAATACGAATTGAACGGTGACAATCGGTTCTACATCAACAATTAATCCGACTTCAATATCCCGGTCATTCCATAAATAACGATTGCCCGTATGCGTTGAAATACGGGAGGCAATCCGCGATCGGTATGTCATAGCCGGGCAGTCCGGCGGCGTAGGGAGCGATGTCGTACTCCTGATAAGTGACCGAGAACTGTGTGTCTCCGGCTCGGTCCGCAAAGCCCCACGCGGCTCCGGGAAAAGCCGAAACGACCGTGGTCGCGTAATTCTCGAAAACCATACGATCCTCCGGAGGCACGGCTTCGATCTGCGCAATGATATTCGTTTGCACATAATGCTCAAAAGCCGCCGGGTCGGCACATAAATCGCTGAGTGTCAGATAATCGCCGGTGCGCGTGTCAAATGTGTACGCATCGACGATCACTCCCCCATGCGCACCACCGTAGTATGTGTATACGGAAACAAAGAAACTGATCAGTTTTTCGCTAACATAGGCAGGCTCCACCACGGCAGTGACTTCGTACGGTCCGACGAGTCCGGCCATGCCGTAATCGTCGTATACGCTCTGAGCATCCATGCACGCGGCCTCGTAGGTTTCCGCGTTCTGTGCGCGAACGGTATCAAGGGTCTCGTTTATCAATATCGCCGCAGTCGGATATGCCGGTATTTCGACGGTCAGATTCTGCAGATAACCCGATGCCAATAAGGTGTCGTCATCCTCGTCGGTGTACTCATCCTCGAAAAAATCGTAAATAACGGTGATCCCGCCATATACAACGGCGTTCGGGTCGACCGTCGGCTCGGGGACTGTCTCGGCAGGCGTTGTCACGGCGGTCTCCGCGCTTTCTGTTGTGGGTGCAGAGATCCCGGAACTTTCCGAGGTACTCGAAGCCGAACTGTCCTCGGAGGTCCCGGAAGCGGTTTCTTCCCTGTCATCCTCATCTCTCCGGATCGAAATGTCGAGACAGCCGGAAAGAAGGATCGAAATCATCACAATAAAAACAGCCACTTTCTTCTTCATCGATTCAGCCTCCAAATCGGGAATGCTTACGCTTGTTTGACCGCCCGGAGCCGTATGAAAAGCGGAAGGCTCAGAGGGTCAGCACTTTGTCCAGAGCTTTACGAGCCGTGGTAACACAAGGGGTATACTGAAGCTTATGCGCCGTGTCGAAAAGCAATTCACGATGCAAAAGGAACGATTCTCCGCCGTTTTCCCGATCCGAAATCATTCCGCCGAGTAGCATCATCAGATAATTCTGGCTGAAAGGCTTCAAACGACACAATTCCGCGAGTTTTTCGAGAAATTCCGGTTGTGGGCACAGGATATCCGACGAGCAGTATCCGGAATCAACGACCGCGCGGAGTCCGAGGCGCATGAGCGCATCCAGTTGCCGTTCGATGAGCGGAGCGCTCGGAACCGAATATGTAAAACCGCGGCGCTTGACCTCAAAGGCATAATTCTTATCCGAAAACGGCCCGATGATCTCGTTGATGTGAGCAAGCGCGGCTTCCCCGAAATCCGCGGCCGTGCCGTTTCCGGACAGGACGCGGGCGGTATTCTTGGCGCGATCGAGGATCCACGTTCGGATCGTACGTCGTTCTCCGTCAAAGGATACCGTTCCGGCAATCAGAAAATTCAACGATTCCTTTGCGCACAGCGCGAAAAGGCCCTCCACGTCAGGCTCGGCGTCGCCGGAATCCGGCCCTTTCGAGAAGGATAACGGAAAAAGAACGACCGGGACGACCGGAGCGGAGAATAAAAGCATCTCTCCGAGCAGGGTCGGTAAGCCCACGGCAACGGTCCGCGAGCTGATGTCGGACCCTTCCGATGGCGCTGAGGATGTGTCCGAATAAAGATATAATCCGACACGAACACTGTGCTCCGGCTCCGGGATAATGTCCCGAAGAGCGGGGATCCACAATTTCCAGGCAGGAACATCGATGATTCGAGGGCGCTCGCGCGCCCTGTCGACGTCGGGCAAGGGATCCGTCGGAAAATCCGGTTCTTTGGGATCAGCGCCTGCTCCGGACTCTGCCGGGGTAGTGTCGGAAGTCTCCCGGAAGGTATCGGTCTCTGCCGGGGTAATGTCGGAAGTCTCCCGGAAGGTATCCCGACCGTTCGGAAGGCTGTCCGGAAAGGCCGATGTATCCTTGGAAGGATCGGTGTCCGACTTCGGATTCACCGGACCGAATATGGCACCCAACTTTTCAAGCGCCGTTGCGATCCCGGGACGGTCCAAGCTCTTGAGTTTTGCCCAAACGGCTCGTCCTTCCTCGATATTTCCGCTGTCTTTGCATGCCTGAAGCAGATTCAAGCCGATATATTCATTATGTTTCGCAGGATTATACCTCGGCAACGTCAGTCGGATGACCTCCCCGGGAAAGCCGTGTCGTCCCAGCTCGGCGGACATGCGTAGCAGACAATAATCGTTGGGATCTCCTTTTCCCATAAGCTCCTCGTAATGATGAAGGGCTTCGGAGGGAGCTTTGCGTTCAAGCGCACGCGAGGCCATGATGAGTTGCGGCAGATACGCACGCTTTTCCATCGCCAATTCGCTCAAGGCCGCCTCAACAGCCGCGGGACCTTTTCGCGTCTCACAGTATCGAACCAGCAAATTCAGATTCTTCTCGTTGTTGGGGTTATCGATAAGCGAAAACCAGATGCTTTCGATACTGTCCGGCTCTCTTTGCACCGTTACGTTCGGAAACGAGGAAGGGATCGGAGGCGTTGAGGACGGTGTCGGTGTTACGGGGGGTTCCGGAGTCTGGGCCTGTGCGTTCATCTTGACCTCCGGCTGTTTCGGACTCGCGGGCAATTCCGAGCCGGACTCTGTCTCGGAGAGCACCTCGGTCGACGGGGATTTTTCCGGCGAACGCATCAAGGATGACTCTTCGGAGAAGTCTTCGGAGGGACGAATAAACTCTTGAGCCGCATTTCCCGGGTACTCTAACTCTTCAACGAAGTCGGACGCGCCTTCGGACTTGTGCTTGTGACCTTTGAAAAAGTCCGGCAGTTTCATTTCCTGTTCCTCCGCAACCCGTAAATGCTCCGTTTCAATTATTCTATTACGCAAATTCACGGTCCGCAAGCAAGTCGGGCCGGATCTCACTCGATCATCGTGCAATCAAAAGCAATTCTCCCGCTTATTCTCGCGGTCACAGACACCTTCTTTTCCGCAACGATAACAGATCTCATTCTCCAGATAGACGCCCTTGCGAAAGCGATCCAGATTTTCGAGCGTTGTGCGCGCGATCGCCTCCATCGCCTCAGCCGTAAAGAATGCCTGATGAGAAGTAACCAAGACATTCGGGAAACTCATCAGACGGACGAGTTCTTCATCGTCGAGTATGTCATTGGAGCGGTCTTCGAAAAAGTAATCGTCCTCTTCCTCGTAAACATCCAGGCCGACGCCGCCGACTTTCCTGTTCTTGACGGCATCGATGAGAGCGGTCGTGTCAATCAGGGCTCCGCGCGACGAGTTGATCAGGATGACATCATCCTTCATCTTCAAAAGCGTTTCGTGATTGATCAGGTGCGTCGTCTCGGGCGTCAACGGACAATGAAGCGAGATCACATCCGACTGTTTCCAGATCTGCTCGAGATCGACCATCTCGAAATCGGGGTCCTTCGGGGGATACGGGTCGTATGCGATGACGCGCATTCCGAAGCCCTTAAGTATGCCCGCCATGATTCGGCCGATTTTGCCGGTCCCTATAACTCCGGCGGTTTTACCGTGAAGGTCCGTGCCCATGAGCCCGTTGATCGAAAAGTTATAATCCCGGGTGCGCGAGTATGCGCGGTGGGTCTTGCGGTTCACCGATAAAAGGAGAGCGCAGGAGTATTCCGCAACGGCGTACGGCGAATACGCGGGCACACGCATCACGTGGATCTTACCGAAGGCCTCCCGGAATTCGACGTTATTATATCCGTTACAGCGCAGGAGAAGAGCGCGAACGCCGATATCATGGAGTTTCTGAAGCACCGTCGCGTCAACATGATCGTTGACGAATACGCAGACCGCGTCGCACCCCTCGGCCAAGACACAATTATCGACCGAAATACGTTCTTCGATATACTGGATCGAAAACCCGAACTCCGGCGAGAGTCGGTCAAACCAGACGCGATCATAGGGTTTTGTGTCGTAAAAGGCGATTCTCATCGTTGTTTACCTCGGCGGACCCAAAGCGATATCCGCAAAATTGACCGGCAGTCCGAGCGGAAAGATCCGGATCTGCCCGGACAGTTCACGCCCTTTACCGCGTGTGATCCCGAACTTCGGCAGGATAAAGGTAACGGTGCAGTCGGCGGCTACGGCATACGGATCGGCCTCCGCGGTGTCCGAATCTACGCCCGTAGGGATATCGATGGATACGACCCTCGCTCCGCGAATATGCGCTTCCTCGATTTTTCCGGTGATTTTCTGAAGTGACGGCGGCAAAGGGCGGGCAAATTCATATCCGGTCCCGATGATCCCGTCCACGATAACGCAGGGAATGCCCGATACCTTCTCGTCGATCATGCGCGAGACACCGCTCCGGAGTTTCTGAGCGTCAAATTCCTCAGCCGGCAGGATCCGTATCCCCAGAAGCCCTACCGCTTCGCGCATGACACCCACCACACCGGTGTGCTCAACGCCCGGGAAGCAGTCCCAAACCGTGACCGAAAAGCCCCGCGAATGCATCAGTCTGGCACATACATAGGCATCACCGCCATTGTTGCCCCGCCCGGCAAATATGTGGATCGGCGTGGTCGTCGCGCCGGCGACGTACGAGCTGACATCGGCGACGGCCAACCCGGCGTGCTCCATCAAAACACTCAGGGGGATCTGGTACTTCTTGACGATCACCCGATCGATCGCCCGCTGCTCTTCACGCGTCAGGGTGCTCCGGACACAACGGACCGGCACGTAAGGTTCTCTCGGCGGGACCGGATGCAGGATGCTCTTATGGGGCCAGAAGGGATTATCCGGTTGCTTCATCTACACCCTCAAATCATCATCGAAAAACACTTCGGCACTACCTATTCATTTTAGCATATCGTAAAGAATTTTTGAAAACGGGTTATTCGGTTCGCGGTGCCCGAAAAAAAGCATCGACCGCACGATAGATCGGAACGGATAGCAGAGCGATCAGGAGTCCCGCCGCGATCGATGCCCACAGCAGAAACGGAAGGTACAAAAAAAGTCGGGAACTGCCGGTCAGAAATACACCCGCCGATATTTGCCCGACGGAATGCGCCGCGGCACCCCCCGCGCTGACGCCAAACAAAGAAAAAAGTTTGGTCTGTCGCAGGGCAATCATGGCAAGAACCGCCAGAAGACCGCCACAGAGGGAAAAAAGAAACGCGCTCAGATTCCCCCCGAAAGCAAAAACCGCCAACGTGCGCAGAAGTACGATACCGACGGACGGTAACGCGCCAAAAAGATAGACCGATATTAGTATAACGACATTGGCCAGGCCGAGCCGAAATCCGGGGATCGGAAAAAGGCCGGCCGGAATGATCATCCCTTCGGCGACGGTCAGTGCCAGCGAAAGCGCCGTCATCATGCCCCAAGCAGTCAATTTTGCCGTCCGGTTCTTCATACTCCCTCCGCTCATCCCGAAACCGCGTCGATCTCATCCTCGCTGTCCGTCATCCCCGAATCGTCGTCATCGGCATATTCAATGCGCAACACCGCCCGAAAAGGAACACACACCACGGTTTGCCCGGCCTTTGAAACGGTCCCGGTTGCAACGCATATCTTATCCGGGCAGTCCGAATGGCTGACACGGGCGCCTGTAGAGTCCGCGATTACCGTAAAAGTCTCCCCGTCGATATCCGCGGAATACTCGACCGCCTCCATTCCGTCGGCGATCGCACATCGCCAGACTTCATTACCTGCTATGGTCAGGACAGCTACGGTCCGTGCGCCTTCCTTGGGTCCGCTTATCGATTGCATCACCGCGAAAGGAATGACGCCGATCAAGGCAAGAGCGACGATCAATACGAGGTCCCTGAACCCGAAGCGAAAACCCGGGCGATTATTCTCCGTCAAAATAAGTCACGCTCTTCCCTTCCGTTGCGCTGAAACTACCCAACAAATTTTTACTGACCAGGACTTCTCCGTCTGTTGTCGCCATGACCAACCCAAAATCCCGATGCTCGCCCCAATAACGGATCGCATCCTCCCTGCCCATCACGAACAGAGCAGTCGACAGGATATCGCTTCCCGCGCCGTCCGGATCGATAACGCTGACCGACAGAAGATCAGATCGAGCGGGGCGGCCCGTATCGGGGTCCATGATATGAATATACACCTTTCCGTCCCGCTCGAAAAATCGCTCATATCCGCCCGATGTAATGATATGCGTGTCCTCCGATCCGAGTGCGCCCAGGTACTGCTGTCGGTTTTCCGGATCCGTGATCGCCACGCGAAAAAGGGTTCCGGTCGGCTTACGGCCGATGACCGTTACGTTTCCGCCGAGATTGATCAGTGCCGCTTCGGTATCGAATTGCTTGATGACTTCCCTGACACGATCCCCCGCATACCCTTTGGCAACGGCGCCCAAGTCCATGCTCATGCCCGGGTTCTCCAGTTTCACCCTGACGCCCGACTCATCCAGAAGCACATGCTCGCAGCCGACGCGTTCAAGAACCGATTCGATTTCAGAATCGTCCGGGACGCGGTGATCGCCGCTCGAAAAACCCCACAGATCCATGACCGGCGCAATGGTAATATCAAATGCCCCGTCGGTCTCCTCGCTGAATCGCAGCGCTGTTTGGATCAACACAAAGGTCTCCTCCGAAACCTCCGTCCATTCCGCTCCGGCGGCAGTGTTGATCGCGGAGATCTCACTTTTCGGATCGGTACGCGACAGGAGACGCTCAAGGCGATACACTTCGTCCCGACCCGCGGCGACCGCGGCTTCGGCCTCCTCTCCGCGCACCTCGATACTCATCAACGTGTTCATCGCAAAAAACTCGACCTTCGCGGTTGGTGAAGGCCGAGAGGCGTTATCGGTACAAGCGGAAAATGAAAGAGCAAGCACCAGACACACGAAACACACACCGATTCGCCATGCTGATTTTCGAAAAAGGAAACGGGTCCGATCCGTCACGATTTGTCCTCCGGTAAGGGTATCACACTCTTCGAATCGCCCGGAAAGGCTCATCGTCCCTGACCGGTCGATCGCCGTCTTCCGTTTCCGTGTCATTCGGCTCCGCTTTCTCCGCGGCGTTGCGGCGCTTCCTGATCGTCAGGAAAGCGGCCAGCAGTGAAATCACCATGAACAAAGCAGAGGCGATCAGGATGCTCCACCAAACGGTGAGGTGCTGTTCCGTGATCTGCGCGGAAATTTCGCATTCCGGGAATGCAAATTTTGAGCGAAGCAGGGCGTCCTGCCCGATCGGAAAAACTCCGGACGCGATCCTCAAAAAGCCGAATCGGTCCGTGTTGTTAACGAAGTAAAAATTCTCGTCGTTCGGAACATAAGTCATCAGTGAGCTTTTCAAGTCGTTCAAAGCGATCCCGTCGATCGGGTCGGGAAGGACCGCCTCATAGCAGAATATCCCGACATTGTCCGCTTTGCTCTCCTGTTCCGACGGAACCCCGGGGCCGTAATCAAGGGAGTCGCCAAACTCCGGAGAATAATCGGCGTTCTGATCGATACCGGCCAACTCGTCAAAATAGATATACGCGCGCGGTTTATCCATACCGGCTGTCTGATCGATTTTGCCGCCCGGCTCACGGACGACACCGATGATGCTGAACTCTCCTGCACCGACCCGAACCGTTTGTCCGACGACATCCATCGATTTAAATAAAACCCATGCCAACTGCTCGTTCAAAACGATGCTTTGAGGCTCCAGAGGCGCCTCGGTAAGAAAACTTCCCGCCAGAAGTTCGCGCGGATGGAAAAGGTAATAATTGCCGGATATTCCGGTCACGACCGTTTCAGCTCCGGTGCCGACATCTTCTCCGTCGATCCTCCCCTGCACCCAGGCTCTGGCATCCGTATAATAGGCGTCGACCCATTTCCGGGCTCCGGCAGGCGCTTTTGTCTCATTCGAGCTCTTCTTTTCGTTCTGTACACCCGATGAAGATATCATCGTCTCCAATGTCACGCGAAGCTCGGCGATCATGCTCTTGTTGAGACTGACGCCGGAATCGATAAAAAGCGGCGGAAGTCCGACCCCCTGCAGTTGACTGCGGGCGATGACGCTGACCTGTCGGTATGCACTACCGGAATCGGCACTCCATCGCTCGGCTGCGTATTGATCGTATTGCGGGGCTTTGAGCAAGGTGATTTGAATCGCGGAAAAAATGATCCCGCAAAGGGCCAAAGCGGCAAATACAAAAGGCAACGAACGGAAAAGCTTTCGAAAAAAGCCCTGAATCTTCCGCTTGATCGCGTCCCGGATGCGAACCGCTAAGGTTTTAATTTCCACGTATCAGCCCTCCTGCTGAAAATACTCGAGTCGGACCTGATCGCCGTTTTCGATCGGCTTTTCGGTTCGGGTAATGATCTGACTTCCCTGAATGGCTGCAGGATCCAGCGCAGAATTTCTCCCGTCCGTCGCCAGGACCTCCACACTGACTTTGGAGGCGATGTGTCTTTCTCCCAGCGGACCGCTCTTGGTGGTAAGAATATATACAAACTTACCGGAGCTGTCCTCATGGATCGCACTGTTGGGGACCATGCATTCATACGATTGGTTATAGTCGTCGAAAGTGACATCGATCGTTCCGCCGACCCATACATATTCGCCCTCGACGGAGGTCGATACGATACGCGAATTACGGGGGTCACTGGGATTCGGAAGGATCCGGGTCACGATCACGCGGTCCGCCTGATATGAATTCGCGTTCAATTGCATTCCGATGTACATCCTGCGCGCCTGTTCCGTCGAATAGATGAAGTCGGCCTGGTATCCTCCTCTGAGGTCGATGATCGCACCCAGGATCTCGTCCTTCATGAGTTCCTGGCCGGGAATGACCGAGAAACCGGTAAGCTGTCCGCTGATCGGCGCGCGGATCTCAGTGATACTCATATTCTGCTCCAAGGCGGCGATCTTATCCTTCAAATCCTGAAGATATTTATCGGCCTCCGCCTTCTGCTTCTTTGCCTTTTCGGATTCGATCCAATCGAGCTGCTTCTGATCCGATAAAGCGGTCTTTGCTTGTTTCAGACTCTTCTCCGCCCTGCTGACGGCTTTCTCGGCGTCGGTTACGGTCGGATACATTTCCGCTTCAATGAGCGTGGCCTCCGCCTCGGCAAGTTTGGTCTGCTCCGTGACCATCTTTGTTGATTTGGAGCTCAGTTGAGAGTCGGTCCTCGTGATATCCGTGTTTTGCTGATCGATCAGCGGCTGGTACTGGGCATTGAGCGTATCGATTTGACTTTGGTATTGAGCATTGATTGAGTCGATCTCTTCTTCGTAATCGGTTGTCGTCGTTGCGATCTCTTGCGTTAACCGATCGACTTCGGCCTGTTCCGCACTATCGTCGTCCCCCTCGGGGACCGCATCCAATGCCGCCTGTGCCGTGACCAAATCTGCCTGAAGGATCTCCAGCGCTTCATCACGTTCCTGTTCCTTATCGGCCACGGCATCCTCACGTTCCTGCTCCAGAGCGGCAACGGCCTCGTCCCATTCGAACTGGATCTCCGACAGCTCCTGTTCGAGGGTCGCTTTCATTGTCGACAAGGCTTCGATTTCGCTTTCCAATTGGATGATCAACGCACTCGAGGTATTGACCGTCGTTTGCGCGGTCGAAACGATCGTGCTCTTGTTCTGAGCGTTGGATAAAGCGGTCTTCGCCGCGGTGAGCTCATCCTGAGCACTCTCGATCATATCTTCATAGGACGTATAATCCGGCGCATGGACCGGCATCAGGCTGTCGTAGTATCTCTGAAGTTCAATGTCCTCCAGTTCATTTTTCAAGGCGTCGAGCTCATCGGATTGGGTGATCGGCTCGAAAGTCAGAAGAATATCGCCTTCCGTGACTTCGGAATAATCATAAGCAAAGACTTGTTCGACTTTTCGAGAATCAAACGCTTTGATATCGACGGTTTTCACGGCTTCAATGGTACCGGACGCCCTATTGCTGACCGATATCGTCCCCCATTTCGGCCACTGTGCCGAAACCTTCGTCAGGGAGTAATTCATGATCGTATTCGAAAAGAATGTCAGCAAGGCTATGATGACAAGAAAAACCACAGCGGCCGTTATGACCCACTTACGCTTTCCGCTTTTCTTAATGGTTTCTACGTTTTCCATATTATCCTCCCATCGGCCGCTTGGATTCGGCAATGCGCCGGCCGCCGTCGTGTGCTACTTTATTCCGGAGCGGGAAATGCCCTCGATCAGGTATTCCTCACCGTTGAAAAACATCAAAAGAGGCGGGATCATGAAAATCGTCGATGCCGCAAATGCCACCCCGAGTTCCTTCTGATTGATCTGGGACAGGAACACCGACATCGGATATAAGTCGGGATCCTTGAGCATCAGCAACGGCTGTTCGACCATGTTCCAATAATCGATAAACAAGAGAATACTCATAGCATACAGCGCGCTTTTGCACATGGGAAGACATATGTGCCAGAAAACATGCCATTCTCCGGCACCGTCGAGTTTCGCGGCCTCAATATATGAAGTCGGGATCTGACGCATGTACTTACTGAGCAAAAAGACGCTGAATGTCGAAAAAACACCGGGCAGGATGATCGCCCACCAAGAGTATAAAATTCCCAGTGAATCCGCGATGAACAGGTTCGGTACGAGCGTCACCTGGTGCGGCATCAGCATGAGGATGATATATGAAAAGAAAATGGCTTCGAACCACTTCTTGCGGTAACGCGCAAACGCAAAAGCCGCCAGCGACCCGACCGCCATCTGTCCGACGACGATCGGTACGACGATCAGGACGGAGTTCCAAAACTTCAGAAGGTATTCCGGCGTTTTGAAAAGGAGCGTCGTATACTGATCGAAACTGACCATGTCCGGCACAAAGCGAAGCTCGGGATTGGCAACAAATCTTGTCTTGTCTCCCGTATATCCCGAAAGACTCTCGTAGATCGCGCTGTAGTGATTCCGGATCTCCGCGGAGTCCATGAAGGAATTGAGGATCGTAAGGACGATCGGCAGAACAGCAAGAATTGCCGCAACAAGAACTATGGAGAAAAATATCCCGATAACGATCTTATTCAGGATCACATGTCGATTCAGGGAAGTTGCCCGACGCAGTCGGTGCTTCTTCCCGGCCTTTTCGTTCAGTTCCTCAAAAATGGAAGGCTCCGGCCCCTCTTCTTCAGTTTCCGGAGGAGGAGCGGTGATCTCTTCTGCAAAAACCGACCCGGTCGGGTCCGCATCTTCTGCGGGAACCGAAACCTCATCCTCCGTCGGATCCGCGGTGAAATAAACATTTTGATCGGAAATCGCGCGGACGGGAGCCCCCTGAATCGGCTCCTGATCCGACGGGTGGCCGTGACCTCGCTCGGAATGGGACGGAGTCGATTTTGTATCCTCGGATGAATCGTGTCCGGTGTCGATAAGCGCCGAGAAAAAATCAAGATCCCGGTCATGTCCCTTCTCGTGCTTCATACTACTCCTCCACCTCTTTACCCAGTTTGAACTCGGCAAGGAAGAGAATGCCGACGATAACGATCATGACCAAAGCCATGATGATCGCTCCGGCACAGAGTTTCTGGTACTCGAGGTTTCGGAACGCGTTATTCATAAAATGTTGAAGCATATACAGCGAGGAATACGGGTAATCGCCCGTCAGCAGATAGACCTCCCGGAATATCTTGAACGAGCTGATGAGTGACATGATCCCGACAAAAAAGACCGTCGGATAGAGATACACCAAACTGATCGAAAAAAAGCGTCGCACACTGCCCGCTCCGTCGATTTTCGAGGTGTCGATCAGCTCGGACGGAACGTTGTTCAGCGCGGCAAGGAAAAGGACCATGTTATAGCCCAGGGTTTTCCACAAAAAAAGCAGAAGGATAACGATCCGGCTCCAATCCGACTTCATCCAGTCGATCTTGTCGATCCCGAAATATCCGAGATAGGTATTGATCGATCCGGTAAAACTAAAAAGCACCTGCCAGATCAGGACGATCGAAGCGACGGGAACCATCATCGGATTTAAAAGCATACTGCGGAAAATACTTCTTCCCGGAAGCTTCGCGTTCAGAAGAAGCGCCAGCATCAAAGACAATACGACCGCGAGCGGCACCGCCATCAGCGAGAACCGGAGCGTGTTCTCCCCGGCCTGCAGAAAAGCCTGGTTCGTCAGAACACGCTCATAGTTCTGTAGCCCGACAAACTCAGGGTTTGTCGGGCTTTTTTGAAACGAATTGACCGCGATCTGTGCCATCGGCCCAAAGAAGAAGAGCGACACTCCAAGAATGCTCGGCAACAAGTACTTCGAAAAGCACAGTGCCTCGCGGACCTTCTTGAATCGCTTCCTCTTCGGGACGCCGCTCTTCATTTCGGTTTTTCCGATTTCGGAAACCGTCATG
>CAYPAL010000011.1:0-24676 GCA_964408695.1 uncultured Oscillospiraceae bacterium | reverse complement strand
CCTCATGTCGGGAAGGATCGGAAATGTCGGGAAACCGGGGATCCGGATATCGGAATACTTTATATGTGGTGACATCGGCGGCCATCGCGGCCGTTTATGTGATATTGACGTTGCCGTTTGCGCAAATCGCGTACGGGCCGTTACAGTTTCGACTGGCGGAGAGTATGGCGGTCTTACCGATCCTGACGCCTGCGGCAATTCCGGGATTAGCGCTCGGATGCTTTCTCGCAAATCTGCTGAGCCCGATGAATCTGGGACCGGTGGACATTATTTTCGGATCATTGGCGACGCTGTTATCGGCAATTTGCACGCGGTGGCTCTATCATGTTTTCGCGAAGATCAAAGAGTTCAAAAGAGATTTGATCGCCTTATTACCGCCGGTCATCCTCAATGCGTTGATCGTCGGAACCTATCTGACATTTCTGCTCACCGACGGGCCTGTTCTCCCTTCACTGATTCTGATAAATATCGCGTATATCGCATTAAGTGAAACAGTGGTGGTGTATCTGATCGGATACCCGCTGTTGATCCTTCTCCGGAAGTCGGGAGTCGGTCGAATCTGGGAAGGAGCAAAGAAGTCATGAAGCATTACTTTTCGGACAAACCGGATACGCCGTCCGATCGGAGCCGGATCGAGACGCGGATCCACGGGATCGATCTGTGTTTCGTAACGGACGCGCAGGTCTTTTCGAAAAAGCATATCGATTTCGGGACCCGGCTGATGCTTGATACGGCCATTGCAGATATCAGCGCTCGCGGGATCGGAAGGGGGCGCCTCCTGGATCTCGGTTGCGGATACGGCACGGTCGGTATTGCGATGAAGCGCATATTTCCGCCGATGGAGGTCGTTATGGTCGATATCAACGAACGAGCGACCGGCCTTGCCAGGGAAAATGCCGAACTGAATCACAGCAGTCACGTTACCATCCTTGAATCGGACGGATTTTCCGCTTTGAGCGGGATGTTTGACATCATCATGACAAACCCGCCGGTGCGAGCCGGCAAACAGACCGTGTTCGCGTTTTTTGACGGGGCGTTCGAGCACCTGACAGAAGGCGGCCTTTTTTATACGGTGTTACAAAAAAAGCAGGGCGCGCCGTCGGCCTTCAAGAAATTGACGGAGCTTTTCGGTGCGTGTGAGGTGCTTCAAAAGGATGGCGGTTATTGGGTCATGCGCGCGGTGCGGACAGGAGTCTGTAATGATGAGTAGAGGGCTCGGGTTCAGCAGAAAGAAACGATTCGCGGATTTGCTCGCGATCATCATGCTTTGCGCCTTTTTTCTCTTTTCCTGTGCGAAAAACTCTCCGGATCCGTCCGATTACCGCTCCTACCTCGGAGATTACGAATACGACGCGTCCCTCACCGCCATGGTCTATGAGGATTTTGAGGGGGAGGGGTTCGGCATATTGTATCGAAGCGTCACGGATTACAGCGGATATGTCACCAATGCTCCGCTCCCTGTATTGATCTACTTTTATACGTCTATGCACGAAGATTACGCCGGGACGACCGCGGAGGTCGAGCAGATCGCCGAAGACTATAACACACAACTACTTGTGATAACGGTCAATGTTTTTCGCGAAAAGACCATTGCCGAGCACTATCAGGTGCAGACCGTTCCGGAGTTTGTCATTTTGAAGGACGGCAAGGTGGATCAACGATTCGACGGCACGACCCGGGGCTCATGGTCCCAAGAAGAGCTGAGGCAGTGGGTCGTAGAAGGGATCGATTGATCGGAGCGGCTTTGAACGAATCGCAACAGGTCTTATCGGTTGGATCACGCGTTAAGAGAAGGAGCGGAGATGGAGTACGAGTATATTTTTTCGATCGGACAAGACAGCCATCGATTCATCGGTTCGGAATCCGGAAATTCTGCCGTCGGCGGAAAACCGCGGATCGGACAGCGCCTCGGCGGCGTATGGATCGCCGATGCTCCGTCGCTTGATGCCAACAGTGACGGCGATGTGATCCTGCACGCACTGACGAATGCGGTATCGGGAATCACAGGAGTCAATATTCTCGGTCGAAAAGCGGATGAAATGTGCATCGATCAGGGGATCACCGACAGTGCGGCTTATCTAAGAGAAGCACTTCGCTTTCTGGGAGACCGGAAAATCATTCATGTATCCTTCTCCGTCGAATGTAAAACACCGAGACTTGCCGCATTGATCAGCGACATACGGCTCGGTGTTTCGAAGTTGTTGTCGGTTCCCGTCGATTCGGTCTGTATGACCGCGACTTCCGGAGAGGGGCTGACGGCCTTCGGACGGGGTGAAGGCATCATGGTGACCTGCGCGATTACGGTTCGACAGGCTCAAAAGGAGATATAGGGCCCTTTGTCCGAGGAGGTTCATTCTCTTCGGGAGCATCTGTAGCGGATTGCAGAAATGATTCGGCGATCGCGAAATCCTCTTGAGTCGTGATCTTTATATTGGAATAAGCGCCTTCGACCAGACGGACTTTGGCACCGATGGCTTCGGCGAGCGAGGTGTCATCCGTGGCGACCCGTCCTCTGCGATTTGCGGAGGAATACGCTTCGACAAGAACATTGTACCGAAATACCTGAGGTGTTTGAATTTCCTGTAAAGTCTCACGGTCCGGGGTCGACAGAACGGCTCCGGAATCATCCTTGTCGGTCTGCTTGATGGTGCTCTTGACGGGCACCGATGGGGCACAGACATCATACATTGAAGCGGCCTTCAGACAACGGGTCAGTGTTCCCTGATCGATCAAACAACGGGCTCCGTCATGTATAAAAACGACATCTTCTTCGCCGGGCGGAAACAGCAGGGAAGAGAGTGCAAGGATGCCGTTCCATACCGATTCCTGACGAGTTTCGCCCCCCGGAACAATATCCTTAACGAAGGTGAAATTATTCTTCTCACATATGCGCTTGATTTTAAATATATTCTCTTCGGCGGTGACAACGACCGTCTGCATGGTGAATGATGATTTTCTGGACATACGATTCAGAAACTGATCGAATGCTAAAAGAGTCCGCTCAATGACCGGTATGCCGTCCAAGTTCATGAACAGCTTGTTTTCGGTTTCACTGACCCTGCTTCCGTTTCCTGCGGCGGGAATAATTACGAACATTCGGTTGATCTCGTCTTTTCCCGATCTAAATGCTGAGACTCTCATACTGCACCTCTCTTTGTCGGGATCATCGATCCGGAGCGAATAAAACGTCGATCGCTTCAGACAGAGAATCCACGAAGATAAATTCCGGCAGAGACATTATAGCATGATCTGCTGTATTAGTACGAGTACCGGATGAGATTTTTTTTGATAATTTATCGACGGCTTGCTTATTCGCGCCGGGCAAAACACAATATCGAAAGCCCAGAGCGATGGCTTCTCCGAGTCGTCGTTCGATGAAATTGACGGGGCGGATCTCGCCGGTCAGACCGACTTCGCCGAACACGAGTGTATCCGACCGCACGGGGATATCTCGGAAGGCGGAGAAAACGGCAGCCAATACCGCCAAATCGGCGGAGCG
This sequence comes from uncultured Oscillospiraceae bacterium, assembly GCA_964408695.1. Classification (GTDB taxonomy): domain Bacteria; phylum Bacillota; class Clostridia; order Saccharofermentanales; family Saccharofermentanaceae; genus JAAYCT01. The sequence continues at coordinate 21,177 of CAYPAL010000011.1, read as the reverse complement.
CTCATTGATCCTCAAGCCGCCGATCACGTTGACATAAGCGTCCATGTTGTTGATTCCCAATTCGAATTTCTTCTCCAGTATCGCCAGAAGCATGCCAAGCCGCATACGGTCCAATCCTTGCGCCATCCTTTGCGGGACGGAAAAGGAGGTCGGGGACAAAAGTGCCTGGATCTCCACAAAAACAGAGCGACTTCCCTCTATCGTGGAGGTGATCACCGACCCCGGCGCATTCATCGGGCGCCCCGAAAGCAGAAGAGAGGAAGCATTCTCGATCTCCTTGAGTCCTTTGTCGGTCATCTCGAAAAACGCCAGTTCACCGGTGGCACCGTAGCGGTTCTTGACCGCGCGGATCATCCGGAACGGACCGGAGCTCTCACCCTCAAAATAAATGACCGTGTCCACCATGTGCTCGAGGACCCGAGGCCCGGCCAAAGTCCCGTCCTTCGTTACGTGTCCGACAAGAACGATGGGGATCATTAGATTCTTGGCAATGCGCAGAAGGCCTGCCGTGACCTCCCGGGCTTGGCTGACGCTTCCCGGTGCCGAGGTCAGTTCCTCAGAATACAGGGTCTGAATGGAGTCGATGATGCACAAAGACGGCTTGTGCTCTTCGATGATCCGGGATATGTCCTCGAAAGAGGTATGGGAGCAAAGAAGGATCGACGGGCTGTCGATATCGAGTCTTACGGCGCGCATATGGATCTGGGATTGGGACTCTTCTCCGGAAATGTAGAGCACTTTGCCATTACGGTTCAGTCGACCGCAAATTTGCAGGAGTAAGGTCGATTTGCCGATACCGGGATCGCCACCGACGAGGACCAATGCGCCCTCGACGAACCCGCCGCCCAATATCCGGTCGAACTCCTTCATTCCGGAGGAGAAACGCGCTTTGTCATCGGAGGAGATCTCCGAAAGGGCTCGCACACCGGAATCTCCGACCCAATTCGAGCGCATCGAGGGCTTTCCGCTCTTATCGGGCGAAGGCTCGGATCGCTCCTCGATCAGGGTATTCCACTCCTTGCATGAAGGGCATCTGCCCATCCATCCCTGGGTCTCGTAGCCGCATGAATTACATACAAAGAGAGTTTTCACTTTCGACAACGGCAACCTCCAAAGACCCGGCGAGGTATGGAAACTCCGGGATATCAATCAGTATATCATGATAAAAGAAGGTGATAGGGGGTATTTTCCGACATTCAGTGAATTAACCGTCCGCCGTCGTTCCTTTTTTCGCGGGTTTATCATAAAATAAAAGACAATGGTCGAAATGGTTAGGTTGGAAGGAAGGTAGCACAATGCAGAAACCTTGGCTCGCTCATTATGACCCCATCATGAAGGAATCGATCGACTATCCCCAAAAGAACATGTACGAGATGTTGCTCCGCACCATCGCCGTTTTTCCCGGGAAAGTGGCGGTGAGCTTTGAGGGCACGGCGATCCTTTACGCCGAATTGCTTGCTCAAGTGGAGATCGTTTCGGAGCGCCTCACGGGACTTGGACTAAAGAAGGACGACGTGCTGACGATCTGTCTTCCGAACGTTCCTCAGGCGGTCATCGTTTTTTACGCCGCGAACAAGCTCGGTGTCATCGCCAATATGGTCCATCCCAAGACACCGCCGGACGAGCTGTCGGAATTCATGACCTCGACGAACAGCCGACATCTGATCATTTTGGATGCGTTTATGTCAAAATCACTGGCCGTTTTCGAGAAAATCGGCGTCCGCAAGGTTATCGTCTGCCGCATCGGCGATTATCTCCCGCCGGTCAAGAGGGCGGCGTTTTATGTCGCCAAAGGGCGGAAAATTCCTCCGGTACCCGAAGGCGACCGGTTTATCACTTGGAAAGACATGATATCCGGTGACCCGCGGGATCTGCGCGAAAAGCGTCCCGATTCCAAGTACGAAGCGCAGATCGGTCCGCATGATCCGGCCGTATACCTTCACAGCGGAGGAACGACCGGCAGTCCCAAAACTATCGTCCTTTCTTCTCATAATATGAATGTGTTGGCGACGATCGGACCACAAATCGTCAATATCGAGGATCCGTTCGCGACCGGAACGCTTCCGCCGGGCATCTCGATGGCGGCGATCCTGCCCTTGTTTCACGGTTTCGGACTGTGTATGTGTATGCACACCATGTTGTGTAACGGGATCGCTTCGATCCTTGTCCCGTTGTTCACGCCGGACTCGCTGGCGAAGGTCATCCTGCGCGAAAAGCCTTCGTTCATCGCCGCGGTCCCGACACTATTCGAGGGAATGCTCAAGAGCAGGAAACTCGCAAAGAAGAAATTGCCCTTCCTCAAAGCATGTTTCTGCGGCGGAGACTCGCTTTCTCCGGATCTGAAAGCTCGATTTGAGACCTTTGTGCGCGAACGCGGCGCACCGATCTCGCTTCGTGAGGGATATGGACTGACCGAAACGGTCACCGTTTGTTGCGTCAACCCCGAATTCAAGAGCAAGGAAGGCTCGGTCGGCTTGCCGCTCCCGGACATGCTGATGAAGATCGTCCATATCGGATCCGAGCAAGAACTTTCACCGGGAGGACAGGGGGAGATCTGCGTCAGCGGACCGACGGTCATGCTTGAGTATTTGAATGACCCGGATGCGACCCGGGAGGCGATCCATGTCCATGAGGACGGCCTGCGTTGGGTCCATACCGGCGATTTCGGGTACATGGACATCGACGGATACTTCTTTTTTACACAGCGTCTGAAGCGGATCATCAAGGTGTCCGGCGTGCCGGTCTTCCCGTCTCAAATCGAGGCGATCATCAGCGCCGTTCCGGGTGTGGACAGTGTTTGCGCGATCGAGATCCCCGATTCCTACCGGATCCACGCGGTCAAGGCGATCGTTGTTCCGAGTGCGGACGGCCTGTCCGACGGTGACGAGACAATGCGGACCCGCATTATGGAAGTATGCGGAGAAAAGCTTATCTCATACGCCCGACCGGTCGAGATCGAGTTCCGTGAAAACCTGCCCAAGACATTGGTCGGCAAGATCGACTATGTCCTTCTGGAAAAGCAGGAACTTGAAAAACGATCGGATCAGAAACCGTCATAACGGATCGGTCTTCGCCTCGGCAGTATCCGCCGAGCCGTTCACGCGCGTGGATTCGGAGCGCTTTGCTTTTCGAACGAAAAAACCCAGAACGGCGATGGCTGCGACCGTTACCAGCGTGACGGCCAGACCGCCTTCGGGACCGAAATCTCCGCCGGTCAGCCAGGCTCTTGCGGCGTCCGTGTAATCGGTTGAGAGTAGTGCCGCGGGAGCGGGGCTTCCGCTGACGTGAAGTCCGAAAAGATTGCCCTGGGCGAAATTCCAGGCGCTATGCGCGGCGCAAACGGTAAAAATCTCGCCGGTATGCCAACTCAACAAGGCGAAGAAAACAGCGATAAGGATCAGATTAATCAGCGCCAGCGGAGTAAAGCCGATATTGCCTGCGTGCAACAAACCGAAAAGAAGAGACGTGAAGCCGACGGCTCCCGCTTTTCCGAATTTGACCGCGATCCTCGGCATCATATAACCGCGCATCATGATCTCCTCCGATGCACCCTGTGGGATCCACATCAGTACGTACGCAAAGAATAACGGCAAGGCGGAAGAGGTCATGGATATGCCGCCGGCTCGGATCTGACCGGAAAGAAGAAGGATCAAATACACCCCGGAGATCATGGAGAGTCCGAGTAAAAGACCTCGTGCGTAGGAGAGCATCGCTTTTCGAATGCCGCCTGCACGAAGAGGCAGTCCGATGGAGGACAGCGGATTCTTTTCGATCTTCTTCACGATGAAAAAATAGATGAAAATAATGACTACATAACTGATAGCCATGCCGATGATGAACGATCGTTCTCTCATCAGAAGACCGACCAGCTCGAAGGATTGTATGACTGCGGATTCGATCTGCATCTTTGCGGCCATTGCCGCCAGGGAATCGATCACCGCTGTCGCTTCTTCGGTCTGAAGAAAGATAAGGACCGGAACGATCAACGCAAGCGGCTGGAAGATAGAAAGCAAAATGAGCGGCAAGGTGAAGTGGTATGTAAGCAAACGATACGCATTTCTGAATCGAACGGCGCGGTAACCGAAAAGGACCGCCTTGGGAAACGCCAGATAGTTGATCCGGGGATCCCGGAGGCGTTCGCGCTCACGTTTTTCCCGATAATCGGTGGCCGCATCGTTAGTCGTACTGAAACGCTCCATTCCAAGAAGTCTCACGGCGACACCGATCAGCAAGGCGCTGATCACGATACTTACCAGAAGGATGATCAGAAGATAGACGGCGGAGTAATTACCGGTCAGCGTCGAAGCCATGCCGAGATAATGCCCGAGGAACGGGACCATATAATTGGAGGGGGCGGTATTTGAGGTCTCGTTCATCGCCATCACACATACGACAAGAAGCATCAAAAAAATCGGCAGAAAAGCGGTTTGGGCAGAAAGGACCGTTCGGTTCATGATCGAAATGACGATGATCAGGGAGGAGAGAAGGAGAATCAGCGAAATCACGAGAAAAAGAAGACTCATAATGTCATAAGGACTCGTTTGGCCGAGCCCGAGCGCGGCAAGGAGAATCAATGTCGCGCAGGGGAGAAACGTGCGAAGAAAGACGCCGAGCGTGTTCCCCAAAACAATTTCAAGCTTGGATGCCGGAGTTAGAAGCAGGGCGGCAAACGTCCCGTTTTCCTTTTCTCCCGCGATCGCGTCGACCCCCGATTCCATTGCCGAAAAGAGGGCGGCGATGAAGACGATCAAAGGGACAAGCATGCGGCCGATATTGCTTCTGATCGTGATGTTTCTGTCTGTGCCACCGAAACGGTCCCCCTCCGTAACAACATGAAACGGTGGTTGACCGGAAAAAGGAATGCCCTCTTCCTCCATCAGGTATCGGGTGTATTCATCAGACAAAAATTCAAGAGCGTCGTCATGTGTTGTTTTGTAAATACTCAATCCATTTTCAAAGTATGTGATGATCTGCGGAAGTTCTGACGGGTCTTCCGCGAATATCCGCTCGTCAAAATCGTTCGGGAAAACGATCGACATAAAGGCCGGACCCTCGCGAAGGATCCGATCCATGCCGACAAAGTCGTAATATTCGGTTTTCTCCGTGAACTCATATTCGAGGAAAAACCAAGTATTTTGACCGTTGACCGACTCAACTTCCTCTTCGAGATAACGCAGAAAAGAGTCGGGAGCATTGACAAATAAGACCGATCCGTTTGACTCCGTATCCCATGAATATTCCGGGTAATACATGGATCCTTCGGAGAAAAAGCCGAGCATTATCGTAAGGATCGTGATGACGAAGAGGACGCTGGAGACGACGGTCATCCGAGACACCGTTGATTTCAGGTGCGAACTTTTCGAGAGGTTCTTTTTGGCGATCACCCAAATGTTCCCGAGCATGCTTTACTCCTTATGGTGGATCTTGTACAAGTTCAAGAAGGCTTTTTCAAAGGATCCCGCACCGGCCTGTGTGTTGATTTCCGCAATTCCGCCTTCAGCGACGATCCGACCGTCGATGATGACGGCCAGTTTGTCGCAGAGGGATTCGGCGACCGAGAAGATGTGTGTGGACAAAAGAACGGCATGCCCGCTCCGCCCGAGCTCGCGTAGATATTCGGTGACTTGGTAGGCGGTGAGAATATCCAACCCATTGGTCGGCTCGTCGAAAATGACTACCGGAGGATCATGGATCAGGCTGATCGCAATGGATATCTTTTGCTTCATCCCGGTCGACAACTCAACGATCTTCTTGTCCGTGAACGGCCCGATTCCGAACCGTTCGAAGCTTTCCGCTTTTTTGTCTCGTATTTTCGCCGAACTGAGTCCATAAAGCTTGCCGAAAAAATCGAAAAGTTTGTTCGGGGTCGAATACGGATCCAAGCGCACCTCGGATGTTAAAAAACCGATCCGGCTGTGAATCTCTCTGGCTTGCTCCATCGTGTTCATTCCGCAAACCGTGATAGTACCGCTCGTCGGTTTGAGAAGCGTCGCGATCATCTGCATCAGGGTCGTTTTCCCCGCGCCGTTCGGTCCGAGAAGACCGTATATTTGGTTGGTCTCCACCGTGAACGTAACATCGTTGACTACATTGATGTTATGGAGGTATTGCTTGCTGACATGATAAACCTCGATCATTTGGACCTCCTTGTTTCCGAAATGCCGGCGGCCGTCGGAGTGAAATGATTGCGCGCGTATACAAACATGAATACGGCAAGGGAAAGATTGATCAGGTTAACAATAGCAAAGATAATGACGTTCAGTTCGCCGCTGATCGTATCCCGCAGGATCATCAGGCTGTTATGAGCCGGGATCAAATACTCGATGATGACCACGCCGGCAGGCCGGAAAAGATGAACGAAAAATTCGATCAGAAAGAAGATCAGCGGGATTTGAAGATTCAGCGTAACATCCCGGATCTCTCCGAGAGAAAGGATCACCGCGAAACAAAAGGCAGTCATCATAAACGTAACGGTCAACAAAGTGACGACGACCGCAAGCAGATCCATCGGAAAAATCATCAAGCCGAACGGCAGAAGGGAGTTTTGAGAATTGGAGAAATTGACCCAGGAGGATAGATTGAGGACCAGCAAAGTGATGAACGATGAAACCGACGAGATCAGCATGACCGAAATTGCCTTTCCGGCAAGAAGGGACGAGGTGCCGATGGGCGTCAGCGCGATTTTCGAAAGAAAGCCCCGTTGTCGGTCCGCCGCCAAGGTATCGGTCGCGAGTGAATAAACGCAGTAATAGGCCAAAAGGACCAGTATCCCCGGAATGACCCGGCTGGCGGCGGGGTTGGCAACGCTTCGATGACCCATCAGCGTTGTGTAGGGATTCACCCGATTGATATCGAAAATTTTACCGCCGCCCGAATCATAGTATTCTCCTCCCAACACCCGGACAAGGTAATCCTCATACGGCAGAAATACATCGGTCTCAAATTGGAGGTAATTGGCATGCGAGCTCGGATTGGACCGGTCATATGTGATACTGATGAACGCAGTGCTTCCGATCTCGGTATTTCCCTCGATCAAGCGCGCGTAGTAATGTCGGACGGCCTCGGAAAACCCCGGATCATCGGCACTGCCTTCGAAAGGGAAGGCCGAGAAGGCCACAAATATACGGCCTCGTTTCAGCTGTTTCTCCGCTTCCCCGTTTTCGATCATGATCGAAAACTCACCGCCGCTGATGATCTCGTAATATGCCCGGCCGGCCGCCGCATTATCCTCTGTAAACGAAATAAAGGAAGGATCAGGATCGACCAGAACGATCGCGCCCCGGCCGATCGACCCGGAGGAAATAAAATTCAGCAGAACGGGAAAAGCATACAGAGAAATTAAAAGAACCAGAGACGGAACGAGAAAAACGGACACGGTTTGTCGCCAGTTGGAGAAGACCCTGCGGAGCTCCCATCGGAGCAACAAAAACGTAGCTCTCATTGTTTCCCCTCATGCAATGTTACAGTGAATCAATTATATCAGCATTGACCGGTAAAAACATCCGAAGCGAAAAGTGCCCTCAAGTGACGGAATGATTACAGCAAAGCGAAAATGATTACAGCTCGAAGAAAAAAAGTAAAGATTGTTTACAATTCATCGGGATTTTTGCATGAAGACGTTTTGTTCAAATGACATTATGATATAATATACTCGATTTCGAAGAATCGTATTTACTTGTCGTTTTCATACAATCTGAAACGATTGATAAATTTCTGGAGGCTTGTATCATGGCAAAAATGACTCGTCTGGCCACGACAGTAACCGCAAGATATTTTCCGTCGACTGAATTAACAGATGCCTTTTATATGGACGGACGCCTGACCGGAAAGCGGGAGTCGCGGTCGGCCGATATTACGACGGATAAGGAAGACCGCGGTTTTTTCTTTTCGGTGTTTTCGCACGCTACCATCGCGGGTCAGGATCCGAACACCCTTCCGTCATACGAACCTGTACTTCGTAAATTGTACAACGATGTAAAGGGCGGACGGAAGACACTGGACGATCAGATCGGTGAACTGGTGAATACCGCGGTCTCGGTGACCGGTCGGCTGAAGATCCAGGCCGAGAATTCGAGGTCCCCGTTTTTTGCCGGGGCGATCGTCAAGGACTCGGAGGCGTTTGCGATCACTTTAGGCAAGGGACTGGCTTTTCTTTATCGGGACGATACCCTTTTCCCGATGACGGCAACGGATATTAAGATCGATCCGGTCAATACACAAAGACAGAAGGTCGATCGATTTTATAATTATTGCGCGACCAAGACCGCAACGGCGCTCTGTTCCAATATCGCGCAATTGCGAGTGGACGACTGTATTATTCTCTGTAATCGAGAGGTTTACGATGCGCTCGGACAGCATGAACTCCTGCGCATCCTTTATGATGCCGAGGACCAATGCGAGGCGGCCGGCAATGTGATCACGGAAGCGGCGGCGAAAATGCCGAATGTACCGCTTCAGTTCATGATCTCTTTTGTCGAGAATGTCTCCGCACCCGAGAAGGGCGGATTCTTCGGATTCGGACGCAAGAAGAACCAACAGGCACAAGAGGCGGATACGTTTGCTCCGGTCGAAGATGTACCGATCGTATCGGAGCCGGCTCCGATACCGACCCCCATCGATGTTCCGTCGACGGAACCCATTGAGCCTCTGTTTTTCGGGAACGAACCGACCGACCCGACGGCTGAGCCTCTGGCTGAGAAGCCCGTGACCCCACCCGGACCGGAAGATCCGATCCAGTTCATCGATGAGAGCATGAAGCCCTTCGGTGAGCCGAGTAAGAAGACCGAACCGGAGACTGATGAGGGCGGATTTATTAAGACCGACGACGGGAGCGCGGACGATGCCGGACTTTCGAAGTCGGATGAGCCGGACAAAGAATCGGCCGAGGAGAAGAATAAGTCGACCGAGGAGAAGAAGCAGGAAGATAATACAGCCGCAGATTCCAAGGTTGCCGCGGATGTCCCGGCGGACGCAGAACCGTCGCCGGAGGAAGGGATTCCGATCGCGGTCGATCTCGAAGACAAGGGCGAGGTTCAGGTTGAGAAGACATCAACGTCAGAGAGTGTCAAAAACAAAGAACCGGAAGAAGACTCTGAGGTGATGAAGGCATTCGTGACGGAAGACGACTGGACCGAGAGCCCCGTCGCTCCGACGGTTGCAACATCGTCAATCCCGGAGAATCAAGCATCCGATACGGCGGATGGAGAAACGGAGATCGAAATGGGCAACTTTGATTTCGAAGACAAGGACACTCCCCGCTACATACCGGATGACGAGGATGAGGAGAACACTCCGTTGCTTTTCGGAGACGATGAAAGCGGCGAATCCGATGAAGAGCCGGAGTATTTCGAAGAAGGCAGTTTCACGGATTTCTCGGAGGATCAGATCCCTCTCGGAGACACCGGTTATTATGGCGATCCGGAAGCGGCCGGACAGGCCGACGGGTACTATATCCCCTTCGATTCGACCCAGCCGCCTGCCTCGATGGGTACGGCAGGGCAGGATATTCCCGAGATCCCCCTTTATGACGCGCCGAGCTACCAGCCTTCGACATATTTTGACGACGAGAAGGTCGGATCCGCCTATGAACAGGCCGAAGCATATTCCAGAGGTTCCTTTGATATCACCGAAGAAGACGACGATATTCGTCGGGACTACCCGCCGAGATCTTCGGCCGCGTCGGGTGTTGATTATTCCTACGGAATTCCCCCCGCCGGCCCGATCGGCTCTCAACCTCCGCGCCGAAGCGCACCGAGACCCGAAGGCGGCCCCAGAGGCCCTCAGGGCACGGGACGCAAACCCCGTTCCGGCGATCCGTTTGAGCAGGAACGCGGATTTGATTACGGCGAAAGGAACCAGAAGTTCAAGAGGAATAGTTTATACATATACGGACTTGCCGGGTTATGTCTGATTCTCGTGATCGTTTTGATCGGCTTTGGGATTAAGAGTTGTGTCGACAACGGCAAGGCCGAGGAAACCAAAAAGACCGAGGAGACTACCGAATCGACGACCGAAGCTCCGGTGACGGCCGGTCCGACCGATCCCGGTGAGGTGACCGGGCCTGTGATCGACAACGGGACGGATGCAATCGCGATCTTTGAATTTTCTGATGCGCTCGGATACAGGACATGGTGGGATTTGTTCAATAAAGCATACCAGATCACGATCGATTCGGACGATGATTCGAGGATCGCAACGATCATTGATTATAATGATTTACCCGCCGATTACGTGCCGAAGACAGGCGATCAGATCCTATTACCGCCGACTGCTATGGTCACAACACCCGCAGATACCACTGCCGCGCCGTAAGTATATTCGAATCTTAGGGGGTTCCCGTGATGCCGGCTGACTTTGACCGAGCACGAGAAGGGAGCCCCCTTTTTTTGTCTATTTTCGCAAAATGAAACTTTGATACTGGAAAATTGCACGGTTTCCGTATACAATCGTAGGGATAATCCCGGACGATATCTGGAGGTTAAGCATATGCACAAGAAACTCTTTATTCCCGGACCGGTCGACGTTTTGCCGGATGTCCTCGCGAAGATGTCTTCTTCGATGATCGGACATCGGTCCAAGGATGCATCGGCGCTCCAGCAAAGCATATCCGAGAAGATCAAGCAGGTGATGCGCACGAATAACACCATCCTATTGTCCACTTCCTCGGGGAGCGGTCTGATGGAGGGTGCGGTCCGCTGCTTTACCCGGGATCGCGCCGCGGTATTTTCGATCGGAGCGTTCGGAGATCGATGGTATAAGATGTGCACCGCTAACGGAGTGCCCGCGGATATTTTTCGTTCGGAACTCGGTCAGCCGACTACCCCGGAAATGGTCAGAGCGGCCCTTCTTACCGGAAAGTATGACATGATCACGATCACACAGAACGAGACTTCGACCGGCATTAGAAACCCGATGAAGGAGATATCGGAGGTCCTTAAGGAGTTCCCGGAAGTGATCCTGTGTGTGGATACGGTCAGTTCGATGGGCGGAGACGATATTCCCGTGGATGAACTGGGGATCGATGTTTGCATCACCTCGACACAGAAGTGTCTCGGCCTTCCTCCGGGAATGTCCATCGCTTCGGTATCGGATCGGGCGATCGCGAAGGCGGAAGGGATCCCGAACCGCGGTCTGTATTTTGATTATGTCGAGCTTCATAAGTTTGTGAAGGAGAAGCCGTACCAATATCCGTCGACTCCTTCGCTCGCGCATATGTTCGCGTTGGATTACCAATTGGATCGGATTCTGAAGGAGGGCCTCGCGGCGAGATACCAAAGACATCTCGCCTTATCATCCCGCGTATGGGAATGGGCGAGGAAAAATTGCGATCTTTATTCGAATCCGCAGTACCTTTCCGTCACCGTCACCTGTCTAAAGAACACGTTCGGGATCGAATTTTCGAAAATCAATGCGGCGATGGGAAAAAGGGGTTTTCAATTGTCCAACGGGTACGGTGCGTTAAAGGACATCACATTCCGCATTTCCCACATGGCGGACATGACCGTCGAAGAGATGGACGACATGCTTCATAACCTCGACGAAGTGATCGCAGAACTTCAATCGGAAAAATAGTTATCGGAAGCAAACAAACAGGAGGTATTCTATGAAAATATTAATCACCGAAAAAATCGCGGCGGACTCGGTCCAGTATTTGAAGGACAGGGGTTTTGAGGTCGACGAGAAACTGGGACTGTCACAGACCGAGATCGAGGACATTGTTGAACCCTACGACGGTCTGATCGTACGGAGCGTGACTAAGGTCAATAAGGATCTCGTATCCAGAGCCAAGAATCTGAAGGTCGTCGGACGTGCCGGAAACGGTACCGATAACATCGATGTCAACGCGTGCACCGAAAAGGGCATCATCGCCGTCAACACACCGGAGGCGAATATCATGGCAGCCGGCGAGCTTGCGGTCGGCCTGGCGTTTGCCGTGTTCAGAAACATCTGCTATGCCAACGAAGCGGCCCGCAGGGACGATTTCCGTCGTGCGCAGATGATCGGCAACGAACTTGAAGGGAAGACCGTCGGAGTCATCGGCTTAGGCCGGATCGGCTCGATCGTCGCCAGAAAGCTCAAGGGCATCGGAATGGATGTCGTCGCTTATGACCCGTATATCCCGACGGAGAAATTCGAGCGAGTCGGAGCGAAGAAGTGCTGCACTTTAGATGACTTGCTGGCCGTATCGGACCTAATAACGTTTCACACACCGAGGACCAAGGAAACCTTCAATATGCTCGATGCGGAGGGTCTTAAGAAGTGCAAGAAGGGCGTTCGCATCGTAAATGCCGCCAGAGGCGGCCTAGTGAACGAGGAAGCGCTGGCGGAAGCGTTGAAGTCCGGTCAGGTCGCGGCTGCGGGTATCGACGTTTTCGACAAGGAACCTTCCTATGACAAGAAACCGGGAGAACAGAACTACAAGCATCCGCTTCTGGAACTCTCTAACCTCGTTTATACTCCTCATCTCGGCGCGTCCTCACATGAGGCGAACCATAACGTCGGCACCGCCGTTACGGAGTTGGTCGCGAAGGCACTCGAGGGCGAACTGGTCGCCGCGATCAATATGCCGAGCTGTTCCGGCAACATGGCGGTCCTGAAGCCATACGCGTCATTATGCGAGAAGCTCGGACGGACCTATTTTCAAGCGGAGAAGACCCCGGTCAAAAAGATCGAGGTATGCTACTGTGGCGAACTGGCCGATCAGGAAACCGGCGTTCTGACGCTATCGGTCCTAAAAGGATTTCTTTCTTCAGTGACTCCGGATCGTATCAGCTTCGTCAATGTTCGAAAAGCGGTAGAGGAGCGCGGCATTGAGGTCGTGGAGAGTAAAACGACGCACATCGATCGATATAATGATCTGGTCAGCGTAAATTTCTGCACGGAAGATGACCGCGAACTGACCTTGAGCGGCACCGTTTTCGGGCTCGGCACCGAGGTCCTGGTCTCTTTCTTCGGCTATCAGATGAATTTTGAACTCGCGCCGATCGTTATCGCGATGCAGAACGAGGACGTGCCCGGTATTATCGGGAAAGTCGCGAGCCTTTTGGGCGATCTCAACATCAATATCGGCAGTATGCATTGGGGCCGGAAGCCGGGCTCGGGCAAGGCTCAGTCGTTTATCGCGATCGATCAGCCGGTTCCGGAGGATCGGATCGAAGCTTTTAAGAAGATTCCCTGCGTGCTTCGCTTCACGCAACTGGATTTCTCATAATCCTCACTTATATTCTGAAAAAGCAATAAGACCGGCACTTTAAAGAGCGCCGGTCTTTTCTTATCGTGGATGCGGTAGGGGCTTTTCGAGTGTAATCCGGGAGGGGTTAACCTGTGACCTTCACGATATAAAGATCATCGGTCGAAAAAATAATGTCCCCCAACGATTGAATCCCTTCTTCGTTGACCTCTCCGTATCGACTTCGCTCGAGTGCCCCGACGATGATGTATTCCACTTGATATTGCTCCAGATAATATCGAACCGCTTCAGCGTCGGTCGACGTGTAGATCGTATCCACCGCCAGGTGACGCGGGTCGATGATTTCTTTCCATAAATGCGGCTTGTCCGGATTCTGTACTAAACTGCCGTCCTTGCCAACGATGCCTTGGAAACGCCACAGCCATTCATGAGTCAGCCAACCGAATATCGTCGGGAGACCGGTGTAGGCGGAAACGACGCAATGGTCGGAATAGCTGGAACCGTAAGCCTCACAGATGACCGGCGTGCCACGAACATTTTCGTTGAAATAATCGATGGCTTCGGCATATGGCTTAAGGGTGCCGAGCGAGGGATCCAGTTGAGGACTGACCCGTGTCCGGAGCGCCTCGGTCCCGTCCAGCCCCTTGTACGCATCCATGGTTATTTTTCCGGTGCGCTGTTCAAGAGAAAGAAGGGTGTAATGCCCCGGAATGAAAAGAAGCAACGCGAGCACAATCGACAGCACTATGCAAAGTCCGGACCTTTCCCCGTCTTTTTTCACATGCGAAAACGTGCGGAAAAGCGTATATCCGAGGACCAGCGAGAGCATGATGAAGGCGGCGAAAGCAAACTTAAACATCGTGTTGGTCCGGTCGTAGTCGCCCTGATAAATGTCTTTTACATGTATTATTTCCGGGGCAAGAAGCATCAGAAAACCGACGACGGCCATACCGCACATGAAGATATCGGCGCGGTTTCTTGTTCCGAGGAATCGCGCGACCGGATTGAAGAAGTTTCTGGGATCCCGCTGTTCGACGTAATCCGGTTTTCGCTTGATTTTTTTGGGCACCATCGGAGAACCGTCACAGATTACCAGAATAATCAGGATGACCGCAAAAAGGACATGAACAAACCATAGTATGAAGAACTGATACGGCGCGGTCCGGATATCGACAAGCCCGATCGCGTTGGAGATCATCTCAAAGTGGTATTGGAAGGGCAGGGAGATGAGACTGGCGGCCGATAAAAGAAAGGACATCCCCATACCGGTCCGGGTAAGCGCGGTCGGGAACAGGGATGCGCCGATTGCACAGACAAGGAAAATCGGGATCTGTATCGCGACATGCAGCGGAGCATTCGAGGAAAACTTCAGATATGCCAAGAGGATCGAGGCAATCTGGAACAAAAAAACGATGACCCCGCCGATCGACAGGAAACGCCGTGAGGACAGAGCATGGTATAACAACAAGGCCATGGCGGAAAAGACAAAGTAGATGAGAAAGTCCCAGTAGTTGCACATCATACAAAGAGAAAGGAGGACAGCGGTCACGATGATCTCCGGCTTAAGAAGAGGTTTCAATTCGCCGGTGACCCTTTTCAAAAATCTTTTGGGGAGATCTGAAATCGTTTTCAGACTGATTTTCTCTTCGCTGTTGTCCGCGAGGATATTGCGGAAGACAAATACAAACAGCACGGCGACGATCAAAAGGACGATCATCATCGAAACAACGTGCGCGTGGAGGTCACCGATCAGGTATGAATAGAAGGGAAACTCGTGGATCGTATAATCGCCGTACCGGAGGACGTTGCCGGCCCCGTCAATGAGCCTCAGGTCCGGATTGTGTCCGATGTAACGCGTGGAATTCGGATAGAAGAAATTATCCGCCTTGCCGACCTCGGCACCGAGTTTTTCGAAGAAGGGTATAAACTTATTCCCGAAACTCTTCTCGTCGTAGAAAAACGAGTGCGAATTGCCCATGATGCACACCGCGAGCCCCGAAAGAATACCGGCGCAATACCGAATGACGGCCGGAGCCCGGAGTCCTTTCTTTATCGCACCCTCGAAAAACATTTTACCCAGAGAGCACGCCATCGAAAAGGCGATTGCGATGCTGGTACACATGGAAAGAACATAGGCGATACCCGGCTTGATTCCGTTGAATTTGGTGATGAACGCATAGATATATTGGCCGTAGTAGTAGTAATTGATGCTTTCCCCGGCGAGCCAGGGGTCGGGGGCGGGCAGGGACTCCGTCCGCAAAAGAGCATTCAGGAAGGCGAAGTCCATGAATTTTTCCTCGCCGTTGATCTCCGGAAAAATACCCTTAATGAAGCACAGAATTAGGAGAACCGATGCGAAAAGCGCCTCGCTTGCGACCATTTCGTAGACATTTTCGGGCCGGGACAGGTTGTCCAAGGCTTCTTTTCGAAATCGCGGAACGACCCAACATACCGCTGCGAGAATGAGGACGCTGAGGCATGCCATAATGCGCGAAAAACTAAGAAGGCGCAGATACGAAAATGTCCACAGGAAAAGAGACGAGAAGAGGATACCAAGTGTCTTGGAGAAGCCGTAGCCCTTGGTTCGAAAACCGGAAAACAGATACGATGTCAGCGGAAATGCGGCGAGACCGAATATAAAAAGGGTCAGCCACCAGGTAAAGAACGCGATCGCGTCCGTGGAGCCTTTGTGGGATAGAAAGAGGTATGCCAAAAGAAATACATACACCGGTAGGAGTAGTGCCAGGATGATGGGAAGGGGTTTGATGGTTTTGTGTGCGGATTTTTTAGAAACGGTCATTTCTCCTCCCGGACGCAAGAGTCGTCTGCGAATATTATTAATTCAAATATAAGAATATCTTATCATGAATGCCTTGCGTTTCGTATGGATCAGTATATTCGCTCGATGACCGTTCCCGTATCCTGAAGATAAGGCCCCGAAACCGAATCTTCGATCATACGTGCCGTGTCGTTCGCCAGAGCGATGGTCGGGTCCATGCGATATTCGGCCGCTTCCCGGCCGTCGCTGATCATCGCCAAACTACAGAGGAAAAGGCCCGGCAGAGGAGCCGTCAGTGGCATTTCCGGCGTGGAGGTAGGCAGCGCGTAACGCGTTCGTGTCAGACGCCAGGTTTTAATGTCGCTTCGGAGCAATGTCGGGTTCAGCTTCTGAAGATGCTTAAAGAAGGCTTTGAAGACGTCCGCGTCGGACTGGGTCCACATCGGGTGAGCGGTTTGAAAAGAGCCGCTGAGATATAGAATGTTCCCGCCGTATCGGCGTTCGCCGACCAGATTGGTGTGTTGTATCAGTCGCTGGAACGGAAAGTCCTCGCCGAACGGGCGCGAAAAACACCCGGTGAACTGGCTTTTCATCACCAGAAGAAGGCTCATGTTCGCCTTATAGGTGATGTCCAATAGCGGGTCGCGAAAGTCCGTAGGAAGGTCCAGATTGTGGGTGATGTGTGCCAGATTCCGGCAGGATCCGGTGAATAAAACGATGTCCGCGTCCAACACGATGGTCGTGCAATCGGAAAGAACACAGGAAACGTGGTATTGTCGCTCGCCATCCAAGGTTGCGTCGATATCCATGACGGTGTACCCGTAATAGATGATCCCGCCCTGGTCGGTGATTTCTTGTGACAATGCGCTGACGAGCGAGTGAAAGCCTTTTTCGGGGTATCCGAGTTTTTTTCTTCCGGCGCGTCCGTACCAGTACGAGTCGTACCACGCGATGTCCTCGTGAAGACCCAGTTCTTTCAGGAGCGAAAGGACATTTCGATCGCTCTTTCGGAGGTGATGCGGAATCAGTTCGATGTACTCGTGCCCGATGCGAACCGATGCCAACATTCCTCCGGGCGTCGAGTGCTGCTCGACGACCTGGACTCGAAAACCCCGTTGAGCAAGCCTTCTGGCGCAGACCAGTCCGGTCAGACCGGCTCCGATGATGCAAACGGAAGTTCGATTGGGCATCAGTTTGCCTCCTTTCGGAACTCGGAGATCATCCTGGCTTCCATATAATATCTCTTCTCCTTCGCGTGCCCCATCGAAAAGGTTTTGCGCGGGAAAACGCCGGCGTCGGAGATCGTTTGAAAGAATGAGTGCTTGGGCACTTCCGGCAAAATAAACCCGACCGAATCCGGGCCGGCGAGCTTGCGAACAGCCTCTTCCCCGTGGATATAGTCGACGCGCAGTGAGTCGTCTCCGGCAATCGCCTCATCCAGAAACATCTGAAGCGACCCGACCGGGAGCGGATGTGCCGGTGCGGAGAGCGTCATCAAATGATCATCGGATCCGGTCGTCACGAGTATTTTCTGGGTCCCGTCGTCAACGTCCGGAGATACCGCACCGGACAAAGGGCTCAGCGCAAAGCCGTTATCGTTGAAGTAACGCGTCGCTTTTTCGCGAAACGCATTTAGAGAAAGGCCGAATACCACACGGTAGATCGGCTCGAAATCAAGGCCTTCATCGTGGATGTTGACCGTTTCGACAAGCGCGTAACGCGCCGGATGCAAGTCTCTTTCCTCGGCGGAAAGATTGTCTCGGACATTCTCCCAATAAGCCTTTGCCGTTGCGAGGGAATGGTTTCCGTCGCCGACCGCAAAGAGAAAACCGTCCACGGAACGATCGAGAAGCGCCGTCAGCGCGCGGACGATCGTTTCGGCGACGGGAGAGCCGGCTTCGCAATAAAAGCCTTTCAGGTGACCGCCGTCCAACATCAGCTTCGTATCATAAACCGGGGAATTCCCGGATAAAGCATCGTAAGCGGGCTCGATCACGGTGCGATCCGGATCGTCGATCAGCACCATGATATGCGGAAGCTCGATCGATGCGTTTTCGCGGATGCGGACGCGCGGAGGGATCCGCGAAAGAACCGTACCCTCGGTCGAACGGATCGGTTCCCGGGTCCCCGGTGTGTAATCGTATCGCTCCAGATCGAGCGCAAGCATCAGACCTTTTCGGGAAGGAGCGTATGCGGTCCTGCGATCGACAATAATAAAGCCGGGCGGAAGAGTCCGGAACAGACCCCGGCTCAGATACTCGTCGATCGAGGCGTTGACGCGGGCGATTTTCGTTCCGATCTCGGATTCGGACAACGTTTCGAGAAAAACCTCGGGCAGGACCATCCGAAGCGTCGAAGGTGCGTCGCCGACGATCCCTTCGGTCTCGTTCCAGTATTCCGGTTCGGAGGTGAATTGGTCACAGGCAATGACCGACCAGCGATATAAATCAATTCCGGTTGCGGGGAGAAGGATCTCCGGAGCCGCGACCGGCAGTTGGGAATTCAATCGAAGAAGCATGAAAAAACCTCATAAATCGCATAGAATGTATCGGTAATTGTATCACAGAAAGCCGGGCTTCTCCACGCCTGCGAAGGTAGTTTTTTTCACCTCGCGGAGTTTTTTGAGAATCATTGGTTTATTTTCAGGAAAATTCCCGAAGCGATCCGATCAAACCTTCGATCGGTCACGCACCCGGTCGATCATCAGAAAGCATACGGTGAAGCAAATCAGGAAGAACAGCGCTCCCAGCGGGATCAGATTCAGAGAAATACGCTCAGAAATCGCCGCGACCAGAAGGGGAAGCATGGTATAACCGATATTGGCCATCCCGAGCTGATAGCCGATCGCGGTCGCGGACAGAGAGCCGAATCTCAAAGGTGTATCCTGCATCACACAAGGGAATATCGGCGCGAAACCCAAACCGATCAAGCCCATGCCGACCGGGCAAAGAACGGTCGTCTGAAGCGGCAGGATCAGCAGCACAAAACCGAGAAGGCTGATCCCGATGCCCGATTTGATCGCGGTGCCCGTCCCGATCTTCTCAACAAAGAAACCGAACAGGATGCGGCCGCCGGTGATACATCCGTAGTAGATCGCGACCCACAGACCGGCCGATTCCAGGGAAACGCCGCGGGAAAAGCGCAAATACGTCGCGCTCCAAAACCCGAGCACCGCTTCGGCGCCGACATAGAAGAAAAAGGTGAGCATCGCGGCAAAAAGCCCGTGCTGTTTGAATATCAGTAAAAAACCGTTCCGGAATCGCCGGAGGAACGACGGCCTGACTCCGGGTTTATCGACGATCGCGGGCACTGTCTCGCTCGTTGCGTTTTCTTCTTTCCCGACCTTCGGTTCGGAAGCGGTCCGTGCGCCCTTTCCTTCGATCTTCCGCCATTCGGGAAGCGTGACGAAGAACAGAACAGCGAGACTCAACTGGATCACTGCGACGATCAGAAAACCGTTGTTCCAACGATTCGTCCACAGGATCGCGTAGGTCATGATCACCGGTCCGATCGAAGCGCCGATCCCCCAGAAGGCGTGGAGCCAGTTCATATGCCGGGACGTCAGGTTCTTGGATACGAAGTGATTGAGCGAAGAGTCGACTCCGCCGGCACCGAGTCCGTGCGGGATGCTGAAGATAACCAGCATCGGGAAAACCGTCGAAACGGAAAAGCCGAAGATCGCGATACCGGTCAGCATACAGCTGAAAAGGATCATTTTCCCGGTTCCGATCCTCTTGAGGATATGTCCGCTCGAAAATGAAGAGATCGTCGCGCCGACGGTGCCGAGTATGCTCATAAAGCCGGCGGCGGTCATCGGCAGATCGAACTGCATCCGGATCTCCGGCCACGCGATCCCCATTAAGCCGTCCGGGAGTCCCAAACTGATGTACGCAAGGTAAATCAAAACCAGAAGCAGAAGAGAAACCATCGCCGTAAGCCCTTCATATGCGCAACAAAGCTGTCAGTCATAAATTCGATCCATTGAATTATGGACGCTCGGAGAGACTCCGTCAAGAGCCCGGGAAGGCCTTCCGCGAATATCTGAAAGTCGCCGGACAGAGGCGTCAAGTGTACCCCCAAAGGGACACTAAGTTGTGTTATGATCAAAATCGGATACTGTTGATCGGTTCGCAAGGAGGACGTTTATGGCGGGAAACGAGCATTCGAGAGCTAAAATGCTTCACATTTTAAGACTGTTGTATCAGCGCTCCGACGACGAACGCGGCGTGACAATGGCGGATATCCTTGCGTATCTGGAGGCAAACGGAGTCGCGGCGGAGCGCAAGTCGATCTACCGGGATATCGCGATGCTCAGAGAGTGTGGGATCGAGATCGAGAAGAATTGTCGCAAGCCGGTCGAATACTGCCTGATGAATCGAGCGTTTGACATCGCCGAGTTGAGGCTTCTGGCCGACGCCGTACAATCCGCCAATTTTATATCTGAGTCGATGACCGAGAATTTACTTCGCAAAATAGAGACACTGACCAGCTCCAGAAGCGCCGGTATCCTTAAACGGCAGGTGCATTTTGCCGGGCGCGTGAAGACGCAAAACGAGCATGTGCGTTATACGACGGCGACGATCCAGGAAGCGATCCACGAAGGGCGCCGTATTCACTTCAAGTATATGGATTTTGATTTGAGCAAAGGGATATGCCCGCGTCGCGGGGGTTCGGCGTATGAAGTCAGCCCGTACGCGCTCGTATGGAACGATGACAATTATTATTTGGTCGGCTATTATGAGCGCCGCGGACAGATCAACGTTTTTCGCGTGGATCGGATGAAAGCGGTCGAGAAGGCCGATTTAGCGGTAGACCCACAGCCGAAGGATTTCAGTCTGGCGGACTTCATCGAGACAAAGTTCGGGATGTACGGCGGGGAGCGTGTCGGTCTGGATCTGCGATTCGCCAACGACCTGATCAATCCGGTCTTGGACCGGTTCGGTATGAAAACGCCGATCATTCGCGACGGCGACGATCGATTTATTGCGCATGTCGAAGCGTCGATCAGCCCGGTGTTCTTTTCGTGGATCTTCCAGTTCGGAGATCGGGCACAGATCTTGAAGCCCGTCCGAATCGCTGAGGACTATGTCGCTTTTTTGACATCAACGCTGGAGTGCATGAAACAGGTCATGGAATAAATCGTTTCGCGCCGGCATTTATTGCTCAACCGCTCCGATTCATGTACAATCAACTATTAGCAAAAAGCATT